>WJIN01000266.1 GCA_014730295.1 Promethearchaeota archaeon | reverse complement strand
TTTCTGGATTCCTATCATCAAATAATGCTGAAATAACTGAAGTATCTAAATAGACTTTTAGCTTTTCTTTCATGATAACTTAATTAATAATTAGTATTTTTCTCTCATTATTCTAAAGGAAAGATTTAAAATTAAATTTTTTAGAACAAGAGCTATACAATAAAATGGCAGTTAAGCGGACGAACACGGAGAAGGGGAAATATTCCGAATATTACAAAATGTTTAAGGGAAAAGGAAGAAAAGGAACCGAAAAGCAAATTGAGCCTATTGGAACCTATAATATAACGGATTCGCTTACACCGTTATTATCTTATATAATTTCCTTGATAAATAAAAATTAATCGGTTTAATGAATAACAAAAAATTAAAAATAATTAGTGTCTTTATAAAATTAGGTTTGAGCCCCCAAGATAGCAGAATTTTTTCTCTTTTTGGAGGGTTTCCCAATCAGCAATTTGGAAGAATTTCCCAATCAGCAATTTGGAAGAATCAGCAATTTGTCCTCAAGATAAAATTTCCTCAAGATAAAATTTATATTTGGCCATGTTATAAATTATCCCCACGTAAGTGGGGGTGTACCGAAGAAGCCAATCTAAGAAAGAAAATATAAAAAATTATCCCCACGTAAGTGGGGGTGTACCGTAAGTAATTTTGATTTTCTTAAATAATCTTTTATTATCCCCACGTAAGTGGGGGTGTACCGTGAATGATGTAGAAGAAGTTCGCAGAGAGATTATTATCCCCACGTAAGTGGGGGTGTACCGAAACAAAACTTTTTTACTGTTACATATCAAGCATTATCCCCACGTAAGTGGGGGTGTACCGAAAAATTGAGAAAATCCAAAATAGACGAAAAAATTATCCCCACGTAAGTGGGGGTGTACTGTAATTATCATTTTTAATCTTTAACTTATACTATTTCTTATTCATCTTAAAGAGTCTCTTCGCTTTTTTTGTTAAACGATAAATCCGGGATGGTCTTCCTGGTTTTTTAATCCTTAAGAGCTTATGTTTTAATAAACCTTGCTCTTGTAAATACTTAAGGTAATTGTAAATCGTACTTCTTGAGCGGAAAACATTGTCTTGAACTTCTTTTATGAGCTCTTTAGTTGTTGCTCTGGGTAATGCATGAATGACTTTTAGAAGTGAAGAAAGATTTGATTTTATAGTATTTCTAAGTCCATTAAATTCTTCTGTAATGATATTTTTTAAGGATTCTTCAAGTTTTTTACTATTATGTTCTACAGCATGCGAGACATGGTCTTTAATTTCGTTAGAGGTATCTTTAATTAGCTGGTTTGTGTCTTCATGCCTTTTCTCTATTTTTTCGTGAATAACATCTTTTACTTCGAACTGAGAATGAATTAACTTTTCAAGATTTCCTGAAATTGTTTTCACACCCGAAACTAAATCTAAAATGTTTTTTGTATTTTGACTCTGAAACTTGTTATTTTCAGAATAAAAAGATTGAAGCTCCGTTTTTAAATCCGGGATTATCTCATTTTCTAAAGTATAAATGCCGTCTTGTATGATTTGTAAGGTATCACCTTGCTGGACAATGTAAGAGTGCATACCCGTTAATCTTTGATCCATTCCTGCTAATTGAACTTCTCTTTGAAGGTGCAAGTTATAATTATCTGTATTCACTTCCGAGATATACGCAAGAGCTTCCTGCTGATTTGTTTGAATTTCTTTTTTGAGTTCTTTTATGATGTTATTTGTATCTTCCTCAATGCTATATCCATATCTAATCAATTCATTTGTATCAATCATGCTTTCTAATAAATTATGGATGAGAAACTCAAAGTGATCCAGACTTTCAACTGTTTCAAATGCTCTCACGGTTAAATCTTGTAATCATCTTGTCGGTCCGTGCGGTCCGATAAACTCAATTTCATAAGGACCTTTCGACTTGTCAATTTTTACTAATACGGGAAAATATCTACCTCTATGCCTCACTCTACGGTAAATCAAACATGCTTTATTGAATAGTTTTTTAATAACATCTCTCGGACCGATCAGGTTAGCGGTTTCTAATTGAAAAACTAATTGGTCGTCTTTTACATCCTTTAAACATTCGAGTAATTCTTTAAATTCTTCGGGAGTGAGATTACAGGGTTCTAATTTCTTTTGTAGGTTTTGAATGAAAAGTTCCCAAGTTAGCTCATCTTTTATCCAGAAATCATTATGCCCGGTATTTGTTAGTTGCCACGCAAAATATAACCCATTATCTTTATCTCCTTTACTATGAACAATAGTTATCCTTCCATTCTTTGGGCTAAATGAAAGGTTTAGACCTCTTACAATCTTCTTGAACGTAGTACCATTTACATTTAAATTTCCTTTAATCTGGATATTATGATCTCTATCAGACTTGGAAATCCAGATGCAATACTCCCATTTCTTCTCTTCTAACCACTTGAATAAATCCTCAAAATCAAGTTTCCGGCTTTCTACTCCCATTTCATGCTGGGGTGCTGATACCCCAGATACCCCAGACTCATTTTTTTCTTCCAAGAATTTTTTATTTTTTGCACTCAAAATTAATGGATCTTCTAAGGAAAAATGAAATTGATATATTACAAGTAAATCTTGATAACTACATGGAACTGAAATGGTCTTGATATATCCGGTATCGGGATGGTCTGCTTTGATTGTATCGTAAATTTCTTTAATAAAATCATTCTCAACTTGAGATAAATATGAAAGCATTTCATTTTCTAATTGTTCATACTGTTTTACGTGAAATTTTATGCCGGAATCCAACCTTTCGATAATACCATGAATTTCTAATTTAAAGATGATAGTTCTCAACTTCTCAGGAAGATTTGGAAATTTTACTTTATCATTATCATCTTTAAATTTAGGCATAATACTTCCCTTTTTCAATTAATATGCATTATAATTATGGTAGATCGTAATTTCTCAAGATCCATAAGATCATAAAACCATATATAAATTCTCAAAATACACTAAAAACCAAAATTTCATAAAAATCAATCGATTAAAAGTAGTTAAAGAAAGCTTGAAAGTATCTGAATTTAGATATAGGAATCATTCAAATTTAATAACTGATGTAAATAGAAGGGGATTAGAAGAGCTAAAAGATAAGATTGCTCGAAATAATAAACAACCCCACACCTCTGGTTTTTCCCCTTTTTGAATCTTGGCGGAGCATTATGGGAATTAGTCGGAATGATGTGAATGATCAAGTCCCCCCGACAAAAAATAAAATTAAAAAAAAAAAAGAGAAGGGTTGTTCATTATGCTGGTTTTCCACATCATTGGTTTTTCCAGTGTTTTATATATTAGTAATGAAAGCCGTTCTAAAATTCTGAGATGGGATTTTCATTAACCCAGAAAATATGTATTTGAGATATTTTACTTTTTAATTTTTTTCCTGAAAAATAGTGATTTTTTTATTTTTTCAAACAAATCTTCCCATAAAAATCTTTGACAATCCCCAATAGATTAAGAATACTCTTTTAAACAAGATATTTCCTAATTTATGAATATTAATTCTATAGAAACCTTAGTATTAGTAATTTTGAGTGGAGATCAGAAAGTCAACTAACTTTAATAAGTTATATGATTTAAAATTGGGGAAAAATGGGCATTATTCCTTCTGATCTCTTAATCCCTTTAATTAACTTTAATAGATAAGCTAAGGAACGCTAAGTTCTTATTCATAAGTTTGTGATTTTCAGTAAGATAATCAATTATTCTTAAATTTTTATTAAGAACTCCCAATTTACAATATACCAATGAATTTAGTATGATTAAATACAGAAAGCAAACCTTTTAAATTATTTAATCATCTAAATTATATGGAGAGAATTAGACATCTTGGTTTTACTAAAATCTGGCATTTTAATATTTATTCTTATTTTTTACATTGAATCCATTGGAGACAGAGGGATGTAATACTGATATAACTTTTTTTTGTCGGAGGTTTTAAAGGAGAAGAGAATTTTTCTTATTATATCCCAAAAAATAAGAAAAATTAATGTATTGATTAAAAACTTTACGCACTTTTTTGTAGACAAAAAATCATTGACTGATAACACCTGGATATTGCTTTTGCTTATATCATCTCCATGTTATGATAATATAACTTAAATTCATAAGATTGTACCAATTCGGCGACAAAAAGAGAATTGAGGCGATAGAGCATATCATATTAAGAAAAAATCGCCTTTTTAAAGGAAAAATCAATCTTTAGTAAATCTGCAGTGTCTACCATTTTATACTCGAAAAATGGGTATCATTTTATGAATTAAAAATTTATTTCACCATAAATTTACCTGATAACATTATGGAAAAAGAAGACGAAAACTCTGTATTTTTGGGTCAAAAGATAAGAATATTTCCCGATCCAGACCAGAAAGAAGTCTTATGGGATTTAGCAGAAAAAACCAGGAAGATTTATAATATGGGACTCGATGAGCGAAGAAAAAATTACGAAGAGATAAAAGATCTTCCAAAAAAAGAGAAGAGAAAAAGAAAGTTAACGGTAAATAAACAAATAAAAAAATTACCCCAATTTAAAGAAGAAAATCCTGAATATAAATGGGTATATTCTCAAGTTTACCAACAAGCATTAAAAAGGTTAAACCAAGACTATAATTCATTTTTTAATAAAAGAAAAAATGGAGACGAAACAGCTCGACCACCGGGTTTTAGGAGTGGAAGATACAAAAATAATTTCTTTACCATGCGATATCCACAAGTTAATTCAGGAGTTTACTTCAGAAATAATCAAATACAACTTACCCACAAGCACCCTAAAAAAGATGTAAAACTACATTTCGACATGAGATCAGCACATAGGGAAAAAAAAATTGGGGGATATAATTATATTCTCGATCCTTTCATTAATGATCCCCAAATTATTGAAGTAAAAAAAGATAAAAAAGATTGGTTTTTTATATGCCTTACTTACAAGTTTGAAACACCTCCATTTGAAGATAATGGAAAAGTGAATGCATTTGATCTAGGTGTATCTAATTTAGTTGCTGGTGTCAATACGAACCTTGAAACAATGATTATTAAAAATCGAAGAGCTGATTTATATTGGAAAAGGCGAACTGAAGGAAAACCTCCAAAGAAACCAAATCCTAAGTATGCAAAGAAACCAGATAATAATCCTACAGAGAAAGCGGATGATAAATCTAAAAAGAAGCAAAAGAGAAAAAGAAAAAAATTCGGAATTATGTTCATGAGAGATCATTGTTTTGGTGCAAATCGGGGAAAAAAGAATAAGAATAAAAAAGAAAATCAGAAAAAAAAAGAGAAGACCAATAAAGAAGTAAAAAAAAATAACCAAAGAAAAAGAAAAGAGAATTTAGAGAGTGATTATATAAACATCTCTTATTTATTTAATCCCCAATTGGATCCAAAACGAAAAAGCCGAAAATATAAGAAATATGATAAAAAACGTGCAAGAATGCAACATAAAATGTCTTGCCAAATGAAAGATTATCAACACCAAATAGCATATTTTCTCACGCATTATTGCCAGGAATCCATTTTAGTTATTGGGGATTTAAGTGTAAAGGAAATGGCAAAACATAAGCCCGGAACGGGAAAGAGTTTACTAAATGCCAAAAATGAAACAAAAAATCACTCATCGCATAACTCAGGATCGCTTGGGCGATTCAGTCGACTTTTAGCCGATAAGTCAAAGCAAGTCGGTAAACGAATAGTAAAAGTCGATGAATATAACACCACTAAGAAATGTTGTATATGTGGTAAATTAAAGAAAAGGGATACAGATGAGCGCACGATAATATGCAATACTTGTAAAAGTAATATGGATCGCGACCTTAATGGTGGCGTGAATATTTTGTTCGAATATCTTGATCATAGGATTTTTTATGCTAACATAAGAGAAGGTGATCTTAGAAGAAGCGAACAAGAAAAGCTTAAATTAAAAGAAAGAAAACAAGGAAACAAAAAGAGCACTTCAAATAAGAAAGAGCAAGATAGAAGCAAATTGTTATATCCCTTTATACGGAAGCAACCCTCGATGGATGAGGTATCCTGCAAGGAAAAGTGGGGTAGGCTGCGACAAACAGCTCTATCCTCATGTAAAAGTGGGGATAGGGGTTTCGCAGTGATACCGAAAAGATTTAAAAATGGAAAAACTAATCAACTTGAGTCAAAAAAATTGATTCAAGAAGTATAATTTTTTCCGATCTATCGGTACATTCATATAGAATTTTTTGAAGATACTTAATAATATCCTAATTTGATAGAGAGAATAATTACATTAGCTCGATTTCGACAAGTACTGACTCCGGTATTTGAATTTTCATTATTAGGTGCATGCTTTTTTCATTCGCGATTACCTCGAAGAGTCTTTTATGGATTCGCATCTCGAATTTAGCCCATGTAGCTGTGCCTTGACCTGAAGGCGCTTTTCTCGTAGGGACTTCCAAACGTTTTGTCGGTAACGGTATGGGGCCATACTTCTTAATTCCTTGCGTTTTACAGACAGTTTCGATTTGCTCGCAAACAGATTTGAGAGCTTCGAGGTCGATAGATGATAATCGGATTCTAGCTTTTTGCATTCGTGTGCACCAATGAGGTTTTACTTATTAGGAGTCATTTTAATTCATTCTATATAGTAATAAGTAATAACAATAATTATTATTCTTAAATAAATTTTTTTATAATTCTCGATTAACCTACTGGGTGTCTGTGTAAAGAACCACAAAAATTAAATTCGATGATAATAATTAACGCTGACACAATGCTTCAATAATAATTCTCGAGATTTATTCCATATTTCTGAAAGTGGGCTTTGGTGAATTTCCAACTGGACTTATTATAATTGATTAAAAATTGTTCATATTTCTCCGGATCCTTCCCTTTCACTATTATACTCCTTAATAGGGATTTATTATCATAAATGTAAAATTGTTCGTTTTTGATTCCTTTAATATATTTTTTTACCGCCTTTTCAGTTGGCATAGCTTGATTTTGCATTTGGGTAAGGAGATCATCTGAAATTTCTTTTAATTCTTGATCATCTACATCATCTATAAGCTTTTGAGGATATCTAATTTCACTTTTGAGATAGATATCGGATTTTTATATAGGAGGGAATTACAACAGAGACATGGATATTAAAAATATTGAGTTGCCCAAAAATGGCTTCAGAAAGTTCAACCAAAGCGAATTTCGAACAAATGTAGGGAGGTGGTTTAGGTAATCCAATTACTCCTGCCCCAGAAGAGGCATTGACACTATGTTCTTCTCGTCTTTTTATCAAATCTGGAAGAAATATATGTATAGAATTAATAGTACCCCATGGATTTACATCGAATACTTTTGCCCAATCTTGTAAGGTGAGTGCGAGTATATTTCAACAGAAGGCAATTCCAGCATTTTTTATGTATAAATCTAATTAATCATATTTGGAATAAAATCTTTTTTTTGCATTCTGGTAATCTTCTATTTTAGAGACATCACATTTTGACCCATAAACGCTGATCCCTATTTCTTTGACTTCGTTGATGGTTTTTTCTAAATTCATAATATCTATATCACCCAAAAAAAGATTCATATCCTCTTCCGCCAATTTTGTTGCAAAAGTTCTCCCGATACCATTTGCTGCTCCTGTGATGAAGCACGTTCTATTTTCTAATTCTTTCACAAAAAAATTCCCTTTTGGGGTGATATTATTTTATTTATTACCTAAGTAGAATTCGCATATTAAAAATACCAATAATTTATCATATTCATTGAATGATATATAAATAATTCCGATTATGGAAAGAGATCTTCAGATATATTTAAAAAAGCTATACGAAATTATTTATGTATGATTTCAAATATTTTGATTCTAACTATCTCTGGTACCTTATTTGTACTTGTGGGAATCATTTTTTATAAAAGTAAAAGATTTCAAACAGATATTAAATATCTTATGGCTACATTAGTGAGCATTGCTATTGCCAACACTGCTGTAGGATTAAATATTAATAATCTGATTTTTATGATGATAATGACAAGTTTTTTACCATTAGGAATCTTGTTTTTGTTTTTTCATTATGAAGAGATCTCTCATCCAAGACCCAGATTAAGTTTATTAATAATTTTATTAGGATTATATATTTTCTTAGTATCAAGTAAGCTTATCATACCCATTTATATGTCGTTAAATGGACTTCCTCTAAGTATTTATTATACAGAGTTAAGATTATATGATGATATGTTTGTATTTGCTCTCTTTCGTATTTCGAATTTCTTTTCATCAATTATAATCTTTTCTGTGTTTCTTTTAGCTTTTACTACAGTAATAAAGGAACTTAAAGTAATTAAAATTAGAGCCATTTTTATTGAATCAGTGGGTTTAACGTTTTTGATTATGTATGGCTTATTATACTTGATTAGGGACATATTTTTCTATACAACCACTTACGAAATTTTGACCTCAGTTGCTTTAATACTCTCTCTAATTGGTTTATTGTTAATAATTTCCAATTTCATACTCCATCCAGATTATCTATATTTGATACCTTTTCCAATATTCAACTTTATGATTTTCAATGAGGGTGGAACATCTTGTTATTTTAGAAAAGTAAAAGCTTTGGATGAAATTCAACAAAAAAAAAATATAGAACATTTAATGGCGGGAGCCTTGTCTGCAGTTTCTACAATGTTTAAAGAAGTACTTGGAGCAGGAGCTAGCATCCGCTACATAGATGCGGGAAATTTTAAAATTCTAGTCACTACTCTTGCAGAAAGAAAAGGCATTTTTGTAGTAATTTCTGGTGGGGAAACTGCTCTATTTAAGAAATCAATTATCAGATTTACTCATACTTGGCCCTCAGAATTGTTGAAAGAAATTAATGATATGTTTGATTTGAATGCATTAAGACCTAAAATTGATAAATTAATTAAAAGCTCATTTCCCTATGTGGTATTTTAGTTTTTAATTCAGAAATCATCTTTTTTCACTTTGTAATTGACATTACAATAAAAATTGATTTCCTAGATGGACATTTTCTAAATAGGATTTTGCCACCTCAAGCGATTTATACGCTTCTTTTTTAGATGTAATGGGTAAATCATACATCTGATAATCCGGATGAAACACCAAAAGGGAATAAGGGATTTTTGTATTGATCTTACTTATAAACTTTGCAATGAGTTCGACATCATTAGGGGTGGTATAACCGGGAACTAACAAGGTACATCCACTCATTTCGGGCACTCTTGGTCGAGTCCCGAAGTAATTTTCAGCAAGATATTTGAAATTTGCTAAGGTGCGATTATTGCTTATTCCACAGAGAGCAATATTAAGCTTCTCGTGATAGGTTTTTAAATCGAATTTGATATTTCCTCCCGTATCCACCGCGATTTTCATGCATTTTTCCACAAGATCTGTTTTCCCGCTTCCATTCCATTCCCAACAGAAGCGAATTTTCCTTTTTGGTATTTCTTCCATTTTTTCCAAGGTTTTCTCAGCGATATTTATCGTAAATGGAAGCTGAGGTTCTGGAGAGCCTCCAAAAAAGCATACACATGTAATCTTCTCATTATCTATAAGTCGATTGACGATATCTTCTACACTCATAAGTTTTGATTTTGAAATACATTTATGAGAGGCATTTTGACAAAATAGACAATCAAAGGAACATCCATATAGAAAGGCTGCATAGCTGTACGTACCATATTCTGGTCCGTCATAATCAGAAAAAACGGGATATCCGTTGGACGTACCCGCCGGGCAAAACCACGCATTGCAGCAATTGGTCGGGTTAGCGTCTAAATAACCATGGATATACCCTTTTGATTTGGTGGGAAGGGGTAATTCATTCTCTTTTGCCTTTATGAGATTCCGCAAACCACAATAACTGGTTTGATCTTCGGATAAGAAACATTCATTAATACAGAAATCACACTGAAATGCCATTTTATCATCATGTATTGAGGGTGGTTGTTCAGGTAATTTTTCCATTTCCCTAACACTAGTGTGGACAGAATGTAGATGGATTTTAATTTCGTCCCAATTTCCTTCAAGAATACAGTCACGGCACACTTGAAGCGTCTTAGAAATTAATTTATCTTTTTTCCCACAGAATTTGCACTCGGTCATATCTCATCAATTTTTTTCAGTAGCAAAAAGGTCTTTCCTGCCTTTTGCTGGGGATTATTTTTTATGAAGAATCCGTCAAATTTATTCCTAGTAAAAGAGGAAACAAACAGATTTAATTCTTTGTCATTATTTGGATACATTTCTATTACTAAACGACCATTTTTTTTAAGTAGCCTATTTAAATACATTGCTGTGGAATTTAAGATCTGCTGCACCTCAGAAATCGTTGTTTTCCTATAGGTAATGAAATTATAAGCGGATATAGAAACAATATGATGAAACATCGAAGGTCGAAAAGGGGGATTTGTAATACTTGCCAAAAGCAGATCAATCACAGTCGATTCTGAAAGATAGTGTGTTTTATGAACCGCTTTTTCCAGCATATCCATTAATATATCTATCCCTACCACATTAAATCCTATATCTATTAGTACCTCGGTTGAAAATCCTGTGCCGCATCCCAAATCTAATATGAAATAATGAGAAAAATCTCGGATCTTACAATCTCCCAATTTCGGATCAAAAAGATATTCAACGCATTGAAGAGTCGTCTTTTTCTGGTTTCTCTCCATCCATTCAAGTTGGTTATACTCTTCTGCTTTTTCACCGATATAATCATGAGGAAATTCGGGTAAGGTGCGATTTTTTTTTCGTGTCATGAGCAAGAATAACCTTCAAAAATGGAACATTCTAATAGATTAAAATTTAAATATGACATGTATTTAAGTTAAATATAATTAATAAAAATAGAAGAGCATTATTACAGACTGATAGAGAAAATGCCAGATAAAAAAACCATATTAGTCGTTGATGATGAACCCGATATTCTAAACCTCACGAAGAAGTTTTTGGAATTGGGGGACTTTAATACGATTACGTGTAGCAATGGCAAGGAAGCGATGAAAATAATTAAGGAAAAGGAGGATGATATCGCTTTAATCCTATTGGATATTATGATGCCAGGGATGAGCGGGTATCAAGTCCTAGAGACCATTAAAACAGACGATGATCTCAAAGATATAGTGGTTGTTCTCTTTACAGTAAAGAGTTTTAACGAAGATATTCAAAAAGGAAAGAGATTGGGGGCGGATTATTATATTACCAAACCCTTCTCTGGAAAGGAATTGCTCAAAAAGATTAAAGAAATCTTGGATAAGGTGTAAAATTTTTTCTACTTTTATTGCTTCTTTTATTGGAAATACCTTTTTTCATTATTCTAAGGAATTTATATTCTATACAACTATGAAATAAATGAGAAATAAATTTTCAAATATTAGATTAACTTACAGCATTACTGATTGCGATGGCAACAACTATCAGCATAATAACTAAAAAAATTAAACCAATAACACCTATAACTCCTAATATATTTAGGAAAATATCATTCAATTTCATTTTATTCCCCTCATGATTACTAATAGAAGTTCACATATATTAATATTTTTTAGTCCAGTTTTTCATTAATATTGATAAAACCACATAAACATCTCAAGACTTCAGAAAATTCAAAAAAATCGTAATGAAACAATTTTTATGCAAAGAACCCGATTATAAACTTTATCAAGGGCCAAATTAAAAGCCACGCGACCATTCCTAACACTGTTAAAATACAAAAAGATTTTCTTAGTATATGAGCCAAATGACTATTAGGTTCCCTTCCATCTCTATCTAATAGTTCAGGAAAAAGTGAATGGTCGTGAGGTTCTTTCTGATACCAATAAGCTGTGCTGCTCCAATCATCTGACCTATGATTATCATGACCATGTTCGATAGTTACAACGATTTTATTGTTAAAATAGATCGGATCTTCGATATGGTATCGATAATAGGTTATTTTTCCAAAAAAGTTTAATCCCCCTGGCTTTATTATACCATGATAGGGTGCATTATATTTTTGGCGTGGGCAAAAGGCTTGATTAACATAATCCTCTGTACCAGTTCCAGGTAAAGTAATTATGCCATGCTCCACATTTTCATCTATAAAAATCATATCATCTCCCTCCCCTGGCCAGTTAAATGCCCAAGGCATAAAGGTTTGATTATCTATATTTAAATGACTCCCTACGAAATGCCCTTTTCCTTTTGCTTTTAGTAAAATATAATTATCTTCCAACGGATTTCTATTTCTGCCACCATGGAAATTGAAATCTGAGGGATGTAATGTCGAAAACTTTTTACCCGTTTCTAAATCTTGCTTTTTGGGCTTAGTAGGGTTTTCTCGACGCCATTGCGCATGGAATCGTCCATATTCTTGCTGATTTTCGAATGAATCTACATAAATTTCATAATCAATATAATAATAGAGGATAAGTTTTTCGGGATTATCATTCTCTAACATTATTTTAAATCCTTCGGAAAATGGCATAGGAAACCAGCAATTAAATCCTCTTCCCTTTTGCGGACTCATCTGAAGGGGGAGGGACACAAAATTTTTTCGTTCTGCATGACCCATTCCAAAAAAGTCACCGATTGGCACTTCGACACTGGGTTTGTCGTCGGCTTCTCCATCCCAATACATTCTGAGAATCGCATGTCTCAAATAATTCTTAGCTGAGCATTTTGTTGTACACCAAATATGGGTAATACACCCACTTCCTTCATATTGACCCAAAGTGACAGTTTGATTAGGGTCGATCTCAATCCAATCGCGATTCCCTCCATACATGTCATAACTTGACAATCGCCTTCGTTTCACATCATCAGGTCGTAATTTCGCGATATCATGTAAACTTGATTTCCCGAGCTTCATATATTTATAATTATCAACCTTTAAGTTTTTAAAATATTCTATTAATTTAAATAAATATATACAACCTATTAATTCTAAAATTATGAAAATCGTGGTGTTTGCACCTCATCCAGATGACGAGCTGGTGGGAGCGGGGGGGAGCATACTTAAATGGATGGATAAAGGACATAAAGTTGAAATTATTTACATTTCTGATGGAAGGGCTGCCTACACGTTTGAAAAAAGAATGGGCAGACTAATGGAAACAAATGAAACTCAGATCTCAGAAGATGACCTAGCGGGAATCCGTATGAGAGAAATTGATGAGGTTATTAGCTTTTTAGAAATTCCCGAAGAAAGTGTCCATAAATTTCAATTACCAGACCAGCAGGTTATGGATTTTCGAGAAACGGGAATAGAGTTGTGTAAGCCCATCATTGAAAATGCAGATAGAATAGTGGCTCCAAGTAACAACAATCCCCACACCGATCATCAAGCCACATTCAACATTGCTACCTCCGCGGCAAAAGAATTGAAATTGGACAATATCGAATTTTATATTTATGCGATATATCTTTCGATCAAAGCACCCCGAGAAAAACAAGTAAATATTGATATTTCAGACTATAATCAGAAAATTTACAAAGCATTGCAATTATATCAGTCTCAAACTGTGATAAAAACTGTTCAAGCGAGCTTTAAAAGAATGAAAAAGAAAAAAAGGGAACGATTTGGTATCTTCACCTTGGAGGATTTAGGAAAATATCAAAATTTTTAAGAGTCGTATTCTCCTTTCAATGAGGTAAAATACATATTCAAATTGAATATAGTAATCTAAAGAGCAGTCTATAGTCTATAGTCTAGTCAAAATAAAACTTTTTGTATTAAGATTAATTAAACTCTATATTCAATAATCTATATAGATAGATTTAGTATAAAATGTCTGAAGAAGAAAAAAAAACTGAGATAGTCGTTATTGGGATGGGGTATGTCGGTATTCCGATGGCAGCCTTACTAGCCGATGTACCAAATTTTTATGTGACAGGGATCCAAAGACGATCCCAACGTAGTGGATGGAAGATTGATTGGTTAAATGCGGGAAAAAATCCTTTTGAAGGAGACGAGCCTGGACTTGATGAATTAATCGAGCGAGTGGTAAAAAACGGAAAATTCCATGTGACCCCAAAATATGATTGTGTGGATACCGCCGATTATGTACTGATTGATGTCCAAACACCCATCGATCTATATACAAAAGTGCCGATGTATGAATCATTAAAGGCTGTATCTGAGAGAGCCGGAAAACACTTGAAAAAAGGTGCCACGGTCATCATCGAATCAACCGTCGCGCCAGGTACTACTAATAATATCGTGGAACCAATTTTAGAGAAAGCTAGTGATATGAAGAGGGGGGAAGATTTTTACTTAGTGTTCTCCTTTGAACGTGTTATGCCCGGAAAATTGATAGAATACATTACTGATTTTCCTCGAGTAATTGGCGGAGGATGCACGAAAGCAAACGATAGGGCAAAATATCTCTATGGAAAAGTGGTCAAAAAGGAACTACAAGTTACCGACACGCTTACCGCTGAATTGACCAAATGCATTGAAAATTCCTATCGGGATGTCAATATCGCATTTGCCAATGAAATGGCTTTACTCTGTGAAGATTTTAATCGGAATATATTCGAAATCATTGAACTAATCAACCATCGACATGATCGGATGATGCATAATCCTGGTTCTGGTGTAGGAGGACACTGTTTAACTAAGGATCCATTCCTACTATTATATGGTCATGATGCTTATTCAGAAAAGAATTTCAGCTCGCGAATAAAAATCGTCCCTTATAGTAGAGAGTTAAATGACTTTATGCCGAAACATATGGTCGAGCTTATGGAGGATGGATTGCGCCAAGCGCGTAAATTTGTAGATAATATAAAAGTTTCTCTGATGGGAGTGTCCTATAAGGCAGATACAGATGACACGAGGAATACCCCCGCAAAAAATATCATCGAATCCCTGATGAAACGGTATCATTCACATAATATCATCTATATTGCCCATGACCCTTATGTGAAAGAACGTGATTATGACATGACTGAATTGACCGATGATATTGAAAAAGCCGTTGAAAATTCCGATGTATTACTCTTTGCCACGAATCATAAACAATATTACGACCTCAATTTAGAAGAGATCAAAAAAAAGATGAGAACACCTATCATAATCGATGGCAGGAACATCTTTGATAAAAAGGTTGTTGAAGACTTAGGATTCATATATCGTAAAGTCGGAGAAGGCCCTGAAAACCAAAACATATAGATTATCCTTCGTCTTATCTATTTTAGATTTCATTATTTTATTTCCTATTTTTCTCTAATTCTCAATCCAATAAATCAGAAAAAGTTATCAATAAAAAAATTAATATAAAAAGGAATAAAATTTAGATTTACAGAATACTTTTTGGTGAATATATTCTATTTCTTTTTCATTGCCGTGCCACAGCAGACAAAACCTTGTTCTGAGCACGCACCTTCTTCGGCACAATCACACGCTTCGCTTACAGTCAGTTCTAACCCACAATCAGCGCATACAAACACATCGCCCTTCTTTAGTTCCTCACACTTTACCATTTTATTCAATCTCACGAATTTTTTTTTATAGTCAAAAAATTGTTCTATACATCAATCAAGAAGGATTCTTTAAAAAAATACTTTTTATGTAATAAAAATATAAATCTCTGGTTCGTGCGGAACCGATTAATTAGATCCTAGCATTTATGATCTAATTCTTGAGATTTTTTACTCTTTTTCTTCAGTTTTTTTGTTATTTCTCCATTGTTTTACTTTTCGAACGCAGTATATAATCCCGTCAATGATACCTCAACCTGTACAATGAAAGTCAATTTCCTTTTGCTCTTCTTTTTCGTCTATTTTTTGCATATTAATTATAGAAAATGTGTTTAAGAACTAAAAATTATTTCTAATTTTATATATAATGATTATATTTCATAAGAAACAAAGCTCCGCCGTTCTGTTAGCATATGAATAATGATTCAATAAAGTTTTTAATTCAGATAATACTTTTTATTATAAGAAGATCAATAAAAGGTGATATTATTTGACAAAATTTGCCATTAGCACGGAGGGAGGCAGAGTTTCTGCCCATTTTGGGCGGGCACCTCAATTTACCTTCGTGGATATCGAGGATGGGAAGCTGGTAAGTAAACAAATACTTTCAAATCCAGGTCATACTGTCGGAAGTATCCCTCAATTTGTCAATGAGCAAGGCGCAGATTGTATGATTGCTGGGGGGATGGGAAGACGAGCAGTTCAATTTTTCGAACAATATGGAATTAATGTAATTATGGGGATTCAAGGTACCATAGATGAGGTAATAGAAAAGATCAAAAACGGGGAATTAGAAGGTGGTGAAAGTCTCTGTGCTCCTGGAGCTGGAAAAGGGTATGGGGTTGAAAAAATCCATACGGAAGCTGACGATGAATATAGGCGCGACCACCAGCATGAACACCATCATTAATTTTTTAAGAGAGACCATCTTTTTTTCTCTTTTTCTACAATTTTTTAATTAAATATCTTATCTAAAGAATAATTGAGTTAATTTTAATAGCTCGATATATTTTAGAATATGAGTATGAATCAGAATAATGGGATAATTAAAACAATTGTTTTTGACTTAGGGGGGGTTTATTTCAGTAGAGGTACTTATCTGGCGATAATCAAATTTATGGATTTATTCAATATCGATAGTTTCATGCACTTGTACGAATTATTCGGAGATAGGTTTGAAAAAGAGGGATATCTGCTACGGAAAGGCTTAATCAATTTAGAAGAGTTCCAAGAACGCGTAGGAAAGAAATTAAATATACCCAAAGAACAATACCATCATATTATTAAAATTTGGTTCGGATCCTATCTACCACACTACAAAATTGAAGAATTAGTCAAAGAATTAAAAAGGGAATATCGCCTTGTGGTATTTAGCGGAAATATTAAAGAACGCGTCGAATTTCTCCAAGAGAGATATGGTTTTCTAGATAATTTCGATGATTGGGTCTTTAGTTATGAATTTCACAAAAATAAAAATGATCTTGACTTTTATAAAGAACTTCTCAATCATATTAAGTGTAAACCCTCAGAAGCATTATTAATTGATGATGAGCAAAAAAATGTGGAAATGGCACAATCTCTCAAATTGAACGCGATACAATACTATTATACCGAGCATTTAATAGAGCAGTTACGGAAGTATAACATAAAATTTAAGTTAGAATATTAGTTATTTCTTAGTAATTCATATTTTGAGAATAAACATGTTAGGAATAAAAGATTTAAAGGAAGAGCTCTCTGAAATGAATTCAGAGATGAGAAAGGTACGAGAGCAAATAGGCGAGCTTTCAGATAAAGTGATTACAATTACGAATCAGATCTCCACATCTATGGATAAAATGAGCTCAGTTTTGCATGAGACTAATATAACGATAAAAGACTCACTTAAATTAACTTCTGATACCATAAATGATATGAGTGAGAATTTTTCAAAGGCGCTCGAAGAAGCTCTGAAGAAAATGTCCGAATTCAAGATTAAGATGGACGTTAGGGATACCCTCTTAAAAAGTTTAGGATTAGAAGGAATACTTCCCGATTTTTTAAAAAAGAAATAATCACTCCCTTTTTTACTACCTAGTTTCTAATAAAGTTAGTAGAATTGCTTTTTGCATATGCAAGCGATTTTCTGCTTGTTGAAATACAACCGATTTTTCAGAATCAAGCACATCATCAGTAATTTCAATCCCTCTATGAGCTGGTAAACAATGCATTATATAAGGATCTTTAGTTGATTCTGTAATTAGTTGGTGATTAACCTGAAATGACTGGAATATTTTCATTCGTTCTTGTGTCTCGTCTTCTTGTCCCATTGAAACAAAGGTATCGGTATAGATAATATCCGATTCTTTAACTGCGCTTTTTAGATCTTGGGAAATCTTTAGATATTGACTCTTATTATGCGATTTCACCCATTCAATAACATCTTTATGTGGTTCATATCCCGGAGGAGTGGCAACATGAATCGGAATATTTAGTTGAGCACACCCCAAAATTAAAGAATTACACACATTATTACCGTCTCCCACCCAAGCGACGTTTAGAGAATCAAAATCTTGGAAAATTTCTTTCATCGTCAATAAGTCAGAGAGAACTTGGCAAGGGTGAAATTTGTTTGATAACCCATTTATTATAGGAATGGATGCTGCTTCCCTCATTATTTCAAGGGATTTATGTTCATACACTCTTGCCAGTATTGCATCAACATATAATTCAATACATCGTATTTCATCTGGTAGAGAACCAAGGTGAATATTCGTGGTTCTCCAATCCAAATAGATTGCTCTCCCTCCAAGTTGAAACATTCCGCTCTCAAATGAAAGCCGAGTTCTTGTGGAAGTCTTTTGAAATAAAAGCGCCAGCGTTTTGTGGGTTAACCGAGAACGAAATCTATCAGGATCTGCCTTTATTTTGCGTGCTAAATCTAACAACGCATAAATTTCTTCAGAAGATAAATCAGAAATTGTCAATAAGTCTTTCATCGATTATCCGATAGCTTAATAAATAACTTGATTAAAATGAATATTAATTATAATTTAAAAAACTAAGTAAATCTAACTAAATCTATTAATTATGGGTGTATATTATGATAAAAACTAAAATCACCGAGATGTTTGGTATTAAATATCCAATTTTGAGTGCACCGATGGGTCCATTCTATACCACTGAATTAACAGTTGCTGTTTCAGAAGCAGGTGGATTAGGTGTATTAAGCCACACAAACTTATCAGGACGTGATCCTATAAAGACGATGAAAGAAAATTTTGATTACGTGATAGAACATACCGACAAACCTTTTGGATTCAATATACGTACAGCAAGATTACAAATTGATGCTCCCGCATTAATAAAAAAAACCGCCAGATGGATTAATGAGGATCCCCGTTTACGAGAACAATGCGTTTATGCAGTAACTTCAGCAGGCACTCCACGAAAAGCATCGGAATATTGGAAAAAAAAATGCCCAACTTTAAAGCACTTCCATGTCTCTCCAGCATTGTATTTAGCAAAAAAAGTCGTAGATTCTGGATGTGACGGCCTTGTTGTAACTGGAATTGAGGGCGGTGGACATCAATCTTATGAGGAGATTTCCACACTAATATTATTACAAGAAGCTGTTCGAGCATATCCAGACTTTCCTATCATTGCGTGTGGGGGATTTGCCAGCCCCGAGAGCTTGGCCATGGCTATAGCAGGAGGCGCGGACGCGATCGCTATGGGAACTCGTTTCATAGCTTCAGAAGAGAGCGAATTTCATGAAAATTATAAATCAGTAATTTATCCCGCAACAGCTCGAGATACCATTTTGACAACAGGCTCATTTGGACCTATTCGCTTGCTTAAAAATAAATATGCATTAGAACATGGTAAAATACTCTCAAAAGAAGAAAAAAAGTCTCAAGAAAGCCAATTGACAATGGAAAAAATACAAGAAGATATGAAACGATATGAATTGATATATAAGGGAGATACTGAGAATGGGGCGATTTTAGCAGGGCAAACCGTCGGGTTGATAAATGAGGAGAAAAACGTCGATGATATTCTCTCTAATTTTACAAAAGGAGCAGAAAAGCTATTAAGAGATGCTGTAAGTAAAATTCAATAGAAGAATTGTTCAATTAGCGTTTTGTTTTTTCTCTTGATATTTTTTAGCCGCAAAAGACGCGATTATTATTGAAGGTATATATACAATTAGAAATATTCCCCAAAATGCGATTTCGAATTGATCATTTTCCAAAATTCCATTAATTAATCTCCACAAGAAGAAAATACTCAACAGCAAAAGCAACCGCAAATAGAAACTGACATCTTTCATTTTGAAACGCAATAATTTTATACTATATTAATTTATAAAAATACATTATAGCATATTAATCTAGAAAAAAATAATTGAGAAAAATGGATGAGATTCCCCCTCCGATTTGCGCCATTTGTAAAAATAATTTCAAAGATGAGGTAGACAAACTTTATTATTGTATCTGTGATACTGCGGTATGTGAAGAATGTATAAATACCGTGAAAACCGCGCAAGAATATTGGGAGTGTCCTAAATGCGGAACTAAAAATAAGATTGAAGAATCGCGATTATTTCGTGAGAAAAACATATAAACTTTCCCTTATTTTCTCTATATAATAGATTTATATTGAAGATTATATGCCAATGATGATATTTCATCTTATATGACTTTTTGGATGATTTTATTGAGGAAGTCTGAGGCATAAAATTCTAATCTTGAAGATTTGACATTTGAAATCCTTGTGAAAATAATTTGACCATAGTATCATATTGAGAGACCTAAAAAGCAAATAATTAAAAATTTAAAAAATAAATGTTTATGCAACAAAATACTTAAAAAGATGAGCTAACGTGGGAAAATTAATCTCTAAAGTAGTAGAAGTAAATGGCGATAAAGAAAGTCTTTTAGATGCTCTTTACAAGCCAAAACTCTGGGAAACGATCAGCCCAGTGAAACGAATAGAAGTCGAATTTACCGCTCCGAATGTATTTTACAGCGAAATTTATGATGAAGTTGATCTTATCAATATACCAATCGAAATGAGCGGCGAATTAGTGATGGAGGATCAAGGTGAAGTACCAGATAAAGGTCGCTTAATTGAATTGAATGTGAGAAATAACAAAGATGTGGAGAAATTAGAAGCACGATTACGTATTAAAGCGATCGGCCCCAATAAGTCCAAAGTGGGTGTTTTCGTTCATAATTTCAAGCTAAACAACGAATTTTTAAATTTAGTGGGAGATGCCTCTGAACTTATCCTAAGACGTAAATTATCCGAAATCCTCAGAAACCTTGAAACTTTTTTGAAAGATAATGATGTCAAGGAATTAATTGAATAGAAATAGAACTAAAGAGAATTTACTCTATTCCCAAATAAAAGGAAATTTCACAATAATGAATGTATGGGTATTAGACAGTGATTCGGGAGTGACCTTACTTTACCAACCCTATCAAGATTTAATGGTAAATGAGGATCTAGTCTCTGGACTTTTAACCGCTCTAAATCAGTTTACGGTATTTGAATTTAAACAAGGGATTGAAAGTATCGAAATGGGAGGGCTTAGATGGGTCTATCTCGAAGATAGTGATTCAAATTTACTCTTTATTGCAGCGGATAATAAAGATGTGAGTGCTGAAATATTAAGGGCGCGTTTAAACATTATTAAAAAATCCTTTTTACAGGAATATGTAGTTAATCAGAATTATGATAGAGATGAATGGGACGGAAATACAGAAATTTTTGTACCTTTTAAAAAAACTATTGATGAGTATTATCATCAATGGAAACAAGCGGAAAATATTACCACTATAGCAGAGTTTTTTGACATTTTAGGCATCTTTCAGCAAATCTTAAACATTATAATGAATATTGTTTCGCAGTTGGACCAGAAAAAACATCTCATAAATAAAATGGAAAAGATGTATTTTGATTTTCGGAATTTGCCTGATTTTGAAAAAGATCCCGAGTTGCAAAAAATCGAGTTTACCAAAGAGTCTGGATTTAATATCATCAACATAAATCCTAACGCTGTTGATATGATGTTAGTGGAACGCTTATTAATTGATCTACTTAAACGATGTATAGAAATCTTGAAAAACGAATTAGGAAGGCAAGAAAGCTTGAATCATTTTATGGAAGAAGATTTATTTAGTTATCTCATTAATAACCTTGTCCTATTGAAAGAATTAAATTTAGACAAATTCCTATTATCATTGATATTATTAGAATAGAGAGTTGGAAAGCTTTAATTTTTTATATTAGGTAGATTTATTAGAGGATCACTCTTTAATTTCTTAGTCACTCGAGAATCATTCCAATGAAATGACACCGCTAAATACCCCTCTCTTGGTTTTTGTGTTTATCATTTTTGCGTTAATCATTATCAGTTATACTTTCGAGAAACTCGATTTTGTGGCAATTTCCATCGTTCTAAGCTTTACTGCTGCCACTGTAACTGGAATTTTTCAAGGGTTAACGATTAATGATTTCTTACAAGTAATAGAATTTGAAGCTATTTTGGTCATATTGAGTATGAGTATCATCACTAAAATTGCCCAAGATTCAAATATATTGGAATTCCTCGCAGTAAAACTGTTTAAGCTATCAAAAGGAAATCAAAGAGTCTTTTTTTATTTTTTATGCGTTATCACCACACTTCTTGCGGCAATCATTACCGATGTCGTCGTGGTATTAATTTTGGGGCCCGTGGTGATTCGGCTATGCCGCTTTCTGAAAATTCGAGCGGGTACTTACTTGCTTGGGATGACCGTGTGCATTAATATCGGGTCCATCATTACCCCGTTCAGCTCGGGAGAAAACATTATCATCTCCACCGCCTTTGGGTTGGATACCTTATATTTTATCCAAAATTACTGGGTCTTCTCCTTTAGTCTACTATTTATTACTATATTTCTAATTGACAAATTTTATCTTAGTAAAGAACCGAAAATCGAGGAGCAACAAAAACGATTCGTTTTGGAATTAATTGACGCAGATACTATGGTGTCCAATAAAAAAATGTTTTATTTCAATAGTGTGGCTATAATAATCACCATCGCCTTATTTGCGATTTTACCACTTCTCTATCTTACCGCCGTTTTATCGGCATTTCTATTGGTCATTATTAATAAACGCTTCACCAAAAAGAAAGCTGCTGTGCTGTTAAAGGACGTGGAATGGGAAATTATTTTCTTTTTTATCTCCCTCTATATCGTTATAGGGTGTTTATTAGAAGCGGGTTTTAAGGAGCTATTTGTTGCAATTCCATTTCAAGTCGTCCCTCCGATTCTAATCTCTTTAATCATTTTGATAGCCGTGAGTTTAATTTCTGGGTTTGTCGCGAATACCCCGACGGCTTTAGTGTTCATCCCCATAATTGAAACGCTTACTAATGTTTATGGTTTCGCTAGCTTACCAATATACTTCGCATTCATCATTGGAATCAATATTGGTGGGAACCTAATACCGCAGGGTGCCGCGTGCGATGTTATGACGCTCAAGATCGCTCAAGATGCTGGAGTAGAAAATTTTAACTATAAAAGATTACTTAAGGTTGGTGCAACCTTTGCAATCATCCACATACTTCTTTCCACTGTGTATTCTCTAATCCTTGCGATAATCTTTTCGTAAAACTATATTTTAGTCTTAATTATGTTCTAATTATTTCATATGCATAATAATTAAATAATGAGGAACTAAATCAAATATATATCAACCAAATCTATAACAAAAAAATAATGAAAGATCAGAAACTTACAAAAATCGCAAATATATTCCTTATTGGTATAATACTATTTTTCTTCATTGAAGCGTTTTATAACCTCATCGTTGAAGTGAACGCTTATGTATTTATGAACCTTTCTGAAATCGTATCTCTATTACCAGTTTTAATAACAAGTATCATCTTGATTGTTCTCTTGGTGGTAAGCTTTAATACAAAGAAAATTGTGGTACATAAATATCGGATTTCGCTAATCATCTTGATTATTTCTATTGTTCGATTGATTGCGCAATTTATTCCTTGGACATCAATACTATTAATACTAAATTTCTTGCTCCTCTTTTCGGGGATGATATTTTTTAACGAGATTATTATTCTGACTCAAACTCAGGATACATATCTAAACGTTAATGAATTGATTGCGGGATTAATTTTGGGGTTAGGATTTCAGTTTATATTTCTGATAATTGATATTTCTTCTAACATAACGACAAATTTTACCAAACTTATTCCGTTGCTTATCATTTTGGTTTGCATTAATATAATAAATAAAAACGAATACTTTCCCAGAAATTTACGGTCATTATCTGAAAACACCACAAATCAAAATAGCAAAAAGAAAATCTCTTATATACATTTCATTATCCTCGGCATCTTATTTCTAACGGGTATTATGTGGTTTTTTAATCCGATGGCATTATCCGCTTATGGGATTATTAATCTCAACTATCAGAATACCGAGTTTCTGTTTCCTTGGATAAGTTATGGATTCACATATTATATATTCATAATTCTTATAGCCGCCATTGCCGCCTTTTATCTCACTACTAGGGTATTTTTAAAATTAAAAAAAAATATGGTACGCATAGTTTCGATAATTCTTGGGATTTTATTTCTCTTCTTAAATGGTCTATCTCTATTGTTCATTGAAAGTCCAAGAAGCTCTCTTGCCACTATATTTTTCACAATCATTACGATTATTAATGTTTTCTTTCTCTTGTATTACATATTATATCTTTTTAACGCTTATTCTTTTAATTATCGCCTCAGACTACTATTTGGACTTATCATTTTTTTTATGACAATTTTTATCTTTATAATTATCCAAGTGCAAATTTTATGGTATGAATACATCTCATTGCTCATTAATGTAATAATATTGGTCGGAACAGCAGGGATACTGATGATGATTCTTGAAGTAAAGAACTTTGGCAAAATATTAGAAAGAAGAGATTTTAATCTTAAATTTGACAGGAGAGCTACTGGTTATCTTTTCATTGGGGTTTTTATAATAAACAGTGCTGCACTGGGTGTTATTACATTACAGAGAGGACCAGTTCCCCCGACGAGTGAGAATCCTATTTTTATGACGTGGAATATACATAATGCAATCGGTGTAGATGATAAATTTGAATTAGACCGATTGGTCGAGCAGATTAAAACAAGGAATCCCGATGTACTCGGTTTAAATGAAGTGGATTTAGGTGCGCTCAAGACATCATTTATCGATATTGGTTCATATTTCGCCCATAAATTGAATATGTATTACTACTATGGGTATACCTTCTATAAACACTACGGAAACATGCTTTTAAGCAAATATCCAATATCGAATGCGGAAATCATAAAGTTACCTTTGAATGTTTCATCAGCGGAACCGAGATCGATGATAAAAGCTCACTTAGAGATCAATTCTACAATATGGACTGTCTATATAACACATTTATCTACAAAGAAAGACGACCGTATTGAGCAGGTTAAAGCTATCGTTAATGAGATGAATGGATCAGCGTTTGAGAAGATCGTGTGGATGGGAGATTTTAATTTTGAACCCACTGATACTGAATACCTTTTAATAAATAGTACCATTCCAGATCTGAATTTTACAGACACATATAGAAAATTAAACACAGATCCGGGCTATACAGGTCATTTTGATGATGAATTTGAACCCCAAAAAAGGATAGACTATATTATGTGTTCACCAGACCTAACCCCACTTGGAAGTGAGGTCTGGTGTTCTGAAGCATCTGACCATTGTGCAGTCATAACCCAATTCTAATTTTTTTTCTTTCTGATCTATCCTTCCGATCAGTTGTTATGATTTTCTAAGAAATTAATTATGGTTTTTGAGGTCTTTTTAGGAACATGGGAAAATAAACTATGTCCAGCACCCTCAAAAAGTTTTAAATTCGCATCTGGAATCAGATCTGCGATAATTTCACCGTTTTCAGGGGGTAATAAAATATCCTCCTTTCCGTGAATAACTAATGTCGGTATATTAAGTCCTTTAAGCCTCCGTCCCGTTTTAAACTTCAAAATCGCATTTAATTGTCTCTTATAGGCATCTGGTTCGATGGGTGTTCTCATCATCCTCCTTTTGGTTTTTTCGATAAATCTAGGATTTTCGTCAATAAAGTCATCCGCAAAAAGAAGTGAGATAAACTCATCAATTATTTCTTCATTTGAACGGCCTTCCCTATCTTTCATAAGCATATTTAAAACTTTTCCAGAGGGGAGAATTGATTTTGGATTACCACAATTTGTAGACGCAAGGATTAATTTGTTTACTCGTTCTGGGTAATTTAAAGCAATTTCTTGTGCAATCATCCCACCCATACTTATTCCTAAAATATGAGCTCTATCGATATTCAATTGATCCATAAGCTTTATTGTATCTTTCGCAAGGTCTTCAATTTGATATTTCTTCTCCACATTATCAGAACGTCCGGCGTCTCGATTATCGAAGAGGATAGTCTTATATTGTTTTTCTAATTCTTCTAAAAATTCCGGTGTCCACCAATCAAGATTTGCACTTAGACCCATAATCATTACTAAGGGCTCACCATCTCCATGAGTTTCATAATAGAGTTCTGCCCCATTCACCAATTTTCTTGGCATATTATTTCGCCTCCATTTTATTTGAATTTGAATTTAGGTTTCTCAGTAGCTATTATATCAAATTATCCTTTTAATGGGTGGGGTAATATCATATAGCCAATAACATTTTTTGCTTTTAAAAGATAACAATATTGTCAGTTATTTTCTAAATTATTATCAAAAAATAGGATTTGGATTGTATTATTCTTAGAAATTACCTATCGTTATTACAAGAAAAAATGAGTATAAAATATTGTGAAAAAGAGTTTCATCCTATAAGCATTGTGATGAGGGAAATTCCCAATAAATATATTGTGGATGCTCCAATATGGATTAATGCGAATAACGCACCATTTTTTGCCAACCGTTTGTAGTCAAGGTTTGCAACCCCAGAGTCTTGGGCGATCTTGAGCGTCATCATATCGCAGGCGGCTCCTTGGACAAGAAAGTTCCCTCCCAAATTAATCCCAATGATGAAGGCGAAGTATAGTGGAAGTGGGGCAAATCCAAAAGTATCTGTGAGAGTCTGGATAATCGGAATAAAGATCAATGCAGTAGGAGTATTCGCAACAGCCCCGCTCATCGCACTAACAACAACAAGTAGAATAAAGCTCAATAAAATCGGGTGCAATACATTAAATGGAATCGCAACGAAAATCTCACGGAATCCTGCCTCTAAGAGACAGCCCACAACGAGATAAAGCGATATGAAAAAGAAGATAATTTCCCATTCTACATCTTGTAAGAGCTCACTCATAGATTTTTTGGTAAATCTTTTGTTTATAAGAGCTAATATCATTGCAGCAATCAACGCCGTAAGATATAGGGCGGGTAAGATTGCAAATAAAGCAATCGTGATAATAATACCGACCGTATTTACAAAAAACATCGTTTTATTTTTAATCATTACATCGCTGTCAATGAGTTCAATTACAAATTTTTTTTGTTGCTCCTCGATCTTCGGTTCTTTACTAAGATAAAATTTATCCAGTAAATAGACTGTAAGGAATAACAATACAAACGCGAATATCCAATAGTTCTGCAGGAAATAGAGGGTGTCAAGTCCAAATGCAGTGGAGATGATAATGTTTTCTCCCGAGCTGAAGGGTGTGATAATAGAGCCTATGTTAATCGAGATCGTCATACCCATCAGATATGTGCCAGACCTAATTTTTAAAAAATGGCAGAGTCGAATAACGACTGGTGCGATTATTAAAACGACAACAACATCAGTAATGATTGCCGCAAGAAGCGTAGTGATAATGCAGATGAAATAGAAAAATACGCGTTGGTTTCCCCTCGAGATTTTGAACAATTTCACAGCGAGATACTCCAGAATCGCGGAATCCTCGGCAATTTTGGTGATAACACTCATACTAAGGATGATGATGATCGCTTCAAACTCGATATGACCCACAAATGTCTCTATTCCTATTCCCAATGTCACTCCTGTAACCGTCGCGGCGATGAAACTAAAAAGCAAAGAAATCGCCACAAAATCAAGTTTTTCAAATGAATAGCTAATGATGATAATTGCGAAGACAATAAATGCAAAAATCAAAATTGGTATATTCATAACATATTGGAATAAGAAGGTATTCTTGATTAAGAACATTAATAAATAACGTTTAATAAATCTAACGAGTTAGGAAGAGCCGTAGGCAGAATGGTAAATTAGATAAGTCTGAGAAAAAGTTTTCTCTAAAGGTGGGTAAAGATTTCCATAATTAATAGAGTGATGTAGAATTCAATTAAAGGAGCTAACGCCAAATAGCTTACAATTTTCCATTAGCATAGATGAATTTACAAAAATAAGAGAGATACTATTGGAAAGATTGCCACTTTTGCTCCAGATTGGGATCTTGTAATGTTTTCATAATATACTGTGCGAAATCTTCTCCAGTTGCACCATTAGATCGCCCTGTAGGAAATAATTGTTTTTCATACACCCCACAAATGTCAAGAGCCATATCAAGATGTATTGCTTTTGAATTGAAACCTATATGATTTAACATCATTACGACGGCCCTTAAAAGACTAGACGGGTCGGCATACTGAGTCCTTCCTTCTTCGACCATACGCAGAGCAGACCCGTGGATGGCCTCGAACATAGCATATCGTTTTCCAAGATTCACGCTGCCCGCAGTTCCTACCCCTCCTTGCATTTGAGCGGCTTCGTCTGTGATAATATCGCCGTAAAGATTTGGGGCAACAAATACTTTAAATTGGCTCTGACGGGAAGGATCGATCAGCTTTGCCGTCATGATATCAATATACCAATCATCCCACTCCACCTCAGGATACTCGCCTGCAATCTTTTCCGCGATGGCTAAAAATTTTCCATCGGAAGCTTTCACCACGTTGGCTTTCGTAACTACAGTTACTCTGTTGATATTATTTTTCTTGGCATAATTAAAAGCCAGTCGAATAATACGTTCGGCTCCTTGAGTTGTTATTGCTTTAAAATCTATGGCTAAATCGTCCGTTATGTTGAGTCCTTTTGATCCTAAGACATAGGCACCTTCCGTATTTTCTCTAAAAAATGTCCAATCAATATTTTTTTCCGGCACTTTCACGGGGCGTATATTGGCAAAGAGGTCCAATTTTCGGCGTAGCGCGACATTTGCACTTTCAATATTTGGCCATTTATCTCCCTTACGCGGGGTCGTAGTCGGTCCTTTTAAAAGTACATGACATCTTTTAATCTCTTCTAAAACGTCATCTGGAACGGGTTGCATTAGTTTTGCACGATTTTCTATGGTTAGCCCTTCAATGTCTCTTAATTCCACTTTATGATCCCGAATTTCGTCTGCTAAAATGAATTCAAGCACGGACCTTGCGTGTCGCGAGATTTCTGGACCGATTCCATCCCCTCCGATGATCCCTATAATGATAGGTGCTAATTCTGAATAATCAATCCAATCTCCCTCTTGTTTTAAACGTTCGACTCGTTCTAGTTGTTCCCTAAGGATTTTTTCGAAATGGTTCTTAGCGGTTTCGATTTCTTTTTCAAACTGCATACTTTTTTCAATTAATACAAAAATTAAAAATTAATTACATAATAAATCATAATTCAAAAACCGCAGATTAAACCTTCGAGCCGCAATAAGGGCAAGTCCAATCTTCTGGAAGCTCAATTTCTACTTCCCTTCCGCACATAGGGCAATACCAAATAGCTTTTTCTCGTTTTTTGAATGCATATTTGGTTGTATCTGGTTTTCCCGACTTTCTCTTAAAATAAGATTTCGGTTTGCCACATGAGATACATCTCCAATTCTCTGGAATTTCTTTCATCCTGACCTCATTTCCACATTCCATACATTCCCAAATGGTTTCAGAAACACTAAAAATATCATCGGTTATGTTTTCTGCTTTTTTCCTTCGAAAATATTCGTTCGATTTCCCACAATTAGGACACTTAAAACCTTCTGGTAGATTTTTCATATAGACCTCCTCTCCACATTCCATGCAAACCCATATATCTGTAGAACCTTGGGAGATATTGAGATATTTTTTCTGGAAATAGGATTTCATATGACCACAAGAGGGACAAATCCAGTCATCAGGCAGGCTTTCTTTATGGATTTGAAATCCGCATCCTTGACATTCCCAGACCACGACACTCTCATTTCTAATCAGCTTATTCTCGTCAAATAATTCGGAAAAGATCTTAAATCGTTCAAAAAATTTGCGCTCCCTCTCTGAAATGGCCTGAAATCTGGAAGCAATTTCCTCATACCTTTCTTCAAGAGCCTCTTCTGAATAATCTTTATACATAACCCTCCATTCATAATCTTCAATCTTCATCGCGGTTAGGAGATTTTGTGAGGTATTCCCGATTGAGGGGATATCTTCAAATGTGACAGATGATTCTTCAATAGGAACCTTGAAAGCGATCTTTTGGAGCATCATATAGTTCCAATACGCATTTTGTTGTTTGTTGGAGGCCATATCCTCGAGAAAATTCGAAATAAGGGTGTATCCCTCTTTGGACGCTCTCTGCGCGAAAATCTCATACAAACATCGAATTTGTGATTCATGTACGAAAGCAAATTTAAGGTTTTTAATCGTTTTATTGACTATATTTTCCATTAGATTTCACATTATAAGAGTTTAATAGGATAGAAATCGACTATTAATAATTCACATAGAATGTGAGATTAATAATTTTTGCTATAAGGCATAAAAATAAAAAAGAAGTTGAATGAAAATGTTCTCTTACTTAAGTTTATCCAAAAGTTTTCCGAGATCTGTTGGGAGAAAGATAACGATTTTTTGAGAAGGCTCTTGAGAAATGTCTTGGATCGTTTGGAGTGTTCGAAGTTGAATGGCAGAAGGAGTCTCTGATAAAATCCGACCGGCTTCTGCGATATTTTTGGAAGCTTCTAATTCACCTTCTGAGGCGATGATAGATGCTCTTTTCTCTCTTTCCTTTTCAGCTTGAACCGCCATCGCACGTTTCATATTCTCTGGAAGTTCGATTTGCTGAATTTTGATTTGGGTAATTTGAACACCCCATTCTCTTGTTTCCTCATCTACTACTTTTCTTATCTCACTTGATATCCTTTCTCTCTGGGTCAATACTTCATCCAATTCCATATTGCCAATGACATCTCTAAGAGCGCCTTGTGTATAATTCAAGACTGCTCTCATAAAATTCTCTATCTTTGTTTTTGCATATTCAGGATTAATTACTTTATAAAACACTGATGTATCTATAGTGATGGGGATATTATCTTTGGTGATAATTTCCTGACGAGCAATGTCTAAAGTTTTAATTCTGAGATCAACCTCCTCAGACACTTCAATCAATGGCAAGATGAAAACAATCCCGGGTCCAACTGTTCTTCTGTATTTCCCAAATCGAAACACAATTAAACGCTTATATTCGGTCACTGTTTTAACGCTTTTTCCGATTAAACACACTATTACAATGAAAATGAAAACCACAGCAAAAATTACCGAAATAAAAAATATTTCATCCATATTTTCATTTCACCCTTTTTTTAAGGTAGATATAATATTTTTGATTAATATAAAAATTATTTGGTTGTCTTAAATATTAATCTTTTCCTACACATTAAAAAATCACAAACAAAAGCTCAAAAGAAATAGAAAAAAGAAAATGTGAGGAATTATATCCATCCTCTTAGTTCCATTGCCTCAACTACTCGTCGGATGCTAATAATATATGCGCCCATTCTATTATTGGTATCGAATTCTTGGGCAGTCTGAACGGTACTTCTATATGCTCGGGTCATTATTTTATCCAACGCATTAAATACTTCCTCTTCTGTCCAAAAATAGCGATAATAGCCTTGAACCATCTCAAAATATGAAACTGTCACTCCTCCTGCGTTACATAAAAAGTCGGGAATAACAAACGCATTATTATCGAACAAGATATGATCTGCTTTTGGTGTGGTGGGACCATTTGCAAGCTCCGCTATGATTTTTGCCTTAATATCATTTGCATTTTCCCGAGTAATTACATTCTCAATTGCAGCAGGAATCAGAATATCACAATCTAATCGCAACAATTCCTTATTAGAAATTCCTTCAGAATGATCCAATCCAACAACAGAACCTGTTTGCTTTTTATGTTCATATGCTTTTATGGCATCGATTCCATTAGAATTATGTATAGCACCGCCAGTATCTGAAATTGCTATGATTCTAGAATTATACTCGTGCTGAAGCAACCGAGCCACATGGTGACCAGCATTCCCATATCCTTGTATCACCACCCTTGCCCCCATTAAATCAATTCCCATATCTTTAGCTGCTTCCCGTATGCAAAAGGTACCACCTTTAGCAGTAGCAATAGACCGTCCTGCTGAACCACCTAAAGGAAGAGGTTTCCCAGTTATCATCGATGGACTATGCTTGCGATAGATTGTCTCATATTCGTCAAGCATGTATGCCATAATTTGAGGATTAGTATAAACATCAGGAGCGGGGATATCAGTACTTGGACCCAAGTTTTCAGCAAGTTTTCGTATATATGTTCTTGCTAATTTCTCTATTTCATTTTGAGATAATTTTTTGGGATCACAGATTATACCTCCCTTCGCACCACCCAGAGGAATATCGACACATGCGGTTTTCCATGTCATCCATGCAGATAAAGCTTTAACTAATGAGGCACTCTCATCAGGATGCCAACGAATTCCTCCTTTCATTGGGCCTCTCGCAGAATTATATTGACTTCTAAAACCTCTAAAGGTTTTAATTGAACCATCATCCATTTTGGAGGTGATTTTTATCTCTATAAAGCGTTCTGGTTCACTTAATGTAGCATAAATAGAATTATCATAGCCAATAATGTCCAAAGCTTGCGCGAGTTGTTTTTGAGAAATTTCAAATGGATCTAAACTCTCTGATTTATCGTTCATGCTCATCGTGGTATGTTAATTTATGTATTATATAATATAGTGAATTAAGACAATATTTTAAGTTATATGTTATATATATCGAGTATATTAGCTATATTGGTATATTTAAAAATTAGGGACAAAATATTATAAATAGAAATTAGAAATAAAACTAAATTATTTGGAGTTCTCTAAATAGTGATGAATAGCATTTGCGGCTTTTCTTCCAGCTCCCATCGCACTTATTACTGTAGCTGACCCAGTCACTATATCTCCTCCTGCAAATACATCTTCAATGTTAGTCCTTCCACATTCGTCTGTCTCGATATATCCCCAGTTATTGAGTTTTAAATTTGGAACTGATTTTGTAAGTAATGGATTTGCTCTGGTTCCAATCGCTAATATGACCATGTCTGTTTTTATTAGATGCTCGGAACCTTCTATTGGGATAGGGCGCCTCCTTCCAGAATCATCGGGCTCCCCTAATTCCATATTAATGACCTCCATTTGAGTAACATTTCCCTCTTCATCCCCAATTAATCGTAATGGATTTGTAAGAAATCGAAATTTAATCCCTTCTTCTTTTCCGTGATGATATTCAGCTCTTCTGGCGGGCATCTCTACTTCACTCCGCCGATAAACTACACAAACTTTTTTTGCACCTAATCTGAGTGCTACTCGCGCTGAATCCATAGCAACGTTCCCACCACCCACTACGGTGACTTCTCGACCTACATTAATGGGAGTATCATATTCTGGAAATTTATATGCTTTCATTAAATTGGTACGCGTTAAGAACTCATTAGCCGTTAAGACACCATTTAATTCTGTTCCCGGCATCTTTAAAATAATAGGTAATCCTGCCCCAACACCTAAGAAGAATGCTTTAAATCCCATTTCTCTGAGATCTTCAAGTGTAAATAATTTCCCAATGACCGCATTATAACGGACAGTCACATTGAGCATCTTTAAAGTCTCCACTTCGTCTATTACAATTTCTTTTGGTAATCGAAATTCGGGTATTCCATACATTAACACCCCGCCGGGTGCGTGAAACGCTTCAAAGATCGTTACATTATAACCCAATTTAGCTAAGTCGGCTGCACATGTCAATCCAGCGGGACCAGAACCAACAACAGCCACCTTGATATTATTAGGAGGTTTACATTCTGGACATGTTTTTAATTGATTTTCTCGTTCCCAATCGGCAACGAATCGCTCTAAGGATCCAATCGCAATAGGTTCGCCTTTTCTTCCGAGAACACATTGGTTTTCACACTGAATTTCTTGAGGACATACTCGTCCACAAATAGCGGGTAAAATATTTTTTTCTTTAATCGAATCGATGGCTTGGCGAAATTTTTTTTCTTTTATATATCCAATAAATTCTGGGATATTGACATCAACGGGGCAGCCCTTAATGCACAAGGGTTTTGCACACTGCAAGCATCGTTCAGCCTCTAATATGGCTTCTTCTTCTGAATACCCAAAAGGAACTTCTTCAAAATTTTGTATTCTTTCTTTTGGATCTTGCTCTTTCATTGTTTGCCTAGTTTTATTTTTCGACTTCCCCATATTTCTCTCCCATTTCATTGTTAGATTTGGCTATATTTTCACACTGACATCGATGGATATGCAGGGATTCCTCTTCTTGATTACAAAATCTCTCGGCTCGATTCATTAAATTATCAAAATCCACGATATGTCCATCTACATCTGGTCCATCCACACATGCGAAATAAAATTCCCCGTCGTTGGTTTTAAACCGACACCCTCCGCACATACCAGTACCGTCGACCATTATAGTATTTAGAGAAACCATTGTTTTTATCTTAGGAAGATTCTTTTCCCCGTTAGTAGTTAAGGTAACATACTTCATCATAACCAACGGTCCAATCGCAATAACCAAACTAATAGGCTTCTTTGCTATGATATCTTTCAATGGATCCGTGACGACCCCATGAATTCCTTCACTTCCATCATCAGTACAAATTATTAGCTCATCACTTACTTGTTCCATTTTATCCTTCCAAAATAAGAGATTTTTCGTCCGAGCCCCGATAATGGAGATAATCATATTCCCAGCTTCCTTTAATTCCTTTGCTTGTGGGTAGGCGGGAGCAATTCCCACACCCCCTCCAATAATGAGCACGGGATTTTCATATTTTTTTATATGGATATCATTTCCCAGAGGTCCTACCACGTCTAAAAGAGCGTCACTTGCGTTAAGGGTTGACAGAAGCTCTGTACTCTTTCCAACAACTTGAAATACAATCGTGATTGTTCCATCTTCACGATTATAGTCTGCGATTGTAAGTGGGAATCTTTCTCCCTTCTCATAGATTCTCAATAGAATAAAGTTTCCCGCGCGAGCTTTTTGAGCTATCAACGGAGTGGACAATACTATTTCATACAGACATCCTTGAGAATCCAGCTGTTTTTTCGATATAATCGTATAGGTCAAAATTCATCACAAACTTCTAATAATTTGTAATTAGAAGGGTTAAAAATAAAATTTATTCGTTAACTGAAAAATTAATTGCTGACTAAGAATTATTATTAATAAGGTGGAAATATTTCCAGCTTGATAATAACGCATTAATCAAACTTAAGAATACCATATATATTCTAAGATACTCAATACACACCAGAAAATGGATAAAATAATTGTTATAGATTTTGGGGGACAATATTGTCATCTGATATCTAGAAGAATCAGAGAATTAGGTGTATATTCTGAAATTCTGCCACACGATTGTAAAATTTCTATTCTTAAACAGAAGAGTCCAAAGGGGATTATCTTATCGGGAGGACCGGGAAGTGTTTATCATGAAGGAGATCCACAATTATCTGATGAGTTTTATAAATATATCCAAGACCAAAATGTTCCTTTATTAGGGATCTGCTACGGGCACCATCTAATCGTTCACCAATTAGGAGGGATAATAGAACCTCACGAAAGGAAGGAATATGGCAAAACAATTCTCTATAAGTTAACGGATAGTTTATTACTAGATGGGCTGAATAATGAGGAAGTAGTGTGGATGTCGCATGGAGATCAGGTAAAAGAATTACCAAAGGATTTTGAGCCCATCGCAGAAACCAATACATGCCCGATCGCTGCTTACGCAAATGAAAAAAACCATATCTATGGAGTCCAATTTCACCCTGAAGTCTCCAATACTCCAAAAGGGAATATTATCATCGGTAATTTTCTCTATAAGATTGCGAAATGTAAAAAAGAATGGCGACTAGAAAATTGGATTGAAAAATCTATTAAATCTATTCGAGAACGTGTAGGACCTGAAAATCGAATTATTCTCGGATTAAGCGGAGGTGTTGATAGTTCTGTTGCAGCGGTATTACTCCATAAAGCAATTGGGGATCGTCTCCATTGTATCTTTGTAAATAATGGTTTATTGAGAAAAGATGAAGAAAAGAAGGTTCAAAAGATTTTTAAGGAGAAGTTAGGATTTACTAATTTCCATTATATCAATGCAGAAGATATCTTCCTTAGAAATCTTCAGGGTGTGGAGGATCCAGAAGAGAAAAGACGCATAATTGGTCATACATTCATAGAGATTTTTGAGCAGAAGACTATAAACTTGGAGCATGACTATCCAAATATTCATTTTCTTGCTCAAGGCACGATATATCCTGATCGGGTAGAGACCAGCGCCACCAGTAAGTCTTCAGCTAAAATTAAATCGCATCATAACTTAACCCTTCCCGATGATATGAAATTAGAAATTATCGAACCTTTAAAAGATTTGTACAAGGATGAGGTTCGAAGGATTGGTCAAAAATTAGGACTCCCCCCAATAATAATTGATCGGCATCCATTTCCGGGACCAGGACTCGCTGTCCGATGTATTGGAGATATAACCAAAGATAGGTTGGATACCCTCCGCGAAGCAGACCACATTCTAATGGAGGAGATTAAAAAGGCGGGACAATATGATAAACTCTGGCAAATATTCTGCGTTTTTCTCCCTGTGAAAACCGTGGGAGTAATGGGCGATTATCGAACATATCAAAACATCTGTGCGATACGCGCGGTTAAATCTCGAGATGCTATGACAGCAAGCTTCGCTAAATTGAATTGGGATTTACTCGAAAAAATAAGTACGAGAATTATTAATGAGGTTAATGGTTTTAATAGGGTTTTATACGACATCTCCAATAAACCACCAAGTACTATAGAATTTGAATAGTTTAGATACATCTGTCTACCTATCTTTTATTTCGTTAAAGGTAGAAATAATATTAAGAAATTAAAAATTAAAAAACAAGAAAAAGTTAGTAATTACCGCTGTAAATCTCTTTTTTGACAAGTTCCATATCCAGGTTCTCTTGAGAATCTATTCCGAGCTCCCAATGCTTACATACATCAACAGCTCGTTGAGAAATACACGCAATGTCCTCTCTGTTAAGTAAGTCCAACTTGAATTTTCTGGTACCAGCTAAAAGCTGTTTCAGACCAATACCCAATTTGCTCGCAAAATAAGTATAAACACCTACAGACGCGGGATTGAGCTTTTGATCAGGAAATTTACGTTCTAAATGATCCCATTCAACAAACGCTTCATCGAGAGTTAAAGTATCGGGCTCTTTACTTCTTGGAAATCCTAAATTGTTTAACATTGCAGGGGTAGCCCCATTCTCGTCAATTATTTTTCCGACATATTCCCCTTTCATCGCCGCGGTTATTGGAGCACGAGCCATTGCGATACAAGTTTGATAGGGTGCTCCCATCGCTAGTGATTTAAACATCTGTGTCTCATTTGCGAATCCACCGGCCATAGCGATTGTTGGAATTTTTGCATTTGGATTTTTCTTTTTAATCATATCCAAACAACCAATCACTAATGCTTGCAGATAAGCTGTGGGAATTGACCCTTCATTCATCATGCTTACAGGACTCATACCAGTTCCTCCTCCAGCCCCGTCAAACGTCATTCCGTCAACTCCCCCTTCGACACCCAACCGAATTATCCAAGCCGTCGCGGCGGGTCTATATGCTCCTGTCTTAATGAATATATTTTTTACTCCTCGTTCTCTCAAAGAATCAATTTCTTCTAAAACATCCTCGGTACTTGATAAACCAACTCTACTATGTCTCTCGAAATCAGGAATTAACCCTTTTTTCCATTGATCAATAACAACAGGATCAGATGGGTCAGGAATAACTAAATATCCGCGATCTTGTAGCAATTGAGCGCGTTCTAATGTATTAAGTCTTACTTCTCCTCCAATGGCTTTTGCACCTTGACCGAATTTAATTTCAAGCGATTCGATATCCAACTTTGAGGTCACATAATCAAAGACTCCCAATCGAGTGTCTTCCACATTTTTTTGAATGATAACATCTCCGTGCTTGCCGTCCCAGTAATCTCGAAAGGTCTCAACTCGAAATTTCATATCCTCGGTATCAACAACTTGCGGATATTCTCCACCATTCTCAAATGTCGCGTTGGGATCCATTCCAACGACATTTTCTCCAACCGTAATGCTCACACCTGCCATAGCTGCACCTTCCGCCAAACCTTCCCAATTTTGCTTCGCAACATACGTACTTCCTAATCCCGCAATCACGATGGGTAATTTTTGCTCAATGTTCCCCCATCGAGAAGATACGTCAGCATTAGGAAAAATCACGGAATCTTCGTGAGCTTCAATACCTTCTGCTCCTCTGACTTCAAATTGAATCTGGAAGTCACTATAACTAAATCCAAAATCTTTTGGAGTTCCGGCAGTTGAATCTCCAAAATATTCTCTCATTGGATATAAAACTTCCCTCCCTCGAAGGGCAGATTTGGAAACCTCACAAAATACAGGACAGTCCGCAATACAGATAGGACATAGCCCAGATTCACAGGAGTCCTCAACACGCGTTCTGGTACCAAGCATGCTGTTCCTGTGGGTAATCATATTAAACTTTGTCATTTTACATCAATATTCTTTATTGTCAGTTTGTTTCATTTTTAATAAATTGTATTTACCAATTTTACTCAAAAGCAACCATCGTTTTTAAGGATGACGCATTCGATTAATTAGTAAATTTTAGCAATAAATTTGCTTTCAAAACCCTCATTTTGAAGGTATCTTAAACAAATCTATATTATATTAGTTATTGTTTATAATATGAGTTATTTAATATAATTGAGGTTAAATGTATAAAATCTAGTATACTAATATATTCGATATAACTCTTTTATATAAATAATTAATCTTAGAAATCTTAGAAATGATTTTGATTAATTACTTCCTTACGATTGAATTTATTATTATGTATCATTAGAACACAATTAACCCAGAATTGAAACAATTTTAAAGGAGTTCTTTCATATTCAGTTTGATTGAATAAACTATCAATACAAATTGATCCATGGTGATTCTTCTCTATGAATAGAACTCGAGTAAAAGTGATGATTCATATATTGGCAATTTTTCTATTATTATCTGGTCTCGTAATCGTTCATGCTATCATCAATTCTGTTATAATTAGTCCAGACATCACTTCTGTGAACTTCTTCGGAATAATAATAAGTCGAGTATTTATGCTGGATTTTTCCATCTTGTTGATTGGAATCTCGTTTTTTATAGAATTTTTCCTTACATTCCGACCAATCCAAGTAAAATAACGATAAATATTAAAAGATGGATTGGGATATTAATTATGAACACAATAAAAGGGTTATAAGGTGAATAATGAACATTTGTTAGACAAGAAATCAGGAAGTTTGGGAAAAATAGAAATTTTATCCAATCTCCGAGATATGCAAGGAGAAGCCCAAAAATACAGATCTCAAGAAAATTTCGATGAGGCGATTATTCTTTCAGACAAGATTATGAGATTAGCTGTAAAATATGAATTACCTTCCGTTATAAAAGATCAAAAAGAATTTATTAAGCAAATTGCAAGAGAGGTTGAAAAGGATTATTTTAAACCTAAAATAAAGCAATTTGCGGAGTGGATTTTGAACCAATATGATAAATTAGCTAAGTCAGATGGGATCTATCAAGCCCACAACTTAGTAAAAAGCCTAAAGGAATCTTATGGGGAATTGGCGGGTTTTAATTCGATTCCCGAAGTAAAAGAAGTAATAAAAAAAGACGAGAAAGAATGGCTCAAATTCAAAATAAAACGCCAGAGTTTATAAAAATTTATTTATTGTTGTGAAAGAATATATCCATTATTATCTTGAGTTATTATTCCTTCAGTTTCCATTTTTTGGAGATGCTTCTTAATCATAGTCTTTTCCATTGCCAGCAAAAACGGTTTGAGAAATTTGTAATCTTTATAGATAATATTTTTTTCAAGCATGTCTTTGGGAGTTATTGGGCGCTCTTTTGTTAAGAATGATATAATCTTTTCCTCTCGAGCATTAAAAATTTCTTTATAATTTGTTAACTGTTTTTGTATAAGTTCTTTTCCCCGAATGATTCCTCGATGGCCTGTGGCAACGACTTCAAGGTCCATTTTACGGATTTTCTCGATAGATTTGATGAACTCAGTAATATCGGAATCAGTCCCCCCATACCATGGTCCAAATCTTGATAGGTCGATATCTCCGATAAAAGCAAATTTAAGATCTGGGATATGAAATGTGCAATGGCCTACAGAATGCCCAGGTGTAGAAATAATATGCATTTCATGCCCACCTATTTGAAAGATATCACTTGGACTAAACAACCCCTCAATTTTCGTATTGTATACATCAATCACATCCGAGAGATATTCCTTGAATTTAGTCTCTACCGGCGTCCCTCGAATAGCATATAAATCAAGCAATTTATCTATATCTTCAATTATGGGTTTGCATTTTGGATGACAATAAAAGGGAATATCTGCAAGGATTTTATTATCCCTAATATGATCATCATGCCAATGACTAAACAGTACTTTCCTAATGGTAAATTTACGTTTCAACCTCTTCAAATATAATGCAGAGATTCCCGTATCAATGAGATGGTCGGCAATTAAGAGACAATTAGAAAATGGTACTTTTCCGCCATATTTCCCTTTAATGAAAAATATATCATTATTGTCCTCAAAGATAGGCTGGATAAAATCATTCATAGAAAAGTATCTGTGTAGCTTTTGTTTGGAAACAATTTAGTGAGTAAAATAATAAATCGATTAAGTATTTTATCCTTTTCAATATTAATACTCTTTTTATCTTTTCTAAGGCTTTCTTAGATGTCGTAAAAACTTCATTTTTTCTTGGATATTGTCTATATTTTATATCTGTCTTGATGAATGTGATCTTTTTTTCGAAATTCAGAAATCCACATCCCTCTTTTTGAAGGATTTGTGAAATCTGAAGCCTACTTGTGATTGTGATATATCAATATACTCAATATATGGGGTAAATCTAACCTACCAGAAAGATATATAATATATAATAATTATATCTTTTATATCAAGATGAGAGAAAATTATTGTTACTATTGTGGAGAAGAGCTAAATTTAGGTGAATTTATTCAGCAGAATTATCATCTGAATCGGGAATATCTAATAAATTTGTGGGAGCATCCCTCGGTTGAGTTTTTATGTTGTGGATGCTTTAAAACTAAAGCTTTAAAGCAGAAGAATCTTGAATTCAAAGGTAAAGTTGAATGACCTTAAAAGAGGATTCACTGAATTCTCCCTATTTTTTCCTTCTTTGATAATTCACCTTGAGTAATGAGATTCTCTGTTTTAATTTTGATTTTGTCAAAGTATTATTCATTATAGTAAGATCCATATCATTATAATTATCAGATTTAAGAGTGCTCCCGTAAAAAATGAAAACTATAATATCATTATCTAATTTTAGTTTCGTAATTATCTTCTACAAATTTTTTTTTGATTATTTGAAAGGAGCATAAACACTCATATTTTTTATATATATTAATATAATAAAGACTTATGAAATTTCAACTATTTTCATTATAGATCACTCAGATATCTTTAAAGAATTCTTTTGATTTCTCTATTTTCAATAATACTTCTACTTTTGGTTAATAGGGGGAATGAATATTTTCTTTTTGGACATATTCCATCATTTCATATAAAGATATGTTTGCTTGATGGGCGTCCTCTTGTAAGCTTACTACTCCTTTTTGGTATAATTCTGCCATTTGCTTTATATCATATTCTTTTAATTTCTGTAATATGAACTTTCTTACAAGGGCAGCACGATCTAAACTTTCTTTCTCTGCCATTTTTTCCAATTTTTTGCTCTTCATAATCTAACCTTGTACTTATTGTTTTCCTCATTTATATCCTCGATTAGAAATTATTTCTAGAGAAACTGAGCTTCCTTATTGTAGATCAATTTTCAAAATGTACTTTGGAGAGTTGGAAATCTGGAATTTGTCCTCGAAATCGACGATACTTATCTGTATTGCGTGTTCGCTCCATTATTATTATTGCATTTTCAGGACAAAAATTGAAGCAGC
>WJIN01000265.1 GCA_014730295.1 Promethearchaeota archaeon | reverse complement strand
TTAGATTTGATTTTTATGGGAATTTGGATTATTTTAGAACCCTGGTTTCCATATAATATCCTTGGAACTATTTTTATAATCCTCAATTTTTATGGTATTTGTAAATATTTTTTCAATGGAGTATGAAATAGAAAAATATTTGATGTAAAATGAAATCAAATAAAGAAAATTAAAAAAACACTCACCAAACTTTAATTGAAATATCGCAAATTAGTTTTTCAAACTATATAGATCTGAAAACTTACGATTTGTTTAAAAGGGACGAAAAAAATTGTTTTAGATTTTGCAAAATGATAGATTATATTCACATATTATAAACTTTCTAATATATGAAAATTTTGTAAAGACAAGAAATCTTATTAGTTCGATAGTATTATTTATATAAAGCAACTATTTAATTATATAGAAATTTCATAAAGAAAAAAATAAAATTTGAATTTATTTTAAATAATCAATCTAATTAATTTCATAATATATATTAATTAAGATGAGTTATATGAAATCTTAAGGAAATGGATTATCTATAAACATGACTCTAAAAGAAGCTAGAATAGAGACTGTAAATCGTAAGCGGGTTGAAAACAAATCACCAGAGCTTCGAGCAGATACATCTGGAGAAAAAACTCTAGTCAAAAATAATATTATTTCTATTGTAATTCCATTGTTTAATGAAGAGAATTCAATTTATAGAGTTTTAAAGCAAATACCTAATCATTTCAATTATGAAGTAATTGTGGTTGACGATGGATCAACAGATAATAGTATAGAAGTAGTAAAAAAAGTTGAAGGTTTAGATATAAGGATAATAAAACATTCAACTAATCGGGGGTACGGAGCCGCAATAATGACAGGATTAAGAAATGCAACAGGCAATATTGTAGTAACTCTTGATTCTGACGGACAACACAATCCAAAAGACATACCAAAGGTTATTGAACCTATTGATTGTGATAATGCGGATATTGTTATTGGATCGAGATATTTGGGTAATTGTCTTTATAGAGTGCCACTTCATACAAGAACTGGAGAATTATTTATCAAATTTATATTAAAGATCTTATTCGGGTTAAAAATAGGTAATAATCAGAGTGGCTTTCGAGCATTCAGTAGGAGATCACTCAGGTATTTTGATGAGATGAAATATGAAGAGATGGGATTAACTACCGAATTATTGTTTAAATCTGGCTTTAATAAATTAAAAGTTATTGAAGTCCCTATAGAAGTTAGTCCACGTAGGTTTGGAAGATCCCATGTTAATTTACTGAATATTGTAAGATCTGTCCTTGGATGTATTCTTTCCTATTCCTTGAAGAAGATTCTAAAGACCTTCTACAAAAGAGTATTTAGTGATCTTTTAGCAAATCTCATAAAAGAAAGTGAAGAGGAAATATTAGCTACGTATCTTAGCAAACTTTTATCGAGAAAAGATCACCAGAATTTAAGGGACTCTCAAATGTGTAGTTCTTTTTATCTTAATCGTTGATTCTAACTAATGTTTTTATACAACATGACTATTATGTAGAAATAATTCATATTACATTGTTTAGGTAGATTTTACAGGGTAAACCATCTATTTTACGACAAATCCTGGTTTAAAATATAGAATATAAATTTACTAATTTATTCCTAAGATTTGAATTAATTTTAAGGTTTTCTTGCATTATACAATTCCTCATTTCTCTTTGTAGAGATCTATTATTTAATATTTTATCTAATTTTTCTGCAAGTATTTTCGGATTGTTAGGAGGGATTATATACCCAGTTTTTCCTTCTTTTATTATTTCATGTATAGAACCTATTTCAGAACTAATAACTGGAACATTCAGACCGAGTGCGGTAGATGTTGCTCCACTTTGTGTCCCAGATAAATATGGAAAGACCGCAACAGCGCTAGACCTTATCATTGCAACCAACTCTCCATCTTTGATATATCTATTGTAGATTCTTAATTTCTTTGAATTTAATAAATGATTGACTTGTGCGTTATAATCAATAGAGCCCTTTCCTGCAATGATTATTTTGAAATCTTCTGTTTCTAAGTGTTTCGTACTCTCTATCAAAATATGCAATCCTTTATATGCTTGAATTCTACCGAAAAAAATTATTTGATTTTCGTTAAAATCTGAGCTCTGGCTTTTTAAATTGTCTAAATAGGTATATGCCCCTAATTCGGCATAGATTAATCTTGCTGGAGTAATTATTTCCTTTTTCGCTTTATTTAAAATCTTCTTACCTCCAAAAATTAAATAATCTGCAAGTTTAAAGCTCAAATACCTATCGGGATATAAATAAAATCGGTACATAAATTTCGTTGATATATCTCCTTCTCGCTTAAATGGTTCATGAATCGTGAATATTAATTTTTTATTGGGATTAAATCTAAATAGAAAATAAATAGGAAATAGCCAAAATGGTCTTGCCGATGTTATATGAACTGTTTTAACCTTATTTAATCTCAAAATCCTTAGTATTGATATGAATGCCTTACTTGATTTTATGTCTGCTATTAAACCAGATTTATAGCGAATGTAATAAATTTCAAAGTAATTCTTAAATTCAGCTTTTATATTTGTCCCATATGGAACGATAATGACAAAATTGTCGCTATAGTTCTTTAATACATTTAGGATGTTGTTAAAATGATACCAGCAATCAAAAGCGATTAAGGCTATTTTCGAGGGCATAAGAAGTATCAAATAAGAGAGAATTGATATATTTATAACATTTTAAATAAAAAAGTGCTAAAAAGTTTATTTATTTATTTATCATTAATTATACGAGAAAACTCTCCTCTTCAAGGGGGAGATGAATCGCATGATAACTCACTAAATTAAAGGGCTGTTCTTTTTAAGTACTGAACTTCCTAACTATGATTTACTTCGAGGTAGGCGGTAGGAACTTGAACGCAAGTATCAATATAGCCCATCGGATAACGAGTTCGTTGAGATGGGGGACATGTGAATGCCCCTAACAGCCGAATGACGTGAGTGTCGTAAAGACCTGACCGAATGGTTGAAGCACCTTCCTTGGGGGGTGTAATTCACTCAATTATAGTATTTTTTTATTTTTCCATTTTAATTTTTAATCATTTTTAAAATGATTTTTCATTAGTTGTAATAATAGTAATTAAACTCTTTTCGATACGTCAAAAAAATAGATTTTCAAAGCATGAAATTCGGTAAAATCGATTATATTTAAATTAAAAGATTTATAATATTATGTAAGTTATTTTTTATTAAAAAAATAAGAAAAATTTAATAAAGAAAATTTACAGAACCCTAATACTATCTTAAGTTAATGACAATTACATTATCTCGTAAAGCGAATGAAAGCCAGAACTATAAATATATTAAATCTGATACCAGTAATTCAATAAATCAACCATTATATCAAGATAAACCACAAGTTTCCATAATTATTCCACTTTACAATGAGGAGAAATCAATAGGAAAAGTATTGGGAGAAATTCCAAACCATGGAACTTATGAGATAGTAATCGTTGATGATGGATCAACAGATAATAGCTTAAAAAAAATCTCAGATTTAAATCGTGAAGACATTCATATATGCAAACACAAAAAAAATAGAGGATACGGCGCTGCGATCTTAACAGGTTTATTTAACTCTCATGGAGATATCGTGGTTACACTTGATTCTGATGGTCAACATAATCCTAATGATATAGGAAAGATGATTTCACCTATTCAAAAAGGTTTAGCGGATATTGTTATTGGATCTAGATATCTAGGAAAATGTCTCTATGATGTTCCACTTCATACGAGAACTGGTGAACTTTTTATAAAATTTATGTTAAAATCATTATTTGGGTTAAAAATAGGAAATAATCAAAGTGGATTTAGAGCTCTTAGGAGAGAGACATTAACATTTTTTGATCAAATGAAATATAATGCA
>WJIN01000264.1 GCA_014730295.1 Promethearchaeota archaeon | reverse complement strand
GATAATATCTAAATCAACATTTGAATATTCATATAAAACGGTGTTTCGAAGACCAATAATTTTTCTCCATTAGATATGTTTATATCGAGTTTTACAATTATCTGGTAATTTTCGAGATGCCTCTCTCTCCAAAAACTTCTATATATCTTAAAATTGCCTCAATAACTATATCTTTCTCTTTAAATTTACTTTTAGTTAAATTTTCACTAATATTTTTCAATCTTTTCCATAGATTCTAAAATTTTTGAAAATACTGAAAAGTTTATCGATCTAATCCTTTATAACTCATGTGTCAGAGGAGATGCGAAAATAGAGTCAAATATTGACTTAGCGCTGATATTAACTGAACCTTGAATATCTTCAAAGAAGTGGATTTTTATTCCGTGAAAATTTTTTTTTATCTAAATCCATCTTAACGAGGATCTAAGTGGGGTTATCTTCGTTATTTTCGGATATTTTAAAAGTGGTCACCCTCATCAAGTTAAACAATAAAAATAAAGAATTTTATTATCTCTAAAACGATAAAAAATTTTATGATTAATAAAAAGCAGATAGTAGGGATTTTGATTATTTTTTGTATTGGGATATCTCTCTTTCTTACTATTGGAGGTCCAATAATATTTGGTGATAATCCATCAAATGGAGACCAAGAATATGGATATCAAATGTTTTATAATTACCCCGAATTAGCAAGTGGAACTATTAATTTTTCCATATGTCCTTTATCTATGGATGCGATAAAGAAGATAGATCCTTTGGGGAATTTAAATCCCGAAATGGGACACTCCTTTCCAACAACACATTCAGGATTATGGTTTGACGATATAGATTCTGAGATCCCACCATATAAAGTAAAAGCTCCAGCAGGCGGGTTAGTAGTAGAAATTTCAATAAGCAATTATAATTCTTCCACAGGTTTGGGTGATTTTGGTGTTTTAATGGCACATACGAAGGATCTTCATAGTTCAGTTGGGCATATTTCTAAATTAAGTCAAGAAATCATAGATCACTTAGGAAATATTGAGGAGGGGTTTAAATTTGTAAAAATTCCGATTGAAGCAGGAGATATTATTGGTCATGCGGGAGGGAAGTCCAGTCCAGCAGTTGGAATGGATTGGAAAATATTTGATCATACAATATCTCCCCATTTCATAAATCCATCTAGATATAATCGAAAAGCATATAAGTTAGGAATAACTGAAAGGACAACTGGAGAATTAAAAGCAAATATTACAAATAAACTTGATAGAACAGAAAATCCAAAAATTGGGATTCTTGATTTTGATATGGAAGGGTATATAGTTGGAAATTGGTTTTATGAGAATATTACAGAATATGAAGATCTCATGGGAGAATGGGATAAATTTCTGGGAATTGTCTATGATCAATATAATTCAAGCCAAATTAGGATTTGTGCTGGCGGAATTCTTAATTTAAATCCCGCTGCAGTTTATAATGTTTCGGGAAATGGACCAGATCCAGCAACTATTGATTCGTCAAGCGGATCTGTTGTATATAATCTTACAAGTACGGGAAGATTCATAGAAAATGACAAACGCACATTATTAATAAATCATACAGGAAATCAGAGAATTAATATTCAAGTATGGGAAGGTCACATTGCCAATCCATCATTTAATGAAAATTCCAAATATTACATCAGATAACTTATCTTTACTAAATTTTTTTCATTTTTATGTTTAGAAATTTACCTTAAATCATATATTGAATATAATTTAGAAAATTGAATTTTTTTTTGTTTGGAATTTTGAAATATAGAAGTCAATTTCAATGGATAGCATTACAATTTGAATTAAAAATTAAATGAAAAAATTAGAAAAAATTACTCTAGCGTAGACCCACAGTTTGAGCAAAATTTTTGCTTTGGATCAACTTTTGAGCCACAGTATTGGCAAATAGAAGTCTTAGTATTTTTTTCATTACTTTTTTCTGGGGTGTTATCTCGATTGGTTTTGGTTTTTACGAGATATGGATTTTCTTGAGATCCTTTTGAAGTTGATGTTTTATCATCTTCACTACTACTAAAAAACATTTTAAATATGAATACAAGGACGATGATAAATATCGCGACACCGATTATAATGATAATAATGAAAAATATAAAGAATGGATCAAAGATATCACCAAATATGTCTCCCATATCGGGAAATTGGAATACCATTTTTCTATTTAAAATGGAAATTTTGTTAGATTTTATGGAATATATAAAATATCTTTCTAAAAAAAAAAATTAATAATTGTACAATACAAATCTAAAATGGCTTGAATTAAAAAATTAGTCCGAGATTGGTTGAAATATTATTGCCGTTAAGATTTTATATAGCTTCATTATAGTTGTATAATTTCGAAATTAGCCCCGTCGGGTGAAAGTATTAAAATCCCATAAGTATTCATGTCAGTAAATCTTTTATCGGTGGGTGTACCTGGGTTTAGATACAAGATTCCATTATGCTTTTCATTGATTGGTTTATGAACATGTCCGAATATTACGATATCATAGGTCGATAAATCATGGTCTCGATTTAATCGCTTGATAATTCTATTCGGACCGCCACTTCCGTGTGTGAGAAAGATCTTATATCCCATTAGTTCCAACTCTCGAGTCGTAGGCAGAGTACTATTTACCTCATTCCCATCCATATTACCAGAAATACCAATAACCTTCTCTTCACCAAACATCTCTTTAAGTCGTTCATAGACGTCCAGTTCTGTGTAGTCCCCCAAATGAAAGATAAAATCTACATTTCGTTTTTTAAACTCCTCTATGATTTGTGAGGGTATTTCTGAAGTGCGGGAGGGGATATGGGTATCGGAAATAACTCCAATAATAATTAATTTCCTCGAATTTTCATTCATATATGCATAACTCCTTTTAATATATTATTAGTTGATTCTTGATTTTTTTTTATTATGTTTTCTTTTGTTATAAAATTTTTTCAAATATATTGCTATCCTCTTTAATAACCCACATTTGAAGGATTTCTCAATAGTTTTGGAATCGAACCTTCTCTTCGAAATCGATTATTTCTTCTCTTTCTGCTTTATAGTCAAGAATTTTAGTTTTTCCGTATAACCTTCCTTCACGAGCTTTTGAGAGGAGTAGATAATACAGTGTAAGTTCGAAATTAAGTGAAAAATTCTCTATCGGACCAAAGAAAAAATTGTTGTTTGAGGTGGAAGTTGGTTTAATCACAATACTATCATACCAATTTTCCCAGATATTTTGGGATTTTAGTAATGATAAAACACCTCTTAATGATGTATAAGTTATAGATGTGGTATCAGTTTTTTCAATGAACTTTTCTGAATTAAGTTGAACAAAGATGTTATTATTACCAAGTCTCAATATAGCATGTTGTGGTTTAGCTCTTGCGTTAAAATAATAGATATTCCACAGATATATTCCTATAATTGATGCAGATACAATCATTAGTATGATGTAGATAATAATTTCTAATAGTACCCCAAGAATGCTGAAAAGAGAAATCTGAAAAATTCTTAGCAATATTGGAAGAAAAGACATTATTGGAAGGACAATCAAATATACAATGTAGCGTTTAATACGTGATTTTATCTCATCTAACCGAGTCTGTGAGATTTGAATTTCGATAGGCTCCTTCAATCCATTATTTGCCATTAATTTTTTCCATTTCTCTTCAATTTCTCCATATTCATACAGAGTGGACTCGAAAAGCATCTGAAATGAGGTGAAATGGGTGATATTTGGTAAGGAATAAATATTTTTTGAAGGTTTATATCTGGGAGCTCTTTCAGTGTTCTTCTCAATCAGTACAAGTCCTCCGAGGTCCTTATCTTTGTTATAGGGAAGATATGAAAAACCTCGTATCCCGCTCAAAGCTATTTTATATACATTAGGAACATATTGATTATGATATTTTTGATACTCCAAAACATAAATGCTTTTATCCGTTATGGAAAAATATTTGTAGTTTTTATCTCTGCTTATATACAAAACAATTGGGATTAAAAAAAAGAGAAATGGAAACAGCAAAAAAACGAATTCATACCATTCTTCAAATTGGTCAATGAAAGTTAAATTAAAAGTAATTTCGAATATTATGAAAAGAAAAATAGCTAAAATTAACGACAGTTTAACATAATTATGTGTGGTTTGTTTATTTTCTAGTTTTCCGGAAAAATAGATAATTTGCTCATCTTGAGAAATTGCTTCAACTAATTCATTCGGAGGAGTCATTTTTTTCTTTATTGAAGTTCAAAAAAAACGATAATTGGATTATAATAGATCCTTCTGATAATTAAATCTTTTAAAATTAGATCAGATGTAAAAAAAATAATGATGACTATGGGTGGGATTAGATATAATTAAAGTTGAAAAACCCTCTATAAAATTGATAGAAAAAGTTGTTTATAAGAAGAAAAGTAATAATTTTCAATACCTAAATTTTTTTGGCACATTTACCTATGGCCGAGACCGAATCATCTTCATAGAGATTAATGACTCGAACGCCCTTAGCCTTCCTGTGAGTGATCCGAATTGATTCTACAGGTACCCTAATCACTTGACCTTGCTCCGTTCCCACGATAAGATCTTTTTCCTTAGCAATCCGAACCGCAATCACCTGGTCATCCTCGCTTAAGCTAATATTTTTCACACCTTTCGCAGCACGTCCCGTCTTCCGATATTCCTTGATATAGGTCCGTTGGCCATTTCCCTTTTCGGTAATGGTTAGCACTATATCATCATCTGTCACGAGCAATGAATCAACAACTTCATCACCCTCCCGAAGATCAGCTCCTCGGACACCAATCGCATTTCTTCCCAAATCCCGCAATTCTGACTCATCAAATCGAATCGCATATCCCTTTTTCGTCGCGATAAAAATATCTTGTAGCTCATTAGAAAGCTTTTTCACACTCACTAATTTATCATCCTTCCTAATCCGTTGTGCCCGAATACCAGTACTCTGCACGTTTGAGAACATTTTTAATCTAATCTTTTTGACCGTCCCGTTCTTGGTAACCATTATAAGCCTGTCATCGGTGTTAAAATTATTAATCGGGATCATCTCTGAGATCTCCTCATCTTCCCGTAATTTAATAATATTTATGACGGGTTTCCCTTTTGCGGTACGGGTTTGTTGGGGAATTTCAAAACATCTAATTGAGTAGATGCGCCCTTTGGAGGTAAAGAAAAGGATCGTATCATGAGTGGAACACACAAATAAATCATTAATAAAATCTTCATCATCCACTTCCATTCCTTTTTTCCCTCGTCCCCCTCGATTTTGCGTTCTATACTCTTTTATTGAAATCCGTTTGATGTAATGATTTTTCGTAAAAATGACAATGGTGGGCTCTTTTTTAATTAAATCTATTTTAGAAATGTCCTTTATTGCTGTTTGCTCAATAATTTGTGTTCTCCTTTCATCGCCATACGTTTTACTTATTTCGGCGAGTTCTTGTTTGATAATGTCGAGCCTTCGCTGCTTGCTTGCCAGTATATCTTCAAATTCTTTGATATTTGCCTTTAGCTCTTTTTTCTCATCAAATAATTTTTGCTGCTCTAAATTTGTAAGGCGTGAGAGAGGCATGCTTAAAATTGCTTTGACTTGTATCTCCGAGAGCTCGTATTTGTCAATTAACTTTTGTTCGGCGTCATTTCTGTCGGCAGCTCCTTTTATGATGTTTACCACGTTATCAATGTCTTTTAACGCGATAATAAGCCCTTCGACCTTATGAAGTCGTTTTTTGGCTTTCTTAAGTTCATATTGATTTCTCCGATACACGATATCTAATCGATGGTTGATGTACTCTTGAATCATTTCCTTTAAGGTAAGGATCTTGGGTTGCTTGCCACCATTAATCAACACCAAGTTGATAATGCTAAAGCTGGTAAACAAGCGTGAACGCTTATAGAGAACATTTTCAATAATCTTTGGCTGGGCTTTACGGGTCAAATCTAATACTATACGCATCCCCCTCCTGTCAGATTCGTCTCTCATATCGGATACATCCTTAATAACGCCTTCCTTAATTAAATTTGCAATTTGCTCGATAAGAGAGGATTTATTGAGCAGATAGGGAATTTCAGTGATGATTAACCTTCTTTTATTCCCCTTTTCTTCTAACTCAACTTTCCCCTTAATTGGGATTCGACCAGTTCCCGTTGAATAGGCATTATAGATACCATTGGTATTTGTAATTATCCCCCCTGTTGGGAAATCGGGACCCTTGATAATCTCCATCAATTCCTCAATTGAGATATCGGGATTGTCAATAGTAGAGATAATTCCTTGACATACTTCTATTAAATTATGTGGTGCCATTGAAGTGGACATTCCCACCGCAATTCCTTTCGTGCCATTTATTAATACATTCGGAAGCTTCGACGGTAAATATTCAGGTTCTTCCAAACTATTATCAAAGTTTGGTTGAAAATCAACCGTGTCTCGATCAATATCTTCTACTATCTCATTTGCGATACGAGACATGCGTGCTTCCGTATTATGATTAATAAAACCGTTTGCTATGAAAGAATGACACTCTGAATCAACTCGAATTGAATACACACGTTCTTCAGGGAGACTTTTAATTGACTTGATTTCTTGGAATAAATAATTATTAGCTATAATTTCTTCTAGTAATAACACATCTTCTTTTTCTACCAAGGTTTGAATATAATTAATTTTATTTCTAAGTGAGTTGTATCGATCAATATTTTGTTTTTGGAAATATTCATTAAATCGGTAATTATACTTATTTCTAAAATAATTACTAAGATAAGGGATGAAGTCAGTCTTACTGAGTCTTGTTTTATCAATGGTTCGAATTTTTTCAAGTTTCTTATTTTTTCGTTTAGAAAAAAAACCAATCTGGTTAACAAATTTTAGTTTAGAATCCATCCCAAGTATAGTTATTCGATATGTATCACTTCTGGGATCCAGAATAAGATGACTCGTCATAATTCCAAAATTCAGTAGAACGATTTTCAATTGACGAAGTAATTTAACGCTTTTTGATATATAGGTCAAATTTGATGATTTACCTCCATGTCTGGGGTCAGTAGCAATTTGAATTGATCCATCTCCCTCAAACAAACCTCGTAAAAAGGAAGCGATGACTGATTTACTTGATCTCAATATCGAAAATGGAATTTCTTTCGCATCAGATTTAACCGGAGATAATCCAATACTATATAAAAAATCAAGAACATCTCTGTAGTGGAGTGAAAATTCCTTCCAACCTTTATATTCGTCCCTTTCGTAGACGGAAATCCCCGGAAAGGACTTAAACAATCCTTGCTTCACTTTTTCATAATATTTATAATCTTTATTATTAAAGGATAGTCTTTGTTGTTCGGTATCTGAAACACTCCCTTCAGCTACAAGTGCTCCTAAAGTGAATGCCAAATCCTCAGTAACTTCTGTTGGAAAATTAACTTCACTTCTCTTTGAGTTTACTTCTGGAATGTGTTTGACTGTGGAATAATTCTTTTTTGGAAATAAACCTTTTCGATTAAGAATTATGATATCCTCTTGTGAGAGCTCTCCTAATTTCTTCCATAGTTTAATCGGCTTACCCCGGTTATCCGTGCTCCAACAAAGAATAGGATGATTCTCTGATCCTTTAATTGAATAACCTTGTTTTGTTACCACTTGGATAATTTTATGAACTCCAGAATCAAAAAATTTCGAAGCCTTATTGGTGTTGCCTTTAAATGAGAGAATTTCAATATCAATATTTGCCTCATAACCTTCAGAAGCACTACTTTCAGTATATTTATAATCATTATATTCTTGAGTCTGACCATCTATATGAACACACACTTTTTTATTCATATGAAGTGATTTTTCATACTGAATACATTTAGAAAGTTCTTTAAAAGGAATTAATCCAATTCTCGTTAGCAAAAGTGTATCTCCAGTAATACAATATCTCATTGCTGCTGGCGGGTCCCCATCAACAGAGCCAAAATTTCCTTGTGGATCGATTAAAGGATATCGCATTGAAAAATCTTGCGCCATACGTACTAAGCTATTATACACAGCCGCATCTCCATGAGGATGGTATTTTCCCAAAGTATCCCCGACGATCCTAGCAGACTTTACATGCGGTCGGTTATAGAAATGGCTATTATCGGTCATAGACCAAATAATGCGTCTGTGTACTGGCTTTAGTCCGTCTCTCACATCTGGAATTGCCCTCCCAACCACCACCGACATTGCGTAGTCGATATAGCTGTTTTCCATTTCTTCCTTAAGTCGAATGTCCTTTATATTTTCCGTTGTCAAAAATACGCACTCTTATTAATAGAATTTAGAATTTAAAATTAAACAAATTAAATATCCAATATATTTACTTCATCATAATTATTAATGATAAACTTCTTTCTGGGCGTGACTTCTTTACCCATTAATCTTGTAAAGGTTTGGTCTGTCTCTAAGTGATCTTCGTATACAACCCGTTTTAATATCCGAGTTTCTTTATTCATCGTAGTGCGATAAAGCTCATCGGGAGACATCTCCCCTAATCCTTTGTATCGTTTTATTTTTATAGAGCTTCTATCCTCGAGATTATACTTGTCCACTATTTCTTCCATTAACTTATCTCGCTGCTTATCGGTATAGACATATTGCTCCGTACTACGATAGCTTAATTTATATAAGGGAGGTGCTGCTACATATAAATTCCCATTATCAATAAGTGGTCGCATATATCGGAAAAAAAATGTTAATAAGAGTGTTTCGATATGTGCTCCGTCAACATCCGCATCGCAGAAGATAATTACCTTATGATACCGTAATTTTTCAATATCAAAATCTTCTTCGCTTACCCCTTGGATACCCACACCTAACGCTTTGATGATGGCTTGAATTTCGTTATTACGTAGAATCCTATCAATACGAGCCTTCTCAACATTTAGAATCTTACCCCGAATAGGTAATATAGCTTGATACGTTCGATCTCTGCCTTGTTTTGCAGAACCTCCAGCAGAATCTCCTTCTACTATAAAAATCTCACATTCTTCAGGATTACTAGAAGAGCAATCTGCTAATTTTCCAGGCATGCGCGCATTATCTAATGCGGACTTTCGCCGGATTAATTGTCTTGCCTTTTTGGCTGCCTCACGGGCTTTCTTCGCATCGATCGATTTTTTTACTATCTTTTGACCCACATCTGGATTCTGCTCTAAAAATTTCGTTAACTCATCGGAAAGTACTTGGCTTACTGCTTGTCGGGCTTCGGGATTTCCCAATTTAATCTTTGTCTGACTTTCAAATTGTGGGTCCGGAAGTTTAATGGAAATCACCGCGGAAAGACCCTCTCTCGTGTCGCTGCCACTTAAGGAATGTTTTTGATATTTTTTTGCCATATATTCCTCTACATAGGAGTTTAGCGTTCGCGTTAATGCGGACTTAAATCCAGTAAGATGCGTGCCTCCTTCAATAGTGTTAATGGTATTGCAATACGTAAGGAGATTTGTCTGATACCCTTGGGTATATTGCATCGCGATTTCGATTTCTACAACGTCTCCCTTTTCCTCGAAATTATCTTGAATGTGAATTATTTGATTATGTAAGGTTTTTTTATCTTGATTTAAGTGCTTGATAAACTCTTTTAATCCGCCCTCATAATGAAAAACTTCCCGTTCCTCAGTTATACGATTATAAATCTCGAATTTCGCTTGAGGAGTGAGAAAAGCTAATTCTCTCATTCGATTCGCAATAGTATCAAAATTAAATGTTTCCTCCTCCTCGCTATCAAATGTAAAGATTTCTGAATCCGGAAAAAATCTGATAAGCGTTCCGTGTTGATCCTCGTCACAGGGGATTGTTTCTGGCTCCGAAGCTTTGTACCCCTTGGCAAATCTCTGTTTATAACACTGACCATCGCGATTAATTTCTACGACCAGCCATTCAGCTAACGCATTTACAACGGACAATCCTACTCCGTGAAGACCTCCCGATATTTTATAGCTTTTATTATCGAATTTACCCCCCGAATGCAAATGTTCCATAATAACTTCAACAGCGGGCTTACCATATTCTTTATGGTTATCAACCGGAATGCCCCGGCCGTTATCCTTTATTTGGACTGACCCATCCTCAAAAAAGGTGACTTTAATGTAATCAGCAAATCCCGCGATAGCTTCATCCACAGAATTATCGAGAACTTCAAAAATAAGATGATGCAATCCTTTAGTTCCCGTATCGCCAATATACATTGCGGGCCTGCGCCGAACTCCTTCAAGCCCCTTTAAAACTTTAATATCTTCAGCATCATATCTTCCATTCACGAGTTGTTGAGATTTAGACTTCTCTACTTTACCCGTATCCAAATTAGACGGATTTCCTGTCATTAGAAATCTTATTTGATGATTATTAATTAATATTAATGGTGTGAAAAAACCTTGTGAAGAATAATCCTAAGAGTATATAAATTGAACTCAAATATTGCGCTTCCTAATTAATATATAGTGATTCGCACATTTAAATATGATCCAAAAAAAAGATTCTAATTGAGCAAAAAAACAATGATAAGAAAGACCAAGTAATAAAATTGGAAGATTTTAACATTGTGAGATTATCAAATCTTATTTAGAAATAAATGATAGAGAGCAAAGGATTTCTATAATCTGAGTTATCAGATCAATTATTAAATTAGGTTTTAGGCTAAATTGAGTAATACATGATTAGAAAATTATTCAATATCTATAATAAGTTAATATTCTTTTTATTAGACAATTTAGATAAATAAAAACAATAATTAAAGGATTTTTAACCCTTTTTTAATGAATAATGAATTTCTGTTCTTATAATAAAGCGCAGCGTCATCGAGAATGTCTAAGAATTCATCCTTTTTTCTCTTCGTCCATACGATTGATGTTCTCTAAATCAATTTTAATTCTGTATTTTTCACATACCCAAAATTGTTCTTTGATTAAAGGGGTGCGGGGCGCGTGCCGATATTGTTCAATAGTATAGCGGGGATATTCAAATTTAATTCTGCTCTTTCCAACTACTTTATTACATCGGAAACATCTCTTTCTTTTATACTCCAAAGTCTTTAACTGATCGCGTGTGGCAACTAGCACATTCTCTCTCACTTTTTGATCTTTTTGGGCATCCCTATTTAGAACGTAGCCTTTTACGAGGATATCATTATGATGAAACTATTCAATATCTAATTAATTCTGGATTTGGAGCATTTGATCTTGGAAATTTGGAGGAATTAAAGTTGATTTATGCGGATGATGGAAATTCTTTAGTATCTAGAAAAAAGAACGGAAGACTATTTTTTAATGAGATTTTACATGATATATATGGAGCTTATCTAAATGATTATTCTGGATCAAATCAATATTATACAATGTATGACCACATTCTCATGAAGGAATATTATACCCCATTCGTAGAATATTTACGACAAAATGGTTTTGATGATCTTCCTGAAAGAGTTGGGGCTATACGGGGTCTAGATGGGACTTATGTTTCTCGTCCAGTTTGGGTTCCTTATACAGATCTTTCCATCACTGAAATTCTTTTTGCCCGTGGAGTTCAATTAAAAAGGATAGCAGAATTACTTTCTACAAATACAGAAATTTATACGAATCAAGAGATCAGAAGTTATTTAGATCATAAATAGCGTCCTGTGTTTGAAATGGGAGGTGAAAAATTTGGTCTACCAGCCTTAAGAGAATTTTTACAAAAATATTATAAGTTACCCCAATTTTAACTTGACTAATAAAAAATAAATCCTCACTTTTCTTTTTGGATAGTATGGAGAATATCTATATCGAAAGCATTAAGGAAATGGAAGATGTTCTCGCTTTGATGGAGAGACTATCCTCGAGAATTTTCAAATGTGAATTTAGTGAAAAAACTCACCAATTAATTGCAGAGCTTTCCTCATCAATGTATGATGATCGAGATAAAAAGAAGAGGCAACTAAGAAAAGATATGCATAAAAAGTATAAACCAATTCATTTTAAAAAACATGGGAAATAAAGTTGATAGAGTTTGCTTTGGAGAGTTTCGAGAATTGGTGAATTTTAAATATTGATCAACAAAATCTAAGAGCGGGGGGAACGCTTCTCAGCTTAATCATTAAATTGATTAAATCTTATTTATCTTACATTTAATCCGAATTTTCTGAAATAGGATTAAACTTAAGATAATCATTATTATTTAAATCTAATCCATTTTTTAATAGATTTTTATTAATATAATTGATTCACATTGATGGTTTTACTTATAAATTGATGTAAAATCGTAAAAATAGAGAGAATTAATTATTTAAGATTTCAAAATAATAGAATTTTATTTATATTAGTGGATAATTTCTTTATATTTAAAAACATAGTATAAGTTAGCAAAGAATATTACATTTTAAATTTATAAAAATGAATTGGAAAGATTTTATCTCATTTGATCCAAAAGTTTGTCACGGAAAAGCTCATATAAAGGGAACAAGAGTTTTAATATCAGTAATTTTAGATTCTCTCGCTGAAAAACTAACTATTAATGAAATATTAGAAGAATATCCATCCTTAGAAGAGGAACATATATATGCCGCTCTACAATATGGAGCAACCTTAGCCAGAGAAGATATTATTACAATAAGGTAAGACAATCCTCCCTTGAGGATCAACTTTTAAAATTTCAGTATTCATTTTTAAAAAAATTAAATTTTTCCATTTTGATAATTATTTCCATTGAAATATAAGATTGGTATTTCCTAAAAATAAGGGTTAAATTAAATTGAAGGTAGTTTTATGCATCATTCCATCCTGCTAATCGTGCAAAAAGATACCATGCAGCATAAGCTTTCATATTCCCGTTAATTGCTTGGGTATGTGCGGGAGAGCAATCATACCATTCTCCTCCATTCGGATAGGTTTGATCACCAATATGAGATTCTTGCCATTCTTCAGCCCAATTTGCATCTCGAGAGCCATTCCCATCGCTATCATAATCACAATTATCATCTGCAGATTTATTAAGGAAATAATTATCATTGGGATCATAGCTTTCAATATCGGCAAAATCGTATAATGTCTTATTATTATCAATACAATAATCTCGAATCTGTTCATTATAATAATGCAATGAACCTTCTTCACCAGTACCTTCCAAATGGCCGGTCATGTAGACAAAAGAAACTTCAGGGTATTCTGACTCAAGTTGATTCATATTTGTAAGATATTGGTTGATTGAATCATTATTTTTATCTAATGCGCACCAACTCCACAAAACCACATTATATCCGGAATGTGAATCTAAAAATGATCTTGTGGTATCATCAAAACCATCTGTGTTTCCGGTGAGATGTCTCTCTGCATAATCTATTGATGGTTCATAGTAATGAAGCGCGCCTCCCGTACCAGCACTATTGAATTCATAAATATTATTATCCCCCATAAAAGCATCTAAGGAGCTCATCCCGGTTGTAATTTGACTACCATGAGAGGTATGCCAATAAACTATACTTAGATTATCTTTAGCGGCTTCGAGCTATTCATTTGGTATATTGATAAAATCTTCTAGGTGTGCGTGATAATGGTTAACAATAATGGCACTGCCGGGGATAACGGGAATATCGGGATCATGTGGAGAATTAGGAAATTCATTAGTTTTATTCATATATAAATAGAGAGATAATACACCCGATGCAACGATGGCGACAATTATTAGAATAGGAATTGTTTTTTTAATTAAACTCACCCCGAGTTCTTCTATTAAATTTTTTATAATTTAAATTGATTTCTAAAATGGGAAATAAAATGTGAAAATATAGGATAAAAGACACCTCAAGGCTAAATGTCAATTTTTTTGACAAACTTCACAAATTTTTTTTTCAAAAAGTATTAAATAGGCGATCAAATTCTCCTTTTTTGATGCTCTATAATAGAAAACAATGAAAATTATAAATAGAGAATGTAGTAAAGTGGTATAAATGGTCTTATTAAGAAAATCAGATGATAGAGAACTATTTATTACAAGATTTTTTTTCTCATAGAGATTTTTTCTTTGTGTATCTCCCTTATCTTGTATCAATTCGCTCTTGAGATCGGTATGGTTGTGTTCCTCGAGAGAATGCTCATAGGAGTTGCGATCGTGTTTCTTTTAGTCTCAGTGTATACGTTTGGTCGAATGCGGCCCATCCGTTATGTAGGGGGGATATACATCAAAATTATTCTCCTCGTCGCAATAGTGTTATATATTATCGTGTTTTCAGTGATGTTTACTATAGAAGGAGTGGATCTTAGCAGATTATTGGCCATTTTATCTTATGCTAATTGTATTTGCTGCAGTAGGGTTCACATGGGCTATTAAATTATTTGGTCCGACAAAGCGGTTTATAAAAAAGATAGACAAATTAATCGAAGAGAGCTAGTTTTATAGATTTAGTAACTCGGAATTCTCCTTACGCAATAATACGGTTATTTCACCTATCTCTTCAGATGGAAATTCGGTGCTTGCTGCGATGAAGAAGCCTCGAAAACTTTTTTGATATTTCCTTTCTAAAAATTCCTTCTTTCTTAAAAACTTGTTCACTTTTTCCCTATTTCTCAATATGGATGTAATTTCAACGACTATAGGAGGGGTGAGTGAAAATCCATCTATCTCCACCTCTTCGATTCCTTCAGAGACATATCGTTCTGAATCTTTGAATTTCTTACTTACTAATTGTACATTTTCCATACCCTCTCCCTCAAGAATTCTAACCACTACATTTCGAGCATATTGCTCAAATGGTTTTCCAAGGGTTTTTTGAATATTTCCAAGCATGCTTTTTAATTCTGAAATGTCCACTCGTAGTGCATCGAATCGCTTGTCCATTGCCTCAAATCGCTTATCCATTGCCTTATTCAATTCTACTATATCTTCGTGTGTAGCAACGACTCCAGAGAGTGCACTGATAATTGCTCCTTTTACTGTATCATTTTCTCGGATGAGTTTGGGGAGTATTTTTAATAGCTCATCTATATCGATCTTGCTCATTCCAATATAAATATAGAATTTCTCCCATAAATTTGTATTGATTTTAATATTTAAGAGGAATGATGTTCTGATAAAAAAGAGTTTGATAACAAGGGATCTAAAAGAATTATTTACTTCTTCGGATAGCCTCAGCCATTTTAACTATCTCTTTCAACTTTTTATTAACATCGTGAGTTCTTACAATATGGGCACCGTTATATACTGAAACTGCTGTGGCACAAAGGGATCCCATTAGTCTATTCTCTGGATCGGGGATCTCTAATACTTCTCCAATAAATGATTTTCTGGAAAGTGCAATTAATATGGGTTTTTGCAAAGTACGTAATTTCTCGAGATTGGCGATGATTTGTAAGTCATATTGATAGGTTTTATCTTTAACCCAATGTCCTATACCAGGATCCACGATTATTTTGTTCAAATCATAGCCTTTATCTTTGAGTAGCTGAATTCTAGATCGTAATTGTGAAATTATTTCATCAATTGTTAGGAGATCTCCTGGCTTATCCTTAGATGCCATTAAAATTAAAGGAATATCATTTTTTGTAATGAAATCAATTAAGTCTGGATCCGTCGTCAGACCACTTACATCATTTAAAATCATGCGCTTATTGCATCTTGAAGCAATCCTATAAGCAGCTTGCGCAACCTCTCCATATTGAGTATCTACAGAGAGAAGAAGATTGTCAGGGATGATTTCACATAACTTTTCTAAAACGGGTTCTAGACGGCTTCTTTCCTCATCTACTGAAATAGCTGGAGATTTGGGTGCTGTAGATCGTGCTCCCACATCTAAGATAAGCGCTCCAGAACTGATCATCTTCAATGCGGCCTCTCTTATACTTTCAAAGGTTTCATAGACTGAAGATTTATAAAAAGATTCTGGACTTAAATTTAATACTCCCATTATTAATGTAGGGGAGTTATCCCCAATTATAAAGTTATCAAAGAGTACAGATTCAATTTTACTCATATACTTAATGAACAAAAAAAACTATTTCAATTAAAATTAACTCTTTTTCTTATGTATCTTTTTTCCTTGAAACTGCCACTGATTAAGAAAAATGATCCACTTTTAGAAATCCTATTTGAAACACTCCAAAAAGAGGAGAAAGAACTTCGAGAAGGGGATATCATTGTAATCTCAGAAAAAGTGATCGCTACTGCTCAGGGAAGAGTTATAAACCTCTCCGAAATACATAAAATCTCAACACGAGCAATAGAATTAGCAGAAAAGTACGATATGGACGAAAGGATTGTTGAATTAATATCACGAGAATCAGATATGATTTTGGGAGGAATGCGACATGTCATTTTGGCACAAGTCAATGATATTTTGATTGCTAATGCTGGTATTGACCAGTCAAATGCCGGGGAGGATAAGGTGGTTTTATTTCCAAAAGAACAAAAAAAAGTTGTGTGGGATTATTATAGAAAAATTAGGGAAAAATTTAATATTAAAAACTTAGGAGTAATAATTGCAGATTCCCGAGTCCAACCACTTCGGAAAGGAACTATAGGGATCGCATTGGCTACTGCTGGTTTTGAACCTGTCGAGGATTGTATCGGAAAGCCTGATTTATTTGGACGACCACTAGAAATTACTTTAAGAGCAGTTGCAGATGATTTAGTAAGTGCTGCTCAGTTTCTACTTGGAGAGGCGGATCAACAAACACCTGTAGTAATCATAAGAAATGCAAATGTAGAATTTACAGAGAATCCAAAAATGACTACGGAATTACCAGCAGAGCAGTGCCTTTATATGAATATTTTCTCCAAATATCTTCTTAAAAAATAAAAAAAGAGAGCATAGGAGGAAGTAGCGACTACGCAGAATTCGAGCTGGAAGAACCCATCAATGAGTATCTCTCGCTTAAATTAGAATGTGGAATTACCGAACTGTATTACAAGGATGAGCTGCTTACCTATTGCG
>WJIN01000263.1 GCA_014730295.1 Promethearchaeota archaeon | reverse complement strand
GCTGCTTCAATTTTTGTCCTGAAAATGCAATAATAATAATGGAGCGAACACGCAATACAGATAAGTATCGTCGATTTCGAGGACAAATTCCAGATTTCCAACTCTCCAAAGTACATTTTGAAAATTGATCTACAATAAGGATGCTCAGTTTTTCTAGAAATAATTTCTAATCGAGGATATAAATGAGGAAAACAATAAGTATATCACCTATGAGAAGAACTATACTATGTCTTTTTAATGAATTAAAATAAATAGTTCGTTTCTAATTTGAAGTCTAACATTTAGCAAATATATTTTTTATTAATGAGAATTCATAGGTTTGTGAGTTAATAGTTAGGCTTTAAAACAATCTAATAAATATAATAATAGTAATACATATCCGATAATTATCAGATAAAATATGAGTGAAACTGAAACCTATAAACGATTTCCAGCGGTAAGATGCTGGATACATCATATAATGGAGGGAAAATATTCACCCGGAGATAAATCCCTTTACACGATTTTTGGTCAAGTAAAAAGAGTACGCATATCGGGCACAATAATGGATAAGCGTGAAATATTGAGCACTCAGGAGAGCCAGGGGGATGATTTATTCGATGATGATGAATCATCCAATGTGAGAATAGAATTTGATTTAGATGATGGGACGGGGTTAATCCGTGCCACATTATGGCGTGTAGATCCAGAAAAATATGAGAAATTTTCAAAGGGAGATATTGTTGATGTAATCGGATTAATTCGCAAATGGAAAGAATTTGTCTATGTGTCGCCAGAAATTATGAACACCATCGAGACCCCCAATTTCCTCTTGTTGAGGGATGCGGAGATAATAAAAAAAATACAAGAGGGTGAAATCATGGAAATTCCCGATATTGACGAAACTAAGATGGAGATGGATGAGATGACTGATGAAATTGATATTGACTCACTTTTTTCGGATGATGATGAGGAATTTAAATCGATTAAAGAAGAGATCATCACAGTGGTCAAACAAAATTCTAAGGGAGGAGAAGGGATTAGTTTCAATGATCTGAAAGAGAAAATAAAGATTTCAGAAGAAGAATTGAAAAATTATTTGCGAGATTTAGAGATGGAGATGGAAATCTATCAATCGGAAGAAGGGATTTATCAGATTTATTCATAGAAAACTTCATTACTGATTTTTAAATCTTCTCCATAGAGAGGAGGGAATATTATACGGGGTTGAAATGGAAAATGTATTATCACTATATTTTAAAGGTAATATTTTTAGGGTTTTATAACCATTAAATTATTTTTCCTTGATTGATTATTTTAAATATAAAAATTATACCATCTTTAGTGAGAATTATGGATCTAAATAATTACGATGATTTGTTAAACAAAGCATATGATAAAATCCCAGAGAATGTAAAGCAGTCAAGCAGATTTGAAATTCCTAAAGTTGAGGTAAGATACGAAGGAAAAAATACCTATATTACGAATTTCAATAAAATATTAAATACATTAAACAGAGACAAAAAGCATTTTATTGGGATTTTTCTTAAGGCTGCAGGTACTATGGGAGAGATTAGAGGAAATCAACTATTCTTAAAAAGCCGTTATAAATCTCATGTTTTAGACAGATTAATTAGAGAATATGCAAAAGAATATGTATTGTGCGATGTATGTAATAAACCAGATACAAATATTGTCAAAGAAGGAAGGAAAGAGTATTTAAAATGTACTGCGTGTGGTGCACGGACAGAGATTAAAGAATAATAAAATCCGAATCAAATAATGAAAGTATACTTAAAAATCCATATTAGGAATGAAATCGAAACGGTAGCGTGTTGTGATAAGGATTTACTTTGTAAAGTCTTCAAAGAAGGCAATTTGAGAATCGAAATTACAGATCAATTTTATGGAGGCGAATTAGTTGAGATCTCAGAAGCAATCGCAATTCTGAAAGAAGCGTCCTATTTTAATATTGTTGGTGATTCAATCATTAAAGAAGCGATAGATTGCCAAATTCTTCCTAAGGAAGGGGTCCGTCGAATAAATGGCGTGCCTATGGCTTTAAAGATGATGTTCTGATGCCTAATAGATTTTGTGCGATATGTGGGAACGAAATTGATGCTTCCGCACCACATTACGGAATGTGTCTTGATTGTTATCTGAAGGAAAATCCGTTATTTAAATTGGAAGACTCCTTTTCCATTAATATATGCCTTGATTGTCTTAGTTATTCTAAAAAACAAGATTGGTACGAGCCCGAGGTAAAAGATAAATTCTATATTTTAGAAAAAGCTTTAGAAAGATTCATCCTCAAACCATATCTGAAAAATAATAATATCTTCTTTGAAATACAATTTGAAGAGGAAAATTTTGAATATTCTTCGAAAGATCTTTTAAAAACTTTGAATGCTAAAATCATTGGGAGCCTAAAGGAAAATCCACAGATTAAGCATACGGAGGAGATCCGAATCAACATAAATTATGAATTATGTGATAATTGTCAAAAAATTCGAGGAGGTTCTTATTATACAGCAATTATCCAATTAAGAGTGAAAAGTGAGGAAGATCTTGGTATAATTAATAATATATTAAAAGATATAGAACAATATACGGAAAAGTTATTTGAAAAGGACCCGAGGCATTTCATATCTCAAATAAAGGATCAGACGAATGGGATTGATTTATATCTTAGTACCAATGAGCTTATGAATTATCTCATCTCTTTTCTGAATAATAAATACAACTTTTTATTAAAGAGATCTAAGAAATTGGTTGGCAGGAATAATCAGAAAGGTAAAAATATATACAGATTGAAAGCATTAATAAAGCTACTTCCAATCAATAAGGGAGATAGATTACTGATTAATAATATAGAATATCTAGTGGACACAATTTTAAAGAATAAGATAATTTTAAAAGATCAGAAGGGAGAAAAAACAACCAAAAATTATCAATTCTTTTTTAGTGTTGATTATAAAAAAATAACCTAATGCGAACTTTTTCTTGAGGTAAATTTGATGAAAAAAGATGAAAAAAATGAAGAATTTTATGAATTAAATTCTCAAGTTGATAATTTGATTAAAAAAAAAATTGACACTAAGCGAATAAGAGAAGTTGATAGATCAAAAAAGACTGCAGCTTTTGAGTCTGTCTTAGATGAACGAACAATAACCCAACTACAGAAAATATTACAAAAAGGAATTTTAAATGATATAGAAGGAATAATCTCAGCAGGTAAAGAGGCAAATGTATATTTAGGATATGATCAAAATAATCGTGAAGTTGCGATTAAGATCTATAAGATAGATAGCAATACATCACGATGGATGAAAAATTATATTATAGGAGATCCGAGATTTAAGAAAGTGCCGAAAAATATTGCAAAAATAATATATTTATGGGCAAGTAAAGAGTATAAAAATTTAAAAAGAGCACAAAAAACAGGATTAAGAGTACCTAAACCTATACATGTTAGAGATAATATCCTCGTTATGGAATATATTGGTTTTGGAACAATTCCCGCGCCTAGATTAAAAGATATAGTGAATCCCATAAATAAAGATTTTCTGTTAAATGATATTTTGGATTTTATTAAGAGGTTGTACCAAAAATCAAAATTGGTTCATGGAGACTTATCCGAATTCAATATATTATATCATAATCAAAAACCTTATTACATCGATATCTCTCAAGCGGTTTCAATAGAGCATCCGAAATCTGAAAAATATCTGGTAAGAGATATTAAAAATATCTTTCGATATTTCGAAAAATACAATATGGTACTCCCAAATCCCGAAGATTTCTATTATGAGACTATTGAGGTAGATTATAATCAGTATAGGTAAATATTATAGAGAGATGAATTTGATAAGTGAGCAAGAATTATATAAAGTGCCATTTATATCGATATATAATCCATAAAATGGAGCGAAGTACAGATAATGTTTAAATTGAATAAGGGCAGAATTGGCGTTGTGATTGGATCTGATGGAGAAACTAAAAGACAGATTGAAAAAGAATTGGGTGTCGTTATAGAGATTGATAGTAAAACGGGTGATGTCGAAATAAAACCAGATATAGAAAGCGAGAATTATGATCCACTAAACCAGCTTACTGCTAAAAAAATTATAAGGGCGATTAATAGAGGATTCAATCCCGACAAAGCCTTGAGGCTCAAAGATATGGATTACGAATTGGAGATATTTAATCTCATCAAAATATTGGGGCGCTCTGATAAAAAATTAAAAAGAATCAAAGGGCGTCTTATTGGACGAAATGGAGAGATTCGAAAAGCTATAGAGAGGTATGCGGAATGTTTTGTTTCGATTTTCGGAAAAACAGTCTCTGTAATAGCTGACTATGAAAATTTACAGATTGCGCGTAAGGCGATTAATATGATAATCAATGGGATGCCTCACCACACAGTTCTACGCTTCCTTGAAGACCGATATAGCGAGAAACAAAAAGAAAGATTCCGAGAGATGTATAAACCAGAATTCTAATTATTTCGATTTTATTCTATTGATACACATTTTTACATCATTAAATAAATCTTTACCATATATAATTTCTTTAATTTCTCTAAATAAGTCTTCCAATGTCGAAATTTGATCTATTGAAAAAATTTCCTTTTCCACTTGCTCATATGCTTCATTGAGAGATACTTCAAAACTTTTAATCTCAAAAAAATCTTGTCCTTCTAATTTTGCGATAACAATATAGCGGGGATAAAGCGTTAATTCTGTTAATGAAATGGACCATGCATCGATGAAATATTGAATTTCAATCTTAAAAAAACACTTCCACTTATCAAGATATTCTAAAATAGCCTTGATTTCTTTTTGAGATGTATTTGAATACTTGATATTCATATAGCTAGGTAATAAAAGAGATATTAAAAATACAATATTTTCCTTTAATCAGAACTTATCTCGCTGATATTAAAAATTTCATCGGATAATCCTACTTTTTCCTTTGAAATCGATTGGTTTATATCCAAATCTTCAGTGTCTAATTCTTTTCCTAAAATTTGTGGTGATTTAATTCCAGTAATCAACAACATAACTCTTAAAAATCCCTCAAATTCATCGCTAACTCTAGCACCCCAAATTACCATAGAATCTTTTACATCCATTTTTTCAGAAATTTTAGAAGCAACCGAATTGGCTTCCGCTAAAGTCATATCGTTTCCTCCACATATATGGATTAAAGCGCCTCGTGCACCAGAGATATCAACATCTAGAAGAGGGGATCTTAATGCATCATCAATAGCCTCTTCAACCCGATTCTCTTTTCCATTCGATTCTCCAACTCCCACAATAGTGACACCTCCAGTTCCTAAAATAGTTTTTACATCTGCATAATCTAGGTTAATAAGAGAGGGCATTGAAATCGTTTCTGTAATTCCTTTTACCATAGTAGCTAATACCTCATCAGCTACACTAAAGGCTTCAATTATCGGCAGATTAGGTGCGATTTCCAATAACTTATTATTGTCTATTACTACTAAAGTATCAACATATTGTCTTAATTTTTTCAAGCCCATTTGAGCATTATCAATTCTACCAATTTCCGATTCAAATGGTAGTGTTACGACCCCCACTACAATTGCACCTTCATTTTTCGCGATTTCTGCGATGATGGGTGCACTTCCGGTACCCGTTCCACCACCTTCACCGCATGTGATGAAAACTAAATCAGATTCTCTTAATATTTTTATCAGATCTTCTCGATCTTCTTCTGCGGCTGCTCTTCCTATCTTTGGATCGCCTCCTGCCCCTAAACCTCGAGTCAGATTTTTCCCTATGAGTATCTTTATGTGAGATTCAATCATATCGAGATGTTGATGATCTGTATTAACTGCAACGCATTTAGCACCTTTTATCCCAATTTTCATCAATCTATCTATCGTATTATTACCCGCACCCCCAGCACCAACAATTTTAATGTTGGCATAACCAATATTTTGTCTATCAGGGCGCTGTATTGCTCTTTTTTTGGCGTTCTTAATGAATGATTCCAAGGATAAATCACGTATAATATTAAAATTTAGTTAAAAGAAAAGAAATAGAACAAGAATTAGAAATTATATAATATGCAGATATTATCTGCTTATTTTCAGAATTAAATGTCTATAGGTGAACCGAGAGTATTAGATTGAAAAATCGCGTTGATTAGCAGGGTTAAATATTTCCTCATATTCATCTCCTTTAATATTAATTATAGTTGGTAATCGATAAGGAAATCTATTAGAGAAGGTAAGACAATAGGCTCCCACATTAGTAATGAGGACTTTATCGAGTAATTCTACCTGTTCTGTGAAAAAATAATCTTTTGCTAACACATCTTGATCAGTTGGAATAATTCCAGCCAAATTTGTTTTATATTTATGTGATGCGTCAATTTTAGATGCATTATAAAATCTCAGAGAACATCGGGCGAATTTTGGACAAATATGATTACCGATATTTAGAAAGATCCATCGATTTGACGCAATTTTAATGACATTTGCGAGAAATATTCCCGCATCTCCGACAATATACCTTCCAGGTTCTACATATATTTTCTCGAGGTTAATATCTTTATTTTGTAAAGATGTTTTTAATGCTTCAGCAATTCTAATTAGCTGTTTTTTAGGCATAACAGTAGCTTCTGGAAAACCTCCACCGATATTAATTTTTTTAATTTCAATACCTTGTTTATTAAGAATTTTTGTTGAGTTAATAAGAGTGTCAAGATTTTCCAAGAATTGATTAACGTGATTCATTTGAGTCCCATAATGAGAAAGAAGAGTTGTAAATTTAAGATTAGAGCACTTAGAAAAAGCCCTTTTTATACGATTCGCATTCTTATTCGTTATTTTTATACCTAATTTACTTTCAAATTTCAGGGAGTTTATTCTTAAGCAAATTTTTTGAATTATACGATTTTCCTCTGCTATTTTCTGTACCCGTTCTAAATCCTCAAGATTGTATATAACTAGCTCTTTAATCGAATTTTTTAGTGACATTTCAATAAGATCATCTGGTAAGTAAGGACCTCCAACAATAATTCTTTCTGGGGGGAAACCGGCTTGCAAAGCCACGTTTAATTCTGGTAAGCTAATAATCTCTCCCCCCATTCTTTCCGAAGAGATAATATTGCATATAGTAGGAAGATAGTTTGCCTTTAAAGAATAAAATCCTTCATATGTTTTAAAAATCTTTCCAAAAACATCATTGAAATCACGTATATTATCCCGAATTCTGTTTTCGATAAAAATCATTAAGGGAGTGTCAAATTTATCTATTAAATCATCCAATAGATATGAATCAATATAAATATCTTCATTATCTTGTCTAATGTATGAATTACCCGCAATTTCTTTCATCCTATGATCCCTCTTTTCCTATTGATTTATTAATTATTGAATTATAGAATTTATGAGTTTTTTCGGCAATAATTTTCCATGTGAAATTATTCTTTACTTTTTCTTCTCCTGTTTTACCTAATTTTTTCCTTAAACTCTCATTACGCAACAGCTTTAGGATATTCGTTTTAATATCATTAATATCATCAAATTTAACTAATAAACCATCATTTTCATTCTTAACGACCTCTGGGATAGCACCGATATCTGCAGCTATAACTGGTTTTCCAGAAGCCCATGCTTCTAGATAGGCAATTCCAAAGGCATCACTTCTGCTTGGCATTACATAAATATCCGTTTCTTTAAAGGCGGATAATTTATACTTATCAAAATATCCCGTTAAGTTATCTGGGGTCAAATTGATTATCCTCGCTTTCTCTAATTTTCTTACTTTTGATAATTCTCGATTGAAAGCCTGAGTGGGGGGGCCGATAAAAACAAAATAGAGTTCACTATGGTCCTTTATAATTAAAGGAATAGATTTCAAAAGTGATATGGCACCCTTTTCATAGTTTTTATATCCGCAATATAGCACCATTTTATAACTTTTTTCAGTCTTATTAAAGAATTTTTCCTTAAAAGAGACATTATTATTGAAGTTATTAATTTTTCTGTAATCAACGCCCATGGGAATTACTTTTATTCTTTCCGGATCTATATTCAGGTTTCGATATAAAAATTCTTTTTCCATTTGGGTGCAAGCAATTAAGAAATCGAATTTAGTAAGGATTTCCGTGGGTTCTTTCTTTAAATATCTGGGATTTGTAAAGTGGAAAAATGGCGTACATATCGTAGGACATTTCATTTTTTCCCCTGCTATTAAGGCAATTATTAGATTGAAATATGGATAATAGGTAGTATGTATCAAATCATACTCATTTTCTTGATGTAGTAAAATTTCAATAAGTTTAGGTATAAAAGGTCCGCTTGAGATAATATTCTTTAAACATATATCGGATAGGTTAAGGTTCTGAAATGATTCAAATGATTTAATAAATCTAATTTTTTCATCCAATGTAAGATTATAATCGATTGGATAGCGTTTTATACTGATATCATTAACTTTTCCGAATAGGTGATTTGATTTTTTAATTCTTTTTCCCTTTTGGGAGTGTAATGCAGTGAAATCTATGGCATTTGATGTGTAAATATCTATTTTATAATTGTATAATTTTGTTAAAATTTCTGCAATCCTTTGAAAATAGAATTCTGCTCCAGATATTGAAGGAAAATATCTAGTGGGAAGATATAAAAAAGAGCACATATTCTTTTTTAGAAGATTTATCTTAATTTTTATTAATAATTAATATTTATAGTATGAGATATGTCAAATAATTTTCTGGATGAATTATCAAAAAGGATCAAAAAAAAAGGAATAATAGATAAAGAAATCAAGCAAATAATCGAGGTAAAATTACAGATCAAATCGGATTTGGTTTTAGGTACCCTCGAAAGGGGAATCACAAAATATATATATCAACCTTCTAATAGAGTCCTTTGGACAGCCTTAGGAATTGAAAAAGAACATTTGATATATCCTAAATTGTATTGTAGTTGTCGTGATTTTTATAAAGAAGTCGTAATAAATAGAAATCGTAAATTTTGTAAACATATTGTGGCACAAGCTGTATCTGTGGCGCTTAATGATTTTGATTATGTTGAATTAGAAGATGAGGAATTTGAAATGAGAATTAAGGAATTGAAATCAGAATTTTAGGATTTGTGCATTTTTTAAAGAATTTTCTAATATCTGAGAAAGATTTAATTTGTTTTCGGCTCTCTTTATTTCCTTTTTTTTCACATTAGTTTCTGGGTATTGAGGATAATACTGGCAAGAATTAATCTTATTCGAGCTTATGCGATATAATCCAATATTTTTATTGATATTTATAACATCCAACTTATTAAGACCAATCAATGGCATTAATTTAATGTAATTCTTCAAAATTTCGTTATAGGAATATAAATTAGAAAGCGTTTGGCTTGCTTGTTCTCCTAAGATATCTCCAGTTAAAATAAGTTTGGTTTGTTCCTTATCAGCTAAATAGCATGCAATTCGCAACATCATACGTTTACATAAGATGCATGTTAATTTTCGAGAGCACCGATTTTTGAAGATTTCCAAATTGGACGTGTAAGGGATAACATAAGCTTTTAATTCATTATGAGAAAACTTTGATAACTGATTTAAGACATTTCCTATTTTGTCCCGCATACCCGCCTCCTCTTGAATTGTGGTAAGGAAAGTAAGGAAAATGGGTATAAAACCCCGCCTCATCATCAAATAAGCTGCTACGGGGCTATCAAATCCATCCGAAAGAAGACTGATTACTTTTTTATTCAACAGTTATTTCAACTCTCTCCCATTCCCTTAAACATTTATTAAATTCTTTTAGAGAAATTTTTCTTGAGATATTTATTTTCTTTTCTACCTCTAGTCTTCTAATTTTCAGCATCAGTTTTTTATTTTTTTTAAGGTGGCGTTCTGCATTCTCATATTCTTTTTCAAATACGTGTTTAATCTCCTCCCAATCAATCTTTCTTAAACGTTTATAGTTTTCATCATTATTTACAAATTTGCAGAGAGGATCTATATCAATGCGAAAATTATATGCATCTTCTTGTTTCAAAGATAAAGGATATGTTTTACAAGCCAGAGGTTTTAATTTTTGAATTGAGCATCCTTTTTTGTCGTTGTAGAACGGACATGATTGAATATCTTTATCAAATTTAATCTTATAGGTTAATACAATTATATTCTCGTTTAAGATATCGGGAAATACTAAATCTTCTATTACTTTAAATTCTATATTTCTTTCTTTAGCAATATCAATAAGTCTATCAACCTCTTCGGGATAGAGGGGGATTCTTTTGCTATAATTACCTGGAATTTCAAAGCAACAAACACCACATCTTAGGCATTGATAATGTAAATCTTCCATAAAAATCAATCTTTTTTTGATTTATCACTACAAGTATAATTAACGAGTAAACCTAATTTTTTAATTCTCAAAAAAACTCTAGATCATATTGAATTTTATTAATTTATCTATTTTATTTAAAACATCCGGGACATAAAAATGAGTGGGGGGAAAGATTCAGCAATAATTGAATTTCACAATGTATCGAAAAACTATGGAGATCTGTTAGCATTGGATAATATCACTTTCAAAATAAATAAAGGAGATATTTTTGGTTATATAGGTCCAAACGGAGCGGGAAAGACAACAAGCCTAAAAATACTAGTTGGATTGATAAAGAACTATTCAGGAGATGTTTTTATAAACAATAAATCAGTTAGAGAAAAAAAGGAGGATTTTGGGAGGATTTTGGGCTACTTACCACAAGAAACAGGTTTTCAGGAATGGCGTACAGTTTATCATACTCTTCACACATTTGGAAGGCTTTCAGGAATGGATAAGGATGATTTAGACATAAGAATTCCGGAAGTTTTACAAATCGTGGGATTGATGGATGTTGATAATAAAAGAATAGATTATCTTTCAGGAGGGATGAAACAGAAATTAAGATTTGCTCAAGCTATTCTGAATAATCCAGAAGTCTTAGTATTAGATGAGCCATTATCTGGTCTGGATCCTACCAGCAGATTTCAAATTAAAAATATTATTAGAAAATTTGCCGAGAAAGATATTACGATCTTTTTCTCCTCTCATATCTTAATAGATGTTCAAGATTTCGCTAATAAAATAGGGATCTTGAATAGAGGAAAACTATTGAGAATTGGATCTTCAATAGAACTTCAAGATGAATTTAATGTTGGTAATATTATCGAAATTGAATATGAGGAAAAAGGACCATCCACTGAACTATATAATAATTTTTCGTTTATCGATTTCGTAGATATTAAAACAAATCAGATTCAAGAAATTCATCTCAGAAGCAATATCGACATTGATAATGCAATATACAAGATAATGCAGAAATTAATTGACCACAAAGTAGGATTAAGAGGATTTAATCTACTAAAACCTAGTTTAGAAGAAGTATATTTGAAAATAATTGAGGCAGATAATAAATGAGCTTGAAAATATTATTTTTCGATGAATTAAGAGGATTTTATAAATCTAAGATTATGATCATTCTTTGGGTTGGTTTACCGATTTTATCTGTTATATTTAATCTAGTGAGGTTTGATACTGAAGGGGTTCCTCTCTCTTATTTTGTAGGCCTATTTATAGCAAGTATTGGAGGAACACTCTCATCAGTCATGTTAAGTACTTCCATCACTAGTGAAATAAACAGACAAGTGTTTAATTTATTTCTTATTAGACCCGTTAAGCGAGAAAGCCTATTAATTGCCAAATATTTAGCAGTATTTTCTTGTCTAGTTATTGCGACCCTTATCACATTGATAGTTGGTGTGATAATTGATTGGATTACTACAGGAATTCCTCAAGGAATTGTAATTATACAAAGCCTGGAGAGTTTATGTTTTAGTTTAGCTGCGATGAGTATCTCATGTTCTGTGGGGATTATTATTGGAATATCAGTAAAAAATGTGGCAGCTTCCGCAATTCTTTCTGTATATGTGGGAAATCAGTTTTCATTAATTTCAATATTACCATCAGTTTTTCTACCTGAAATACTCAATCCCTTAATTTTCTCGGGGTGTTTAGGAATTCTATTAACTGCTCTATTAATCGGGATTGGAATTATAATATTTAAGAGTAAAGAATTATGATTTCTTTCTTAAATTTAAAAATCAATAATTCACTAAACTTACACTCCTGATTATATTTATAATATAAATTTTAGTTTTTAATTCTAATTTTTTAAATTACTTCATTACAACATTTTAATAAGTTGGATTCAAGGTCAAATTGGAAGAATGCCACTAAATTCATAACTGGAAGCATTATATAGATACTAAGCT
>WJIN01000262.1 GCA_014730295.1 Promethearchaeota archaeon | reverse complement strand
GACATTATTGCGAGTGCCAGAAACCCAGTTTTATATACTTTTTCTTGAACTCCTCTATATGCTTCGATTGCACGGTACATAAATGGAATATATACACCAGTCATAAGTATGAACACTAAAAGGAATGCAATAGCATCTAATAAAATACTAAGTTCTGTGTCTCCTGGGTCATAAATTACTAATACATAAAACGAAGTAATGGCACTATAGATGATTAAAAGAATTTTTTGAGTTTTATTATACTCTTCCTGAAAAATCTCAACCTTGAAAATATAGGAAAGCACGATTGCTATACATACTAAAAATTCACTGAACCTAAAACTGGCAATTCTATAATAGAAAATCCCACCTATGGTGTATTCTCCTACCACCTCATCCAATCGCAAAACAACAAACACTTTCGAAAGCCAAGAAAACACCACCGCTAATAAATAAAGGATAAATATTATAAGCAAATATAAAGTTAATTTATGCTTCTTTTCTTGATATTTTCTTATTACTAATATCACGAGAATTAAGGCAACGAGAATAACAAATAATTCATAAAACATACCTATGAAATTTAAATACCTTTCATAGGGACCACTAATAGAATAAAGTAACATATAAATATTTAGACAAAATTATTATATAAAAATTTACTATACCTTTTTCATAAATTATAGCAAAAAATCTGAATTTAAAAATATTCTTGTTTCTTTCGGTAATAAACAAACGTTCTCAATCCCTTCATAAAAAGTTTTAAATAGGTAAACAGTAAACGTTATTATAATAAAAGTAATGTGATCCCCATTACAACGAAAATTTTATAATTCCCTTAATTTTAAACTACATAATTTAATCCTCATAATTAGGTGGGAAAATATGAATAAAGAAAAGGATATATTAATTATTCGGCAACCATGCGATAAACAAGAATATGAAGAAATGTATGAACTTCGATATAAGGTGTTAAGAGAGCCATGGAATCAACCCAAGGGGACTGAAAAAGATAAATTGGATTTGAAAGATGATGGGGTATATCCTTTTATTGCACTGAAAAATAACGATATTGTTGGCACCGCTCGATTTCATCGAGATAATGAGCATGAAGGACAGATAAGATATCTCGCCGTAAAAAAAGAATATCGTGGTCAAGGTATCGCAAAAAATTTATTAGATCATATAGAATGGTATGCAATCAGTTTAGGCATCCCTTATTTAAAATTAAATGCCAGAAAAAATGTTCAGGAATTATTTGAGAAATTAAATTATAAAGAGGTTGCTGAAGGTCCCACTCTGTTTAAGAAAATTGAACGATCTGTAATGGGTAAGCAAATTCTTGACATTATGTGAGTTTGGGCTATTGAATATTCCATATCAGAATCTTCAATTTATGTAATTTAGTAGGGTTGCTTGCTTAATTTTAGGTGTTCTCTCAAAATTTGATAACTTAATCCCAATCAATCGAATTTTTTTATTGCTGTCTGTAAATTCTTGGTATAAATCTAAGATTGTATCTAACACCATTTCTTTATTACAAATGGGATACGATATTGATTTGGATCGCGTGTAAGTCTCAAAATCCTCAAATCTAATTTTCAAGGTAATTGTGCGATATGAAATTTTTTCTTTAATTAACATATAATGGATTTTTTCATTGATTTCTTCTAATTTTTCCAAGATTGTATCAAAATTTTTTGTATCCTCATAAAATGTCCGTTCCTTACTAATCGATTTTCTTCCCTCGTCAAATTCCTTAACTTTGCGCTTATCGCGCCCATTAATTACTTTCCAAATCCACTTTCCGTGTTTTCCAAACATTTTCATGAGTTGATGGAGTGGTAATTCCATTAAATCCCCAATTTTTCTGATCCCTTCCTTGTAGAAATATTTTTTCGTTTTTTTCCCAATTCCAGGAATCTTTGTGATATGCATATCCCGCAAAAAATCTTTTATTCCTTCAGGAGACACGATACAGATCCCATTAGGCTTATTATGATCTGAAGCAATTTTCGCGATGGATTTTGTGGAAGAACATCCAATAGAAAGAGTCACTCCAATTTTTTCTTTTACTTCTTCTCGAATTGATTCTGCGATTTGTTTTGCTTCTTGAAAATTCTCACATTTTTCAGAAATGTCTAAATAAGCCTCGTCGATGCTTACTTGTTGGAATAAAGGAGAGAAGCTACTTACAATCTCCATCACTTGGTTTGAGACTTTCTTATATTTTTTATGGCTTGGCTGAAGGTATATCCCGTGAGGACATAATTTATAGGCTTGAGAAATAGGGAGAGCAGAATGAATGCCAAATTCTCGAGCCTCATAACTGCATGTTGAAACTACCCCCCTGCCTTTGCCTTCCTTGGGATCGGCTCCAATGATAACGGGTTTGTTTCTCAGCTCGGGATTATCTCGCATCTCGACCGCAGCAAAAAAACAATCTAAATCACAATGGAGAATAACACGAGGCATTAGCTATTAGTCCAAATAGTAATAATTTATTTTTTATAGTGTAAAACCCAATTTAAGTATTATAACTTTCAATTTAATAATGAGGAGTATAAAAAATTTTTAATTTAGTAGGGAGTAATTTAATAAAAATCTATTCTAAACAAAATTATGAGCTTACTAGAGGAAGATAAATTACGATCACTGGTCGTAGAGGGTGCTAAACAAGTATATTCCAGAGGATTAGTTGAAGCAGGAGAAGGGAATATCAGTGTTCGGGTACCAGATAAAAACCAGATGTTCATAACCCCGACCTTCAACACCTATAAAAATCTCGAAAAAGCGGAGATTGTACACCTGGAATTTAGCGGTAAAGTCCTGAGTAGAGGGCGAAAACCCTCATCTGAATATCAATTACATGCCGATATCTATCAAGCACGACCGAGAGCAATGGCAGCTATTCATACACACTCTCCATATGCGACGATGCTTTCCGCGGCAAGAAAGACTATACCTGTATTGATTGAAGAACAGGTCATATTTCTCGGAGGATTTGTAAATATTTCAGACTTTGCATCGGCGCATACCCAAGGATTCAGTAAAAAAGTTATTAAAGCATTAGGAAGTCGTAATGGAACCCTTATGGCTAATCATGGCTGTATTGTATGTGGTAGAACTATGAAACATGCCATAAAGATGGCAGAATTAGTGGAAAAACTTGCAAAAATTCATTATGGCGCAACCCAGATGGGTGGAACTGTGAGAATATCCGAAAAATCTTGTCCTATGTTCATTGACGAATTTGAAGAAAATTTTGCCACTCATTCAAATCGGATCCTACAATGTGAAGAAGATTAATTTTAAATAGTGCATAGTTAATAGTATAGAAATTATTTTTATAGATATGTGATTTGTAAAGATGGTTGATGAAGAAGAAATTCGCGAAAGTGTAACAAAAGCCGCTAAAGCAATATTTAATAAAGGTTTAGTTGAGGCGGGTGAGGGAAATGTAAGTGTGAGATTCGGAAGGAAAGAGGAATTTTTTATCACTCCTTCCTTTAATCAATACGACTCACTCCAAAAAGATGAAATTGTCCATATGAATTTTGAAGGCGAAGCACTCAGTAGTGGCAAACTTCCTTCGACTGAAGCGAAAATGCATACGGCTATCTATAAAGCAAGGAAAAAAGTAGGAGCCGTTATCCATACGCATTCAACATATGCAACACTCTTATCTATAGTTCGGAAAGGGATACCTATCATCATGGAGGAACAAGTTATCTTTTTGGGTGGATCTATCGATGTTTCTCAGTTTGGAAAGGCTCATACCGATGAGATTGGAAATGCGGCATTAGAAGCGTTGGGTATAAAAAACGCAGCGCTCCTTGCGAATCATGGAGTTATTTTATGTGGAAAAAATATCGATCATTGCGTTAAATTCGCGGAGCTAGTAGAGAAGTTGAGTAAAATGTATTGGGGGGCCTTACAAGTGGGAAATCCATACAATATTCCCGAAGAACACTATAATCGCTTTAAAAAACATTTTGACGCTTTATTTGCGTGTTATGCACGAGAGAAAAAATAAGAAAGGTCCTTTTTTCCTTTTAATCCTTAATTCTAAACGATTCTTTTCATAGTTGAAGAAATTGAAACTTGGTATAAGTTCCTTGGGATATTTGATAGATTATGGTTTGTATCAAACACACCCTTCTCCTATTGAATTATTCTTGGAAGCTACACGAGAATGTCTTAAAGACACTGAAAAATATGACCTTGAGCTCTGTGAGCTTGTATTAGAACCCTCTTTAATATTATCTTCTCAAAAAATCGAACATTTTAAGGAACTCTGTGATAATTTTAATATTGAAAAACAACTTCACGGCCCTTTTGTTGATCTCTGTTTATGTTCCCAAAATGAGCAAATTTCAAATGCGTCTCTGAAATCATATATGACTTCCGCAGAACTAGGTCGAGAGATTAGTTCAAAACGCTTAACTATACATCCTGGATTAGCCAATTTTTTAATCCCTTCTTTAAAGACTCACAACGAAAATATTCTCACTAAAAAAACCCATGAGCTTCTTAAATTCACCAATTCTATGGAACAAAAAATATTAATTGAAAATATGCCTAAAAATGCAAATATGCTCCTAAATATTAGAGAGATTTCAAGGTTTTTTAGCCATTTTAATAATGAGGAACTCTATTTGACTTATGATACTTCTCATTTTTGGACATGTGATGGAAATCTCTCTGAATTATGGCAAAAGTTTCATGAACGGATTCAAAATATTCATTTAGTGGATAATGATGATAAAAATAAAGATTCTCATCCCGGATTGGGAACTGGAAAAATAAATTTTGAGGAAATTTTTAGTTTTATAGGAACTTATGGGTATAAAGGCCCTTTAATAATTGAACTTTCATCTGCAAAGGAGATTCCAACAAGTTTAGATTTTCTCAGTCGATTACTTTAAAAATCGAGTGAGCTAGAAAATTTTTTAATTATCAAAAGTCTATTATAAAGAGAGATTCACAATCAGAATGAGAGATAAACATTAAAAATGTCACCGATAATTTCCCTACAAATATCTGATGATTTATTAGAACGTTTTGAGCATGTGCGTAATCGTAGCGGATTTAGTTCTAAAAGTCAAGCCCTTCGAGAAGCTATAGTTAAATTTATTGAAGAATACGAGGAGCTTGAAAATTTTGAAGGATATCGAATAATGACGATTCATTTAGTATATCCTTTTCGAGAGGTGATTATCAATGAAATTGCCGAGCTTTATTCTCAATATCACCAAATCATAAAAAATGTATCTGACTGGAGGATTGCTGATAAGAAGATCGAAACAATTCTTGCGGTGGGAAAATTTGGACTAATTAGAGACCTTAGAGATAAATTATCAAATATCAAAGACGTTATTAGCTCGATGCATGAGGTAGTTATTGACTGAAATCGCTTATTCAAAGCGTAGAGAAAGATCCACTTTATTAGTTGGATATAGGGTTAATTCGCTTGTACTTATGATATCAGGACCCACTTTCAGGTACTCTTCTATATTATCCAGTGTAATCCCCCCAGAAACTTCTATTAATGGTTTTATATTTTCTTGTAAATGTGCATTTTTTAACCTTTGAATAGATTCTTCGACTTGTTGTGGGGTCATATTATCGCACATGATAATATCCGCTCCTTTTTGAGCAGCTATCACAATATCATCTACATTTTCAATTTCAATTTCAATTTTTTTTGAGAAACTTGCTTTTTCTTTTACAATTGTTAGTAATTTCTCAATATTTCCTTTATAGTATCTTAAATGTGTGTCCTTTAGTAAAATCATATCATCTAAGGAATACCTATGTGTATCTCCCCCACCTAACTCCACTGCTCTTTTCTCAAATAATCGAAGCCCGGGTGTGGTTTTTCTGGTACAAGCAATTCTGGTCTTACCATCATATTTCTCACTTAATTTTACAAATTCACGAGTAGTTGTAGTAATTGAGCTCATCAAAGTAAGAAGATTAAGACTTATACGCTCACCTAATAAGATTTTTCGAGTACTACCTTCCAATCTTACTAAGATGTCTCCTTCATTGAACTGTTCTCCTTCTTCTTTTAATAAATTAACTTTTACTTTTAACATTTTAAACAGAGTTGAGACCACTTCCAATCCAGAAATATAACCAGAACTTTTCGCGATTATTTTTGCCTTCACTTTGGAGTCTGTTGGAATAAATTCGGAAGACACATCTTTGAAATGGCAATCTTCTTCTAAGAATTGCTTTAGTTTTTTTTCTATTAATAATTTATTCAAATTCATCCTAAATTATTACTCGTGTTTGAGAGATTAAATTTAAAGAAATTCTACTATTAGGTAGATATATGCGTGAAACTAATAAATTTTTCGTATCAAATGAGTATGTTAAATTGGAGGCAGAATTTTACCAATCATCCCAAAAACAATCACCTGCGGTTTTGGTTTTACATCCACATCCAGATTTTGGAGGAACAATGCATAATAATGTAGTTTCCGCGATATTCAACAAATTTACTAATGAAAAAATAACATGTTTGCGATTCAACTTCAGCGGAGTCGGAAACTCTAGAAGAATAAAATCTGGAAAAGATGACCGAATTTATGAGGTTCAAACATGTATAGATTTTTTATTAGATGATAATGGTATAGATAAGATTCTAATCTGTGGATATTCATATGGTGCTGCAGTGGGATGTTCGGCCGTAAATTATTCAGAAAAAATACTAGGTTTTATCGCAGTATCATTTCCCTTCGATTTAATGGGAAAAAAGTATAAGAAACTATCACAAACCAATAAACCAAAATATTTTATCCAAGGAGGCCGAGATGATGTTGCTAGAGCTCAGAATTTTAAAACGCATTATGAAGAATATGACGAACCAAAAGAATTTGTTATTATAAATGGTGCAGACCATTTTTATCGGGGATATGAGGATGAGATTGCTCGTGTGGTGATGAGTTTTTATCAAAAACTAACCGCATCATCCTAAGAAATTTTTAGTATAACTTTCCCAAATTGGTTTGCCTTACCGAGATACTTTTCAGCTTCCACAATTTCATCTAAATTATATGTCTTATCGATGATAGGAGTAATTTTATCGCTGAAAACCAAATTCATCACATCTCGGAACTCTTTTTGATTACTCATTGTGGATCCTTTTATTTGTAACTGCTTCCAAAAAATGTGTCGTATATCTATTTCTGATTTTGGGCCCGTAGTAGCTCCACAGGTGATTAGCCTTCCGCCGGGTTTAAGTAGACGAATGCTTTTTTGAAAAGTTTCATGTCCTACGCTGTCGATTACAATATCAACCCCTTGTTTGTTGGTTAATTCTGTATACACATGTTTTTCAAAATCAGGGTGTTCCTTATAATTAATAACGTGATCTGCGCCAATCATCTTGGCTCGTTCCATTTTTTCCTGAGTGCTGGTTGAAGTTATAACCTCAGTGTCAAAAAATTTCGCAATTTGAATGGCTGCGGTTGCAACACCCCCTCCAGCTCCGTGGATAAATACCATGTCATGATGCTGGATTTTTGCTCTGGTCACTAGCATCCTCCATGCGGTTAAGAACGTCAAAGGGGCAGCCGCTGCCTTAATGAGAGTAAAATCTGTTGGAATCTTAATCACATTTATTTCGGGTATTTTAATATACTCGGCAAAAGTACCCCATTGGTTCTCTCCTAAAATGGAAAATTCATCACAAAAATTTTGTTTCCCTGCCAGACACATCCCACATTTTCCGCAACTAATACCCGGATTTATGCTCACCCGATCTCCCTTTTTTAATGTCGTTATCTCGGATCCAATCTCTTTTACAATCCCACTTCCATCACTTCCTAGTACATGGGGCATTTTTAGGCTTAATCCCGGCCATCCTTTCACCACAAATAAATCTATATGGTTTAATGCGCCAAATTTTGTTTCTATTAATATTTCATTCGGACCAATTTGGGGGGTATCAACTTCTCCAATTTGAATATTTTCCGGGTCGCCATGTTGGGTGATAAAAGCTGCTTTCATAATCTTCCAAATACCTTTATCCTACTTAAATCTGATATTTGTGAATTATAAATGGATTTGCATAATAAGGAAAAAGAGAAATTATATCATAAATGAGAAAACTAAATTGAGGAGAGTTTTCTAAGATCTTCTCTCGCATTGTCGACTGCCCACGCTATTAAATCGTCGTAGTATTTCTCTACTTCTTCAGAATCCGGTGCGCGTGCTAAGATCGCTAAGAGAAATTGATTATCTTCTTGGGGCATTGGTATATTTTCCATAATAATTAGATCTTCCTCAAATTTTATTTTCATAGATGATAAATTTGATAAGCTTAATTCTTCTCGGGCTTTATATGCAGAATCGCTTAATAAAGAAGACATCGCAGCCACAACTCTTTCATCGATCTCTTCTGACTTTTGAGAAGCTAAGACTAATCCCGTACCAGTGGAGAATAACGAGGCGCGGAAATTACCATTTGTATTAAGTTCTTTTAAGACCATTTCTAATTTAGAGACCATTTCGCTCTCCCTTGCTCTTTAAATTATATTATATGCTATTGAATTAAGTATGTAATAATAATAAGAAATTTCTGATATTTAATTTTTTCATTTCTTTACAGATGCATTTCTCAACAACCATCTTCTCTGGAAAGTTCCATTTTTCATATATTATATAAAGATAAAATGGGCAAGTTATTGTGAGAATGATAAATCTTTCACTAAATTAATATCGTATTATATCCCGCATATTTTTTAATAGCGATACAATAAATAGAAAATGGTAAAAATTCACATTTGCACTCAATTTTATTCAAATAAAAAGCCTCAAAAGTGGATCTCATAATTCATATTTGAGATTGATAATATATGTGGTTACAATTCCCTTTTCAATCGACAGCTTCATGACACTCGGTCGCGCAATGGGTTTTTCAAAGCCTTTTATCTGTTTGGGTGCTTCTGGCATAGTTGGGGAGCCAGGATTTAATAATAATACATTATATTCTGTTCCTTTTATCAATGGTTTATGAGTATGACCAAAAATCAAAATCCCATCTATTAATTTATTTTTTTCACAAAATACCTTCAAATCTTCTGGTAATTTATGAATTACTCCTATTTTTTTTGAAAACTCTTGGGTAGCTATTGTTAAAAATGCTTCAGAATCAAATTCGATATCATTCTCCCCTAACACAAAAGTGACGGGAGCAATGGTTTGAAGAGTTCGGAGTATCCTTTTGGAACCAATATCCCCGGCGTGGATTATACGATCTACATCTCCGAATATGGTTTCTAATTCTTTTAATATGGATATTATTTCCTTTTCTCTTAGTTTATCTATATGTGTATCTGAAATTATGCCGAATTTAACCATTATTATCTTACTCTATATTATAAAAATACCAACAATGAAAATAAGAGCTCCAATGAGTAGGTCAACTAAAATGCGAATATATTTATCAGAGCCAGTTTCTCCTATCTTTTGATTATTTTTAAAATATTTCCCAAATTCTTTCAATCCATTTTGGATCGCAGTTCTAATCCTGGAAAATTGCCAAACAAATAATGCTAATCCGATAATGAGCAAGGGAATGTAAAGATAAAGCGAAAAAGGTATAAAATCATTTGGATAATTCCATAAAACATGCGCTGAAATAATATTGTTAAGCGCATGTGCGAAAATCAATGGAAAGATCCACTTTTTTCTTAATAAAAACAAGGCTAGTATTATTCCCACTAAAAATGTTTGGGTAAACCATACTAAGGGATACCATATCGGATAATTAGCGCTTATTGGATTGAAAAAATATGCAAAATGTCCTAAACCAAAATAGAGCGATGATATAAAAACTGCCGAATTCTTTTGGAAATAATCGCTACCCCTCTTAGTAATAAAACCTCTGGCAAGAGTCTCTTCATAAATACCCACGGAGAATTGGACGAGAAGAACCGAGATGAGAAAAATAAAATAATTATCATTCAACAAATAATTATTCGCGCTATTGGCATAGGTCAGAGAATTGACAGTATATTCAATTGTCCCTGGCATAAGAAGGTAAATTATGAAATCAAGAGGTATAAAGACGATAAATAGTATAAGTATTCCATATAACATTTGATATTTAAAATTCGAAGAGGTTATACTATATAATCTTAAATGACTTTTTGCTGGATTGATATCTTCTTCAAGAATTACTTCTCGCTTTTGCCATTCTAGAATGAAGTTGGTGAGCAATAAAAATACGGGGATTGCTATTATTATCCCTATTGCACGAAGAACAAAGGATAACGCTCCAAAGAGAATGGGATTTTCGACAATCAAATCTTGAAATAATAAGGATGGAATAAACGTAAATAGAAAAATTCCCAAAAATACTAATATCACTTCAATAAAGAAACGAAATCGATCTCGCAAAATTTTTTTACTTGGCTTTTCTTGTAGACTCAAATCAAACACTCCTTTTTGATGTCAATTTGAAGATTAATAAATAAGAAATTTTAAATTTTGTTATTTATAGAATTTCCGAACTGCTTAACTTCTTTTAGCGAAGGGATTCCATAACGCGCTCCTAATTGTTCGATACATTTTCCAGCCACAAAATTTCCTATTTCCACACACTTAATTAATTCTCCAAATTGTAAGCGCTTTTTCTTATGAAATTTGTATATAAATCCAGCTGAGAATGCATCTCCTGCTCCAGTAGTATCTACAATATTTATATTCTCAATAGGGTTAATAATTTGAGAATCTTTATGAGATATTAATAATGCACCCCTTTTTCCCAGGGTAATGATAATTATTTTTATACCCAATTCCTTAAGGATTTCACAAGACGTTTCATAATAATCTTTTTGGAAGCCGATTTCCCTATTAATCGCTAATAATGACCTAAATTCATTCTCAGAGAGAATTAAAATATCTATCTTTTGAAGAAGAGACTTGATGAGTTCAAATCCTTGTTCTATTATTAACATTCCAGGATTTAAGATGATTGGGATGCGAGAGGCTTTCGCAATTGTAGAAGCTTTAATAAAGGGCTCAATATTTTTTAGGCTGCTTAAATATAGAATATTGGCATTGCTAATTTCATTTTCTTTAATATCCGAAGCTGATAAATAATTCGCGGCTCCACTATGGGCATATATTCTCCTATCACCCGCCGGATTTAATGCGACATACGCAGAACCCGTTTTATATGCTTTTGAGTATTTGATATATTCAATACTCACAGAATCCTCTTCGAAATCTTTAATAATTTTTGCTCCGAATTCATCATCTAATCCTAATTTTCCTATAAATGCGGTATTCAGTCCTAATTTGGAACACGTTACCGAAGTATTCGCAGCAGCACCGCCTGACAAGATATTTAACTCCGAAACAAACACTTCGTCATCTTCTAACGGATGACGTTCCACTTGAGCCACCATATCCACCAAAGCGGCTCCAATGCAGATTATATCATATTTTTTTGACATTTCAGATACCATTAATGGTTATATCTAAATTTTCCAAATGGAGAATCTATAGTTAAAATATTCTGATTCCTTGATTCTGACCTTTCACAGTGACCTATTATCTTTGCTTTGATTTGATATTTTTCTGATATCTTTATAATCTCGTTCGCAATTGATTCTTCACAAAAAATTTCAAGCCTATGTCCCATATTAAACACTTGATACATTTCTTTCCAGGTTGTCTGTGATGATGCTTGAATAATTTTAAAAATCGAAGGAAGGTCAAAAAGATCATCTTTTACATAGTGAATATCTTTCCCAAAATTCAAATCTTTTGTCTGACCTCCACCCGTATTATGAATTATCCCGTTTATATCATACCGGAATTTATCAAAGATATCAATAAGGAGAGGAGAATAGGTCCGCGTGGGTGAGAGAAGAGCTTTTCCAATGTCCATATCCAATCCATTTACTTTTTCTGTAAGTTCATGATTACCAAAAAAGGCTAAATCCTCGTCTAATTTATGATCATAGCATTCTGGGTATTTCTTATAATATTTATGAGATAATGTTCCATGCCGAGCCAGAGTAAGTCCATTACTTCCAATTCCGCTATTAAATTCATCTTCATAGCGGGATTTACCAGAGCTCGCGAATCCAATGATAACATTGTCCTTATTGATATTGCCCGCATCAATTACATCCGCTTTTTTCATCGTGGTAAAAACCGATGCATTTACCAATAAAGTTCTAACTAAATCTCCGACATCAGCAGTCTCACCGCCACAATTATAAATTTTAAATCCAAAAGAGTTCAAAGCCCTACTGAATTTATCATATTCGTTAATAATCGTGGAAATAATCTTACCCGATATGAGTTTTCCATTACGATCTATACTATTTGATAAGAAATAATTTTCTGTAGCTCCGACAGCGAACACATCATCGATATTCATTACCATTGCATCATGTACGATACCTCTAAAAACGGTTATGTCATCAGTCTCTTTAAAATACATATAGGCAAGTCCCGCTTTGGTTCCCGCCCCATCAGCGTGAAATACAGAACAATAATCCTTCCTACCACGTATATCCGGTAAAATTTTACAAAACGCACCTGGAAATAAACCTTTATCTAAATTTTCTATTGCTTTATGTACATCTTCCTTATTAGAAGAGGCACCTAATTTAGCGTATAAATTATCTCTTTGCTTTGCCATTTTTTTGTTTAGAATTGGAAATTATATTTTTCTTTGATATAGGATACTAAATTCTCTGTCTGTTCAACTGCTTTGCCGATATATTTATGGGGATCAAATAAATCCTCCATTTCTTCTTTTGTAAATTTATTTTGAATTTTATCATCTTCCAAAAGAATTTCCATCATGAATCTATCCTCATCTTGTGCTTTAATAGCCGCGCGCCGTAATAATTCATGAGCATCTTGACGCCCGATCCCTCGCTTCACTAATGAAACCATCACTTTCTCTGCTAAACAAGCTCCTTTCGTTAAATTAAGATTTTTTTCAATATTTTCTTCATTAAATACCAGATTTTGTATGTTATTGGTAAGCTGCTGAATCATAAAATCGAGAAAGATGAAATTTTCTGGAAATAATACTCTTTCATCAGCAGAATTGGTCAGATCTCTCTCATCCTCTAAAACCATATTGTCTAATCCCGCAATTACGTTTGATTTTAAAATTCTTGCCAGGCTACAAATTCTTTCTGATTTATGCGGATTTCTCTTATGTGGCATCGTAGAACTTCCCACTTGGCTCTTTTTAAATGGTTCAAACATCTCTGCTATCTCATTTCTTTGTAAGATCCTATTTTCTCTAGCAATCTTGGCGAGAGTCTGGCCTATCAGTGAGGTTAAATTAAGGATTTCAGCGTGCCTATCTCTCTGGACAATCTGATTGGCGATCTTTACGGGCTTCAGGTCAAGTTCTTTCATTACGATATTTTGAATTTCTATACCTTTCTCTCCAAAACTGGCCATTGTTCCAACCGCACCAGACATTTTCCCGTATGATATACGTTCTCGGACTTGATGGAGTCTATCGATATGGCGGTCTATCTCATATGCCCATACGCCAAATCTCATCCCATAAGTAGTTGGAATCGCATGTTGACCGTGAGTTCGACCGATACAAACCAATTCCTTCTTAATTTCCGCTTTTATTGCTAATTCTTTAAGTAAAGTAGTTAAAGATTTCTCTATATAATTCAATGCTTCTTTTAATTGGAGCGCTGTAGCTGTATCTTCGATATCATAACTTGTGGCCCCTAAGTGAATGTATTTCCCCGCTTCACCATCACATTGCTCATCTAATGCCTTTACCATGGCCATAAGATCATGATGAATCTCTCTATCGATTTCCTTTACTCTTTCCACTTTTACAAAATCTAAATTTGCTTTAAGTGCTATTTCCTCAGCAGCTTCCTTAGGAATATTGCCCAATTCAGCATGTGCTTTGGCTAAAACGGCTTCCACTTTAAGCCAATTTTCCAATTTTTTATCTTCCGTGAAAAGTTCAGCTATATCTGTGCGATATCGAGTTTCAACTGGGTGTATAAATTTATGTGTCATTTCTATTTCTTATTAAGATTGTATAGAAAATATATTTTTTACTAGTTGATTTGTGAATTTATTAATAAGATACTAAATTTAAGGATCCGGAAAAGAGATAGAAAAAAGGTGATTGAAAAAATTCTAAAACCAAAAATATTTTATACGCTGGTACTACTTAATAACAACATTATATAATCCGCTACAGCCTCAATAGCATCCGAAATAGCTTCTATAATATCAATTGTATTGCCAACTACGAATATTGAAAAACTATTCACATCATAAGGAGTTTCCTGGAGACTGCGTCTTAACTCAATATTTAAAATATCCACTTCATGTTCTAATTTATTAATTTTTTCAGAAAATTCCCTTATATTTTGTCTTTTTCCCAGTAGATCAGATACAATCTTGTCCAAATATTTAGAACATTCCACTGTTTTGTCCATCATTTGAATTATCAAATCTATTGATCTATTACTCGATTGTTCCCAAAATGTTATCGGAATTGTATTTATTCTCCGTGCCACACCAGTAGAACAATTGGCCACATCATCCAGTCTTTTTATTAAATGTGAGAGATCTGTTCGTACACTCGGATTAAGCTCTCCCTTTGATATCAATGCCAATATATCTCTTCTGATTGTATCAGCATCTCCTTCCAACAAGTCAACCTGATGAAGAATATTATGAGCTTTATCTAAATCTTTATTTTGGATCAGAATTTTTACTCCTTCATCTAATTTCTCAACACTTTCTTGAACTTTTATCGCGTGATCAATTGCTTTTTCTAGTACACTTTTAGCTGTTTCCTTTTTAAAATACTCTATTAATGATCCCATATCCTTCGCTAATCCGCTTTTTTAGTAATATATAATCTATATATTTTATATAGTTTACGATAATCCAATTATAAGAAAATTCCAATAGATAAAACCCGCTAAGATGGCCGCAATCGGAAAGGTTAAAACCCAATAAGCGCCCATTTTAAGCAATCCTTTCTTGTCTGTCTCTTTCTTTTGTGATAAATTTAAACCTATTATACAAAATACTATAACATGAGAATGAGAAATTGGTAATCCCATAAAAGTGGCGATCATCAGAATTATAGCGGATGATGATTGGAGGATTAGTCCTTCAGAAGGACGTGCATTTGTCATTTGGCTTGCTAAATTCCTTATTACATATCTTCCGGCAATATATATGCCCAAAAAAACAAATATACCACATAATATAACAAAAATATAATATTGACCTAAATCTATGAAATTACTATTGTATAATCCATAGAAAATTCCGATACATTCGGCGGAATTTGCTCCAACCCAGATTTCTGCAAATATGACCGCAATCAATAGTAACCAATTACAATTTCTTTCAGCTTTTTCTATTTGATTCAAACCCCTTAATTTAGAAAGATAAAATTTAGCAATTATCTTAAAAAATATAAAGGTAATTATCAATCCGAAAGCAGGAGAGAGAAACCATCCCAGCACTACATTAAATAATTTTTCATAATTAAGAGCGGTTGCGGGATCAATTCCTCCCTCAAATATAGAATAAATGATAAGAACACCAAAAATGCTCCCTACAGTACTGTGTGTCGAACTTAGTGGAATTCCACTAAATGAACCGATAATTAACCATATAATACTGCTTATTAACACAGCAAGGAGCATGAATTGCGTGTATTTAATTCCACTCCCAAGAATATCTGCTCCAACTGTTTCTCCTACCCCTTGGCTAAAAAAAATCATCCCAAATCCCGTTGCTGCCCCTCCAATTATGAGTGCAATTTTGAATTTAATTACTCCAGCGCCCACCAGAGCTGATAACGTCTCATCATTGGCACCGATTGAAAATGCTAGGGAGATTCCCATAGTTATGAGTATTGGAATAAGAAAAACAGCAAATTCTTCAATAAATTAGACTCCCCTAAATTAATCAAAGATAAGATATTTAGTTGATAAGAATTGAATATATTCGGCAAAATCCTTAATATGGTCTGCTAACATCATAATCCCTTCTATTAATTCTTTAAGATATAAGAATGTTCGAGATAAGTAATCCATATCATAATTCCATAGTCGCTTTAATAAGCCAAATTCCTCTTGTCGCATTTGCCGTCTTTCTTCCTTAATATCTTCACAAATATCGTGTGATTTTTCTAAATCAGAACCAATAAATTTCACCGCATCAGTAATTTTTACAGAAATAAATCTTAATGATTTAATAATACTTCTTATTCGAAGCTTGAACTCTTCATCGGGAAACACAACTTTATAAAGAAGCATTTTGTTGGCAAGAAATTCCCCGATGTTTTTAATATCATTAATCTTACTGAAAATCTTTAGTCGATCGGCTTTGCTGAACATTAGTCGTGACTTAAAGATTTTCGACTCAAATTTTTTTTTCACTTGAACTTCTGTACTAGTTTGGATAACATAATTCATATTATCTTGAAATTCTGTAAAATCTTCATTAATTAGATTTTCAATTCCATCTATTAATATTGAAGTTTGTTTGTTAATAATATCAACGAAAGTATGTGTAAGTTCATCAATATCCAATTTTTCTAATCTTTCATTATCAATCGCTTTCATATATATCCACAAATGTTTTTAAAAAGAATTTTCATATCTCAAAGACTCGAATTCTGATTTGTTTATTATAATATATATAGATAATATAAATTTTCGATTGACCTATTAATAGCTAAATAGGTATATATAAAAATCATTAAATCTTCACTCTCTACTATTTTTTGATAAATGCGTTTTTATTCCTTCAAATGGACAATATCAAGAAATTTTATTTTTTTAGATGTTATCACTGTGGAGAGTGGTATTATTCTTGGAAGCAAATACAAAAAAAAAAGTGTTGGAAATGTAATAAAACCTTTACATTTAAAAATTCCTCTAAATTCTCTCAAGAGTGTTCAACGAGGCAAGCGATAGAAATAAGTAAACGATTAAAAGAAAAAAAAAAGGAGCATAAATCTCAGATTAACGATGGTCAGCATTTCTATTCCATAACGAAATTTGAATTATAAAAGCAAACTTTTTTAGCCTTTTTACCAAGATCTTTTTAAGTATTTACAAATAAAAATTCTATAGTCTAACTATAAAAGGCAAAGGATATGGAACTTCCGGAAGAACTAAAAATTCTCGATGAGAAATTAATCCGTAAATTCGATCAACTCTCTGAGAATAAAATCGATTATTGGGACATTAGAGCAGAATTGAAATTAGGTTCCTCAGTTGAATTTACTGATATGAAAAGTAAAGAAATTTCCTCATTTGAGACGAGTAAATGTGGAATTAGAACTTTCTATAATGGTGGTTGGGGCTTCGTTGTATTAGAAGATTTAACTCGAAACGTACTTGAACAAAATTTTAAAAAAGCTGTAAAGCTTGCCCGCCTCTCAGAATCATTTAACAAGACCAAGTTTAGGATTCAAGAAAAAAAACCATTACAAGAAAATTTTAATTTAGAAACTAAAGAACCAATAGAAACTAGTGATATTTCAGAGAAGATAGAGGTGGTAAAAAACCAAGAGAAAATTGCTAATAATTACAGTGAATACATTAAAAATACTCATACTTTGTATTTTGACGCTTCTGGTACTAGTTTATATATTGATTCATTTGGCTCAAGAGTTACTCAGAAGCTATCAATATTAAGGATGTTTTCAGCAATATTTGCTCAAAAAAATGGTATTATTCAAAGAGGATCCAATTCTGTTGGTGGACTTGGCGGGTTGGAGATATTAAAAACATCTAAAGCCGAAAATTTAAGCAAAAAGTCTGCGAAAAATGCTGTTGAATTATTAGAAGCAGAATCCCCACTCGGAGGGAAGTTCACTCTTATCATGGATCCAAGTTTGACAGGAACTTTCATTCATGAAGCTTTCGGTCATGCCTGTGAGGCCGATTTAGTGTTGAATAAAGAAAGCATTTTAGAGGGAAAAATCGGGGTACAAGTAGCTGGGGAAAATGTAACCGTTATCGATGATCCTAGATTAGGGATTGGAAAGGATTTTGGCTTGCCTTATGAGTTATACGGAACATATTTTATTGACGATGAGGGAATCCCCTCCCAAAAAACAACAATAATAGAAAAGGGAATATTTAAAAATTATCTCCATAATTTAGAAACGGCTTCTCGCATGAATCAGGCACCCAATGGTCATGGTCGAGCCTCTTCTAGTACTAGTAAACCGCAAGTTAGGATGGGTGTGACTAAATTGGAACCGGGAGATTGGAGTCTTGATGAAATGATTGCCGATACTAAAATAGGTATTCTTTGCGAAGATTTCACTTATGGGTATACAGATCCCACCACCGGTAATTTTCAATTCAAAGCAAAACTTTCCTATAAAATTGAGAACGGAGAAAAAAAGGAATTGATGAGGGATGTGGCACTTTCAGGAATGACCTTGGAAGTGTTAAATAGGATAAATGCCATCGGAAAGGAATTGAAATTCTCCGATGGGAATTGTGGCAAAGGAGGGCAAAGTGTACGTGTTTCAGACGGAGGACCATATATAAGAGTCAAAGATATTGTTGTAGGAGGATTGCAATGATGAAGAATAACCTAGAAATTGACTATTATCATATTGCAGAGACAAAATTAAAGGAAATTGAACAAAAAGGCAATATGATTAAAGCTGCGGAAATATATATCGATCTTAATCGGTATATGAATATTGAGATTGAAGAAAATGCGATTAAAAATAGCGAAGTTGGAACAAAAAATGGAATGTCAGTACGTATATTTGATAAGCGAGGTTCTCTCGGCTTTTCGTATACGAATCGCTTCGAAAAATTCGCTTTAGATATGATGATAAAAAATGCTTTTAAAATGATGAATGCGGGAACACCAGATCCTGATTTTAAGGACTTGCCTTCTCATTATGACAATTATCCGAATGTCAAAGCACTTTATAATGAAAATATTGAAAATTTTAAAATTGAAGAAGCGTCCCGATATGTTGCTGATTTGATTGAAGTATGTGATGAAGATAAGTTGGCAATCTCTCAGTCAGCGACATTCAAGACAAATTATTCGGAAACTTATGTGTTTAATTCTAACGGAGTCGAGACAACGGGTAAAAAAACCATTGCCTCCATTAGTTCAAATATCATTGTTAAAGACGATTCTACGGGAGAAACATCTTCTGGATTTGAACGACAATCAGTACGAGATTTGCGAGAATTAAATGGAAAAGATACAGCCAGTCTTGCCTTAGAGGATGCTAAACAAAATTTAAATAGAAAAAAAATTAAAAATCTGAAGGTTCCCGTGATTTTAACCCCAAAAGGGACCTCAAGCCTAATTTTGGGTCCCTTAGCTTCAGCCATCAATGCGGAAACATTTCAATATAAAAGAAGCTTTTTAGTAGGCAAACGAGGTAAGAAAATAGGATCTTCTATGCTCACGGTGGAAGATAATGCTTTAATTGATGGAGCAACGGGCTCTTCTACGTTTGATGATGAAGGTGTACCGTGCAAGAATAAGATGATCGTTGAAGAAGGGAACTTCCTTAAAAATGGATTATTGCACAACAGTTATACCGCCTCGAAAGAGGGAATAACAAGTACCGGAAATGCAGTCCGCTCTTCTTATAGTTCCACACCCTCTATAAGCTCCACAAATTTTATCTTAAAGACCGGAGAGCTTTCAAAAGATGAAATGATTCGCGATATTAAAAAAGGTATCTTATTTGATTATACAGGAGATTCGCCGAATATCGCGACCGGAGACTTTTCTGGCTTAATCTTACATGGCAATCTTATACAAAATGGAGAGATTTCACATTCGCTCAATGAGACAATGTTTGGGATTAATTTAATGGATCTTTTTAAAAATATCTCGGCGATTTCTAAAGATTATAAAGTATATGGGTCCTTTTGGGCTCCGTATGTAAAAATTGAAGATATGCAGATAATCGGCTCTGCATAGTCTCATTTTTCTTTTAAATTTAATCTTAGAGTTGATATTTCTATGACACGGTCACATTAATGCGTAGAAATAATATGTTTAGAAAGGTAGATTTCGATGGAGATATGACCTCAAAAAGTTCCACGATTAGCGTTCTGTTTCCTGGAGTGTAAAATGATATATTTAGTTGTTCTGAAATCCATTCCTCATTATGATCAAGGGTTATGTTGGGAGTTGTGAAATTATATTCTGCATTTTCAGCACCATTCGACCCTAAGGTGGTTTCATTATCACCTTTAGAGATATTAACAGCAAAAGTTGCCTCTCTTTCCAAGTAATTTCCTATTCCTACATAAAAAGAAATATTTTCACCTACGGTTGCGTTAGTGGGGTAATTACCCATCTCTTTTTCCTCATTTAGAATCGTAAAAGTAGTGAAGGGTGGTTCCGGATTTAACACATAATAGACTATAAATCCGGAAACTATAAGAATTCCCGCAAGTAAACATACGGTCACTAATTTATCAAAATGCTCAAAGCTTTCCTTTAATTTCCGTTTATAATCACTTTCATTATTATTATTATTATTGTTTTCACTCATTTTCTTCTAAATCCTCAAACCATTCAATTGTTTTTTTTAAACCTTCTTTCAAGGGAGTCTTTGGCTCCCAATCTAATAATTGTTTTGCCTTACTAAGATCGGGACATCGGCGCTCTGGATCATCGATCGGAAGGGGTTTGAATATAATTTCTGAATTGGAATCGGTCAATTCTAAAATAATTTCAGCTAACTCTAAAATTGTATATTCTTTATTATTACCTAAATTGATAACTTCTCCTAATGTTTCGTCTCTATCCACAATTTTAAAAAATCCTTCGATCTCATCAATTACATAGGTAAACGAACGAGTTTGGGACCCATCACCAAAGACCGTAATATCTAAATCATTTAAAGCTTGGTGGATGAAATTTGGGATCACGCGTCCAAACTCCGGTCCATAACGTATCCTTGGTCCCGACGTATTAAATATTCGAACGATTTTAGCCCGCATATTATGTTGGAGTTCATAGGCTTTTATAAAGGCTTCTCCCGCACGTTTTGACTCATCGTAGCACGAACGGGGACCTACGGGATTGACGTTACCAAAATATGTTTCTGGAGTTGGTACGGCTTCATCTGGAGGATTTCCATATACTTCTGAAGTACTTGTATAGAAAAAAAGAGCATTATGAGCTTTAGCAATCCCTAACGCATTCATCGTCCCTAAAGTATTACTTTTTAATATGGGAATTGGATATTGTCGAAATTCAAATGGAGATGCTCGTGAAGCCATGTGCATAACAATGTCAAGTTTCTTAATGTCTCCAATGCATATTCCTTCAGGATGATTACTTAACCCAAAATAAATCGGTTTTGAAATATCATGGTTTATGAAGCGAAAGTTGGCAAGATCCCTCAAATGTTCTATGTTCTCAAATTTTCCCGAAGCAAAATTATCTAAACAGATACAATAGGCTCCTTGTCGCACTAACACATCACAAACCCAGGAACCAAGAAATCCTGCGCCTCCTGTAACCAAGACTGTCTGGTTTTTAAACGATATATTATCCTTTTCTAAGCGGTCTAAGATTTCACTGATATCTTTTTCTATATCATAATTCATAATAGGATGCTCATTGATCAAATTTGATCAATAAAATATTCAATTCTATTTTATATTTTTTAGTTGTGTTATGCTTCGCTGCATTACTATTGCAATTCAATTAAAATTAGAATTCTAAGAGATTAACCATAAATCAATTCCTTGTAGTAGATCCTCCAAGCACCAAAGCTACGAGTATATTCTCCCTCATTGAGTTTTTCTTCCGCAGTATTGACAGAATTTTTGTTCGATAGGATATAAATTACCACAATTAGGACATTTTTTTAATGAATTTTCCAATATCTGCCTGCCTAACATTTCAAAGGCTTTTTCTACATTTTCCCCTGTTTTCGCTGACGTTTTTAATAATTCACCTTGGAAGTCATACCTCTGAAATATTTTCTGCGCTTCCTCCTTTGAGACCTCCCTCTGGTCCTCAAGGTCGCCCTTCGCTTCTAATAATAATTTTGTTTTAGGATTGTTCGGGACTGAGCTGATAACTTTCATCCAATCATGCAGGTCAATTAAGGAATCTTTATTAGTGATATCATACAAGATAAGTGCTCCAGAAGCTCCAGAGACATACGATGGAAGTAAAATTCTGAATTTCTTTTCTCCTGCAAAGTCCCAAATATTCAAGAGAATGTCCGTGTCATCTATCTCGACCTTTTTCGTTTCAAAATCGACCCCGATCGTAGATAAGAGATCAGAATGGAATTTGCCGGTGGCATACCGCCTAATTAAACTTGTTTTCCCGGCGTTTTTCGCTCCAGCAACCACCACCTTAAATTTCAGCAATCTTCTAGAATTTTCGGACATATTGTTTCTTAATATTAATTTATATAATATTATTAGCTTTATTGATTAATAATTTTTTTTTGTTTTAGATGTTGATGAATTTAACATCTTAACATATTCAACAAAAAACCTTTAGAATAATTCAAACTAAAAATGGATTCTACAAGTATATTTTATTAAAATGATTCAATTTAAATAAGAACGCAAATAAATAAATCTCATACATTCTAAGAAGTAGGTTAAAACCAACAAATAAAAATGGAGCATATTTTAATTTTCGAAGCAATAAAAGTAGAGGGTAAATGTCCCGTTTATAGTGTGGGAGATAAAACAGTAATCAAGGGTCCAACTATCGACCTTAAGAACTCTGATGCAGTTTGTGTGCACGCATTATTTTGTCTTGGTCCCTTCTTGATGGCACTTAGAGAAGGGGTACCACCAGCTCATCTAGGACTTTCAAAGAAAAAGGATGGGGATGCATATTTTCACTGTTTAGATCCCGGGAAACCTTACACTAACGGAGGAACTGTATTATTTAAGGTATTGACTCTCAGCAAAGAGAATTACCCCAGTAAATTTCGTCTGTATAAATTAATACGTAAAATGAGTATAAAATAAGGAAGGAAGTACTTAGTGGTACCTCCTTCCCTTGAACTCCACCGATACTTTGGTGACTTATTCACCTCTTAATCTGATTGAGTTCATATGATAAATATTCAAGCTCCCTTTTAATTGTAATGTAAATAGATTATAAATTTTTGATGGAATTTGATTAAATTTTGAAAATTTTATCCAGAAAAAAATTCACATTTGACATATTTGACTTATTTTGAATATATCTGTAAAACATTCGAAATTTCAAGCAGTTTTATCATTATTATATTTAAAACGGCTTATTTTATATATCTCTTGAGCTATCTTTTTTCCTATATTTTCGACTTGCATTAAATCACCGATATCAGCATTAAATATCGCTTGAAGGGTTTCCATTTTTTCCAAAAGACTTTTGGCTCGCAATGTGTTCACTCCAGGTATTCCCGCAATTATATATTCTAATAGATAAGTTAAATCAACTGGGGCTTTCTCAAATCTAAGTTTTACTGGTGTCGTTTCGTGAGTTTGTTCTTTTTTTGCAAGATGATAGAGAAAGGTCGCGGTTTCATCACCACCCGTTGTTTTATACAAGGTTATTCCTAAATTCAAAATAATTGAACTAATCGCGCCATAAATCGCATTTGCATTGATATTCGTATTTTTAAAGGGGTCTCCCTCTAAAATAAGGATTGGGCGTTCAAAATTATCGCTAAGCTCAATCAATTCTTTGAATAATCGCCCATCTTTTATGGAATCAAGGAAATCTTGCCCGCTTTTTCGTTCGATCCCCACTCGCTCTGAAATTACATAGTCACTAAGGTCTAATTGCTTCAATTCCAGATTTATTCCCATAAGAGAAAGCTTTCTCACGATGGGAGAAGCAGTTTCTCTATTATCACATATAATTGTAAATTTTTCTGCTCCCTTAATTCTTTCTGTTTGAGTTATTTTCCCATTTTCGGCGTCATTATTTCCTTCATTTTCCTCCGATCTTGAAATATAATTCATTAAACTCGTTTGTTCTTCAGAATCCGTGGCTTGTTGAAGCTTTTTTATTTTATTCAGATTCTTGCGCATATTAGATTCTTTCGCTTTTTCTGCCCAATAATATCCTTCGTCTCGAGTACCTTCTGCCATTAGTACATAGACCTTCCCTTCCTTTTTCCGTCCTGTACGCCCTCTCCTTTGGATGGACCTTATCGCACTGGGTACGACATCGTAAAAAACGACCAAATCGCATTCGGCAATATCTAACCCTTCTTCGGCGACACTAGTTCCCACAAGGGTATTATAAATTCCCTCCTTAAACTCCTCCAAGAGTTCAATTTGTTGCTTTTGAGTTAATCCCTTATCCGAGCCCTTATTTGCTTGACCTACAAATTTATGCGCTTTTACTATTGAATCATCTTTAAAATATTTGACGATATTATTGACCGAATCTCGATAATGGCAAAAAACCAAGATACGAGAGAGTGGGTTATTGATAAGTTGTTCGCGTAATAATTCATTCAGCTTTTCAATTTTGGGATGGACGATTCCTTTCGATTGAATTTGATTAGTAAGGTTTATTAGTCTCTTAAACTCATTATCCTTGAATAATTCTTGAAGTGATTTATTAGCCTTATTTTGTTTAATTTTTTCTTGATTTTTGTCTAAATAGTCCTTCAGGGCGTTAATGCCTTGTGTTTCAATTAATTCGCTCATATGAGAGAGACGGATGGCATTGGCTTGTAATTTTTTCGCATAGAATAAAGCAAATTTTTCTTCATCAGACCGAATCCTGGAAATTTTTCCGTTAATTATTTTGTTTAATTTTAATAAATCTTTTCTCGTGACCTTATTGATATTATAGGAATCGAGAAGTTCTTGATTTTTCAAGTATTTATAAATGGTTTTTAGCTTTTCCGAGATTATATTTTGTATCTCCGCAAATTCTTTTGGGAGCTTGACTTTAATCCATTCATTATCAACATTATGGATATAGGGCTTCACATCTGAATCATTTTCCGTGCGGATTTCGATATGATCGATAAATAAATTGTGCTTTATCTCTTGGATTTTTTCGCTCTCTGAGCCTGGACTTGCGGTTAATCCTAAGATTTGAGGATTTGTAGAATTTTCCATATATTTTTGCGCAATAAAACAATACGCATAATCCCCCACTGCTCGATGGCATTCATCAAATATAATTAAGGACACATCTTTTAAAGTGTACTGATTAGAAATGATATCGTTTTGAAGAACTTGGGGTGTCATAAACGCGATCTTTAGATCTTGCCAGAGCTGTTTTCTCTCATCCGGCGATATAGTGCCGGTGATTGGTTGTAATGAATCGTGGTTTAAAGCCGTCAGATTTCGAAATGAATCATAATGTTGGTTTACTAATGGTTTAGTGGGTGCGAGAAATATAACTCGTGAATCCGGCACTTCGGTTAGTCTATGAACCGCAAGCATTAGACCGATTATTGTCTTACCTAAGCCAGTTGGGATAACCACTAATGAATTTTTATTTAAACAATTGATAAAAATATTTTCTTGATAGGATCGTCTGAGCACTGTCTCTTCTTGAATAAGCGGATGAGAGATAAACTCTTGTTTCTCGGATGCCATAGGAATTAGATTGATTTAGATTCGGTTTTGATACGTCATCTATACTGAATGTAGATAGATATATAAAATGATAGAGTCTACTGATTAACTTAAAATCAATTAATATCTTTTTAATAATTAAACTGCTGAGAGTTTAAAATGCCATAAAAGCAGTAAATTTAATTGAAAAAACATATTATTATTTTTGAAAAAAATGCGCGGATAGTTTAGCTCGGTTATAACGACACGTTCACACCGTGTAGGTCGTCATCATCGCCTTCAAATTCAACCCCTCAAGATCGACGACATCCAAACCGAAATCAATTCATTTCGGTAAATATTAAAATTTTGTATTACTTTTAGGCTTATAAATCGGAGCCAGTGGTCTAGTGGCATGACGTTGCGTTCACATCGCAAAAATCGGGAGTTCGATCCTCCCCTGGCTCATTATTACATTGAAATTTTCTCAATCATCTCTCCGCGCACCATTTTTTATAATTTCCTGGATTCCATTGATTTTCTCAGTGGATCTTTTTCAATCGCTTTTTGCAAATCTTTGTGATATATAGATAGTGTGTAAAAATAATAAAAATTAAATGAAATGCTATATTTAAACAATCAATTACCTTTTTCTGAGTTTGATTCATCTTGTCCAGCTTTTTAGAATCTCGAGAATTGCGAAAGAAATACAAAAATACAAAAAAGTATGTAAAGATTGGCCCGATATTTCTCACGAGATATGAGAAGGCCAGAATTGTTGGTGCGCGTGCCTTACAAATTAGTTTTGGTGCTCCAATCCTAGTAGAAAAACCGAAAGACGTGATTGACCCAATTAAGATAGCTCAACTTGAGCTCAAATCAGGCATCCTTCCCTTAACCATACGTCGGGAACATCCAACAAGCCACGAATTTCAAGATATTCCGATCAATAAGCTTATTTTGAAGAAAGACTAATTATAATTTCTCTCTTTTCTTGTTTTATTGTATGCGGTATCGTCCTTTTTCGGAAAGATAATAGACTCGATTCTCTTCTACTAATTCAGTTTTCACATATCCTTTAGCGATAAGGGTATCTAGAATCTCTTCAAGATCTGCCTTCTTGAAAGGGTCTTTACCCATTGGTATCCGACTCTGATTTGCAATAATCGCAATACGATTCAAAAACATACGCTTATCTTGAATACTTTCGATTATGGTAATTTCATCATTACTCAGTTTATCAAAACTGTCACGGGTAATGACCTCGTTCTTTAAAGTTTGTGCTAGATTCATCGTCTCTTCGCTAGCTTTTTGTTTCTCTGTTTCTACATGCTTTAATTCAACCAAATCCTTGGCAACCTTTTTTTCTTTTCCCTTCGCGGCTTCTTCAAAATAGGATCTCATTTTTTCCTTTTTCTCATCATCTCCCATAATATCATTATAAACAATTTTATTATTTAAAAACTTATATTTACCTAATGAAAGAAGATTTATACCCCAAGGACTTCATATTGAGGAACGGGGATGAGGTTATATTCCGTCATGTAAAGAGAAAAGACGCCAATGCCGTATGGAAAAATTTTAACCAAGTTGTTGAAGAGGGTATCTATCTTCCCGTGTTTCTTCCTGTGGAAAGCCAGTTTGAAAAGCACAGTTGGTATGATAACCTGAAGAAATTGAATGAAATTTGTATTGTTGCTGAGAATTTGAATTTAGAACGTCCGAATAACATTTTAGGGCAATGTGAAATCTCGAATGTCGATTGGGATGCTGCGTCACATGTGGGAAACTTAGGAATTATTGTCCGAAAAAATTATAGGGATGAGGGAATTGGCAGGATATTAATCGATATTGCCATTCGAGAATCGAAAAAGTTAAACGGAAAACAAAAAATAATATTAAGCTGCTTTTCTTCAAATGAACGCGCCCTTCATCTATATAGGTCTATGGGCTTTCAAAACGTTGGCATTCGTAAAAAACAATTTCTTATCAACGATCAATATTATGATGAGGTATTAATGGAATTATTCATTGATGATTATATTAGAGAGAATTAGGTTTTGAGGGATTTTAAGCAAGTTAAGGGTACCGAGATCTGCGATTATAACATATCTTTGATTCAGGAGTAAGAGGGTTATCATTTAGAAAAATAAAATTAAGGTTGTGGAGTTCTTCAATCATCTCCTTACTAAAATGACGAATATTATTACTTTTCAGAAATAAAATTATTAATTGTCTGAGTGTTTCCAGTCCACTGATCTGTTCTATCTGATTATTATCTAAAAACAATTCCTGTAATTTTTGAAGTGTCTCAAGACCCTCAATCTGTATTATTTTATTATTAGAAAGTTCGATCTTTCTTAATTCTCTCAAATTTTCCAAATTCTCGATTTTTTGTATCTGGTTATTAGAAAGATATAACCCTTTTAGCTGGGTTAGGTTAGCCAAACCTTCAATTTTTTCTATTCGATTATTATTCAAGTGGAGCCAATGGAGGTTTTCCAATCGATGGAGTCCCGAGATTTTAGTGATTTGGTTAAAAGATAAATTTAGTTTTTCCAAGCGAGGCAAATCTCGAAGCCCACTGATATGTGTAATTTGGTTATTATTTAGATTCAAATCCTCCAGATATCTCAGCCCGCTTATATGTTGTATTTCTGTGAGTGCATTATAGTTAATCGCAAGTTTTCTGAGATTTTGAAGCATATTTACGTTTCTTATTTGGTCAATTTTATTATTAGTAAGAATTAAGTCTTTAAGATTGGGTAAATACGCCAAGGATTCAATTTCGGAGAGCTCATTATCGGATAAGTCTAAAATCTGTAAATTTTTTAGGTGTTGTATACTTTCAATTTTAGAAATTCTATTCCTCTTTAATATAAGGTGTTTGAGACTAACTAAACGTTTGATAGCGGGTATTTCTCCAATGGACTTAAATCCTGCTCCTTCACAATTCAATAAAATTATGCGTCCATCTCGAAGAGTCACATTGAATCCCAATTTTTCAATATAATATTGATATAAAATCAGATTTATACATACATCAATCAATCTTTCCTCAATCTGATAATTTTTTTTAAATATCGATTCTGTGGAAAGATTACCAATAGCTTTTTCCGGAATAGAGCGGAGCTTGATGACCAGAAAATCCTTCAATATTCGAGATGATGTGTGATTACCCATTTTTTTCAATATTTCTATAGCCAGCAGCTTTTTATCAATATTTTCTACTTTTTCTAGGGTATATTGTAATAAAGAAAGAAGTTTTTTATGATCCCTGTACTTTTTACTTAAAATCTTACCCGCTGTTAAACTAATAGTTAAATTTGCGTCTGATAAAAATAGTTGTTCAAAAAATAAGTATTTATCTCCCTCGTCAATAACTCCTAGTACATCTAAGGCTTGTTCTCGAAGGGCTTGTTCATTAGAATTACATATCCATTCTTTTAATAGATTTGTGGCTTCCTTTTTTCCTAATTGCTGTAAATTTTCTTGAATATTGGTGGGATTTAATTGCATTTTACCACACATACTCTTCGATAGGAGTAAAAATATATGAACGGTAAATGTTGATAAAGTTTTGCTTACTTATGGCATCAAACTACTTAGGAATAAATATAATCTTTTACACTATGTTCCTTGTCGATAATATCTGTTAACGCATTATTGAAATGACTTTGGGTAATGTTTTCTTCTCGTCCTCTCAATGCTTTAATACCTGCTTCTGTAACTAACGCTTTTATATGGGCGCCACTGAAGCCTTCCGTTTTTTTGGCAAGATCTTGAAAGTTGACCCCTTTCAAATTCATTTTTCTGGTGTGGATTTTTAAGATCATCCTCCGGGCTTCCTCGTCCGGTAAGTCAAATCTAATGACGCGATCAAACCTTCCAGGACGTAAAATTGCGGGATCTAACACATCCTCCCGATTGGTAGCGGCGACAAACATTATACCTTGGGTATCAGCAAATCCGTCAAGTTCGGAGAGTAGCTGCATAAAGGTTCTCTGAACTTCTCGATCCCCCTTGTAAACTTCACTTGTTCTCTTGATAGCGATCGCATCAATTTCATCTATGAATATGATGGCGGGAATATTTTCTTTTGCAAGTGTAAATACCTCTCGAACCATTCGCGATCCCTCTCCAATGAATTTTTGTACTAAATCTGATCCTACCAGATGGATGAATCGAGCATTGGTAGAATTTGCAATCGCTTTTGCCGTAAGAGTTTTTCCTGTTCCAGGCGGACCAGAAAGTAACGCACCCGAGGGAGGGTCAATTCCGAGCTTTTCAAATAATTCGGGATGGAGCATCGGTAATTCCACTACCTCACGAATTGCTTGGATTTGCGCATCCAATCCTCCAATATCTTCAAAAGTCACTTCGGGAGACTCCATAAGTTCCATACTCGCAACGTGTCCCCGGATCTTTCTCGACAAAATTTCTAAGATTTGATAACTCTGCGGATGAAGGGTAACTTGATCCCCTGCTTGCGGCTCGATGAGATCATTTGGAGGTAAAATTACACGATTCCCGGGGGCATGAGACACAATTACTCGGCCATCCTCCAGCACTCTCTCAACTGAACCGATGAGTAAGGGCTTTTTTTTGATGTTGTCGATGATATCTTTAAATCCACTTAATTCCCGCTTTAGTTGTTCATTCTCTCTTTCTAATGATGTTAATTTCTTTTGTAGCTTCTTAACGTCTGATTCTGTCATTATCCACAACTAGAATGTATTAATCATCTCAAAAATATTTAATTATTTTTCGATCTCTCACGATATTGACAAATTCTTTGCCAAATCGGATTTTTCTCTTAATTATTCAATAGGATTGGAATATACGGTTGAAATAAAGGCATCATTAGAATTTATGCTAAGAAATTATAAGGCCAACCGTTTCACAATATCTTTAATTCCCCTACTCACTAAATACAGCTGGATGTTCCGTGCACCACCAATTATTTCTTGGACCTTGGCAACCTCGAGTGCCTTATCAATTCGCATGTTATCCGTAAATGCTATCCCTCCACATAATTGTTGCGTCTCATAGGAGATTCTTTGTGCCAGATTAGATGCTAAAAATTTGGTTCCAGAACTGAAAGCGGCATTATATTTGATAAATTTCTGATCTTCATATTTCAGCGTCTTTTTATATTCTGTGGCGGATTTAAATCCTAATTCTGTGGCTGCCATAAGTTCAGTAAACAACTGTGTGATCGGAAACGAGACCGCTTGGAAATCATATAATGGTTTCCCAAATTGCATCCTGAGGTTCGTATAAATTAATGCAGTAATCGCAGTAAGCCAACTAATTCCAAGGCTTGAACCGATAATCGCATCACGTTCAGCTACTAATCCTGAAAATAAGTTTCTGTACCCGATGCCTTGTTTCCCAATAACATATTCTTTGGGCACTTTTACCGAGTTAAAAATGGTTTGACTCACTTCTACGCGCGGGATAGACTGGATTCCTAAACGATTGGTCTCAATTCCATCAAACTCGCGATCTATAAGGAGTTGATACATCGAACCTCTCGGATCATGCTTATTTGACACTCCATAGACCACAAAATAATCTGCCTTAGACCCATTGGTAGTATATACTTTTTCTCCATTCAAAACAAGATGATCCTCATGATCTTCTATGGATGTTTGCATATTTACCGCATCTGACCCATGCTGCCGTTCAGTAATACATATCGCTCCGATCTTCTTCCCTGACATTATTTCATTGAGGATCTCTTGTATATGGTCTCCTCTTCCATGCTGGAATAAAGGATTCGCAAAGATAACTCCCGAAACTACTCTGGCTAAATCTAATTCGGGATCTATAATTGAAGTCGCCATCGCCAATAAAATTTCATAACGCATCCCAAATTTATTCACGTTCCCAAACTGATTTAATCGCTGTATATAATCTCCCTCACCTAAGAGCGGAAATAATTCATATACATCTTTATTTAAGTCTATCTTCGGTTCAACGTTTTCTAATAAAAAATCCTCAAGCTCTTCCAAAAACTCTTGCTCCTCCTTACTAATTAAAGGAATAATAAAATTGTTGAATATTTGGAAAATGTTTCGTGTGTTCAATTTTTCCTCAATCTGATCGTCTAATATATTTACTCCCGTGATCTTTTTCATACTATAGACTTAGTTAACTGCTATATTAATTTTCCTTTTTCCCTTCACAATAGTAATTCCTTGCTAGATTCGATTTAACCCATCCTCTATTATAAAATCGAGTGGATGTATTACACTCTCGTATTCTCTCCACCTTGGAGTGTGTATAAAAATTTTGATAAAAAAAAATTCTTGAATCCTCATATAGAACTCCCAAAATCTCTCCAAATTTTTCAAAGTGAGTGATTTTTCTTCCGATAAAATTCTAATTTCGAAATTAACCCCCCTTCGCACACTTGAATATAAAATAATTAGTTTTTGTATTAACAAAATTTATAAATATAGAATTTTATTATCACATCAAATTATTTTAATTTTTAATTGTTCTAAAAAACACAATATCGTGGATAAAAATATATAAAAGTTAAAATAATTATATTAGGAATATAACTATACAACTAAAAAAATCTATTAATAAAAAAAATTAACAAGGCTGAAAAAAATGGCAGAAGAAGAAAGTTTCCTCAACGCTAAGGCCCTTGTGGTCGATAACGGAACTGGTATTTCGAAGAATGGGTTCGCTGGTGAAGATCAGCCACGATCGGTGTTTCCAACGCTCATCGGATATCCTAAATATGAGTCAATCATGACTGATGTCGAGCACTATACCCGAGAATATTATATCGGAGAAGAAGCGATGCAATTGAAGGGTGTATTGAAGCTCATGTTTCCAGTCGAGCATGGTATCATCGAAGACTGGACTGCAATGGAGAAAATCTGGCACTACACCTTTTACACTGATTTACGCATCGATCCTTCCGAACATCCTGTATTATTGACAGAAGCGCCATTAAATCCTCGACCAAATCGAGAGAAGATGGCAGAGATAATGTTTGAAACCTTCAATGTACCGGCATTATATGTCGCAATGCAAGCAGTTTTATCATTATATGCTTCTGGTCGTACGACAGGATGCGTAATTGATATTGGAGACGGTGTATCTCACGTTGTCCCAATTTTCGAAGGATTCGCATTAAGCCACGCGATTCAGAGAATTGACCTCGCAGGCAGAGACATCACGACCTACTTACAACGCTTACTCAGACAAAAAGGGTATTCGTTTACCACATCCGCAGAGAAAGAAATTGTTCGGGATATCAAAGAGAAATTGTGCTATGTCGCAATTGACCCCGAAAAGGAGATGATGCTTTCCAAGAAAGTAGCGGGCATGGAGAAGAGCTACATGTTGCCCGATGGAGAGACCATTAACGTGGGAGTAGAAAGATTTCTTGCGCCCGAATGCTTTTTCAATCCGTCCGTCATTGGGAAGGAATTAGAGCCCTTAGACGACGTTATTGTGAATTCCATTTCAGAGTGCGATGTCGATCTTCGACGAGACCTCTACAGCAACATTGTCTTATCTGGAGGTTCCACAATGTTCCCTGGTATCAAAGAGAGACTTACCAAGGAAATTAAGGAACAAATCCCAGAATCTGTTGATGTAAAGATTATCGCACCACCCGAAAGAATGTATTCGGTCTGGATTGGCGGCTCAATCCTGAGTTCCTTGAAGACTTTCCACCGAATGTGGGTGACACGTCGCGAATATAAAGAGATGGGACCACAAGTAATTCATAGATGTTTCTAAATATGCCTTCGGGCTTTATTTTTTAATTTCACTCGAATTTTTTTATTTTTCTTTTTTTCTTATTTCTGAAGGTAAACTTAATAATTCAAATTCAATTTTATCTTGTTTTGGATAAGAATTCTTTAAGTATTGGTCAATTTAATAAATAATACGATTTTTCAAATTTTAATTACTTTAGTCAATAAATTGGAAAAGTTCCATTCACTAAATGTTGATAAATTTATATACAAAATAATAATAAAATGATATAATAAGTTCTGAAATTTTGGAATTTACCTAATTACCTAAATTAAGACAAAAATTAGTTTTATAAGATGAAAAGAAAACGGAAAGATTTCAAAACATTAGTAGAATTAGCTTCGCGAGTAGCAGAGGGAGATGATAAAACAGAAGAGGGCGCAGTAGGTTGGATGGGTTATGCTTTTATATTCAAAAAAACAGAATTTTTTTTTGAACCAAAGGAGCGTGTAACTGGAAGTGGAGCTTTTCACATTACATACAGAAATATAGAACATATCATCGAAACTGCAGCGAAGTTAAAAACACTAATTCCAGACATCGAACTCGGAGGCGACGAGATCCTTTTCGATGTTTCTCTATTTGTTAAAGCTCCTAATAACAAAAAATTTTTAGCTACTTTCTATTTTCGCAAGTTTTCACTTGGGATTGGAACGCTTGTTCCAGTTGGAGAGAAAGATCCAAATGTAAATATCTGGTCAGACAGCCCCGAGAAGAATTATCCGAAAAATCATATTTGGCAATATTTAAACTCTAGCGCCTTTTCACTGACAGAAGACGAGCAGAATCAATTCTGTAGAGCGCTAGAGTTAGCATTGGCAAAAGTTCCTAAAACTAAATTTAAATGTTATCTAAGTCACGATTTTGGAACCAGTGTGATAGAATTTGATGGTAAAGATCCTAGCATGAGAGAGGACACTTCAGGGGAGTATAGAGGACCTGATAGGACGTGGGCTTATACCATGACTGGAAACGATCGCGCACGCCGTATACGATGGGATTATATGGATATCGTTCATGATCATATGAAATCGGCTGATTTTGAGAAATATCCCGAAGGAATTCCAAGAAAGTTTAGAAAAAAGATAATCGAACGCTATTACGATGAGTTTCTCGAATATTTATCCCAGCAAGATTCACGCCTTGCATATATCGTCTTGGGTGTCTTTTTAATGCAATTTGGAGCCATAATCACCGATGATCTAAAACAAAAAATTCTCAAATATTCCGATTGGAAGTGGGATAAAGATCAGCTTGAAAAAAGAAAAGATAGAATGGAACGTAAAAAATATACAAAAGAATTTCGCACAAAACTCAAGGATTATACAGCAGAAAAGCCAATAGAAGTAACTACTATCCCAATTGAATATCCATTAGAGGAAAGAATAAATATAGATTATAAAATCGAATTTGAAGATGATGAAAACAGACCAAGTAAAGAAGAAAAACCATCGGAAGATTACCAAATTTTGGAGAGAATGTTGCGGATGAATTCAATATTTTACGATAAAAAAAAAAGACCAATTTTCAGAGAAAAAAAATTCTTCGAATAATAATTATGTTTCACCAAAAGAATATGAAAAATACTTAATTAATAAGCAAAAAAAGGACCAAGAAGCCAAATCAAAATTATCTGAGAAAGATGCAGAAGCTTTAAAAGATCTAGAAAGAATATTAAATAAACCTATTCCAGTAGAGGATCGCATAAGTGAAAAAAGTTTCGGTGTTGAAATAGAATTCAACAAAATCATCTCATTAGGACTTTATAATTGCAAGCTAAAAAGCTTACCTGAATCTATAGGAAATCTTACTTCTTTGGTGTCTTTATTTTTAGCAGATAACCAATTTACAGAATTACCAGAGTTCTTAGGAAATCTTACTCAACTTATTGTTTTAGATTTAACAAATAATCCTATAAAATCACTTCCAAACTCATTTCAAAAATTTAAATCAATAATAGATTTTTGTATTAATGATTATGAACAATTTAAGAATGAAGATTCTGTTCGTTTGATTGGTTTAATTGATCATTTCTATTATTCTAAGGTAGATATGCCAACTGAAATTCTTGCTGATTTATTAAGTACATTCAATATAAAAAATCTAAATAAAAAATATTATGAATTTCCTTGCGCGAAACTGCATTATTTTGTTGATTTTTTAGATTTTATCACTGAAAAAGAAAATTTTGATTATTACGGAAATTTAATTAGTCCCCTTTTTCAAAACATTAATTATCCCAAATTTATTGAAGAAGACTATGATTTTTTGGATATTGAAGCTTTTTTGGGAATTTTGAAAAAATCGCATGTAAAAAATCTAGAGTTCGCTAAAAATACCAAAAAAGAACTGGTTGATGTTTATTTTAACAAATTTTGGAAAAAAAATGGAATGGAATCTTTTTCTATAGCTTCTTTAATATATGATTTTGGAGATGAGTTTATAAGAAATTTATCTAAATCAAGATTTCTAAAAATTTTAAAAACAGAAAGTAAAGAAAGTGAACTACTTAATGCATTAATACAAACTGGTTATATTGAACGGTTTATTAAAAACTAATTAGAAAATCTTGAAATACAAAAAATCTTTATTGATGATGGAGCTTATAGTAATTTAAGGAAAATCCCAAAAGAAATTGGCTATATTTCATCTTTAGAAGAGATAGGAATTTATCAAGAAGATTACAAATATAATGAATTAAGCTTACCAGATACAATAAAAAATTTGAAAAATTTAAGGACTTTAGATTTAGGTGGTCTTCACGATTTACCAAGTCTCCCTGAAGCTTTAATGGAATTAAAAAATCTTAAAAAAATAATATTACCAGCGTATAGCACACGATACCAAGTTCCTGAGTGGAGTCATAATTTAACTGGGTTAGAAATACTGAGTATATTTGTTGGCGATTTTTTGAGTTATAAAAGTGAACTAAGAGGACATATTAACTTAATAAACTATTTCGATGATCTATCAGGTCCAGAATTATGTTCTTTCATAAAATTATTATGGAAATATAAGAAAATGAACTTAGAGGACTCCAATAACTTTAAAAAATTATTGACAACTCTAGAAACTGAATTTTCCAGAGAAATATTTCGAAAAATTTTAGCTCTTTCGGCAAAATAGCTGGACTGGATGAATAAACTAATATGAAAATTTGGGGAAATATAGTTTTTTAGCATAATTTAAAAACCTTCGTCATCTAAACACCTATTACATAATTCATCGCATCTTTGAATATATTCATTATCTCGAGGAACATGAAAAATTTTTACCTCATCAAATTTTCTAATTTGAGAATAAATCTCATCACAAAGTTTAGATAAATGTTCTTTAGTAATTCTCCATTGTTTATTGAGTTGGTTTACTGCTAGTTTACTATCAGAAAATAATTTAATTTTCCAACGAGTTTCCTTTTCTGCTTCCTTTAAGGAATGTTTAATTGCTTCATATTCAGCTTGATTATTAGTCATTTCACCTAAATATTCTGATTTTTCTTTAATAATGCTCTCTCCTAATATAAAAATGAATGCATAAGACGAGGGTCCAGGATTACTTCTTGAAGCTCCATCCACATAAATATTTAAAGTATCTTGCCTTTTTACCAGATTCTTTTTCAAAAAAAACACCTACCTATTTGAATTTCCATCTATTACATAATTTGAATGATTTTTAATATATAACTTTATCTTTTACTTTTATTTTTAAAGTAAATGAAGAAGTTTAAATATCTTAAGATCAATTTAATACTTGAACAAGATGAATTCAGATGATAGTATTGATCTAAACAAAATTATTTTAAAATCAAGAGAAATAAATTCTAGAGTTATTAAATTAATAAGAATCATCATTTTGCTATTAACATATTATATAAAAGATGGTGTTCAATATAGAGAATTTAAATCCTTTCTTGACATCTCAGATGGAAAATTGCACTCAAATTTAGAAATATTAGAAGAAATGGGTTACCTAAGAAAAACAGAAGTAAGTTTGGATCAAAAATCTTTACATATTTATTTGATAACACAATTAGGAAAAAAAGAATTAGAAAAGATTATTTCATGGATTTCAAATATTAAAAAATTTATTAGAGGTAATGAAGATGTATGAAGATTTAATAAAAATTATTGCTATTTTGAAAAATCTAGGATTAAGTCTTAAAAATCCTTCTGAAGAATGGAATTACGAAACTCGGTTCTTCCTCCAAAAAATTACTTATATTGCTAAATCTTTGGGAATGGATTTTTCATATAATTTTGGCTTGTATTTAAATGGTCCATATTGTTCCAGTTTAGCTAATGATTATTATAACCATCCAAATCTAGTTGTTTCTTTGAAAAGTGATTATTCTTTAAATGAAAGAGAATTAAAAATTCAGAAATTGCTTAAAAAAGAAATTCTTTCAAATCCTATAATTGATAAACATAAATCCGAATATTTAGAAGCTCTGGGAACTATCTTGTATCTTAAAAATGAATATCCAGATTTCATGGATGATGATATATTTCGAAAAGTTAAGGAATTAAAGGGATATTTAAAAGATAGAATTCTGATAATTGCTCTTAATACTGCTAAAAAGCTAAATTTTCGAGATGATTTTCTAAATGAAAAAATCCAAGAAGAATTAGAACTCTGGGATAAAGCAGAAGATTAGATTTGGTGATAGATTATAGCGAAATCAAAACTAAAAGAGGGTCAAATTTGGTGGGTTCAATTATCTTACTCTAAATCAGATTCAGTTGGTCATGAACAGTCTAATAAGAGACCCTGTCTTATAATTAAAAATAATAAATTTGCTCGATTGACCACAATTATTCCTCTAACAGCTCATATCGCAGCTTCAAGATTTCCTTATACATATTTAATTAAAAAAACTAAAATCAATAATCTAACTTACGATTCAATAGCATTAATTTTTCAAATTAGATCATTAAGTTATAAAAGATTTCAAACTCAAATAGGAATGATTGATAAGGAGGATTTGAACAGAATAAAAGCTTTAATTAAAGATTATTTTTTCTCTTGAGATTTATACCCAAATTATAAAATTAATCGAAATTTTGTATGAATTTTAACTGTCTTCGGGCTTTATTTTTTAATTTCTCTCGAATTTTTTTATTTTTCTTTTTTTATTGAATTTGAACATTAAAACTTTTCAGTATAATTTGAGCATAGAGATGTTCCGAAATCTTCATAAAACCTATTTAATCACTTTCACCTTTATATTGATTTTCAAGGTAAATAAGGAAGCGTAAATAAATTCCTCTCAATATTTCTAATGGTACTGTAAAGAGCTTAATAATAGATTTAAAAGATTTAAAAACCCATAAAATTATTAAATAGTTTAATTCGTATATATTCACACATTAGAATGGAAATTTTTATATATGAAAGATCAAAAATATCCCACATCAATAACGCTTGAAGTCACGCAGAATTGCAATTTGAGGTGTCAGATGTGTTATTTTTGGGGGGAGACGGGATTATATACAACCCAGCATAATGATCTGAATCCGAAAGATATTGACCTCGAACTTATCAAGTCGATTACCGACGAATTTTCTTCAAAAAAGGCATTATACAGCTTATTCGGAGGGGAGCCGTTTTTACATCCTCAAATTGGGGAAATCATCCGCTTAATTAAGGACTCAGGAGGAATCGTGGACACGCCAACGAACGGGACACTGCTGATGAAATATGCCCCTATGCTTGTTGAATCACAATTTGATACGTTACGAATCTCGCTTGACGGACCAGAAGAGATTAACGATATTCAAAGAGGGAGAGGATCGTATAAAAGAGCCTTGAAAGGAATTGAGAAGGTTCATGAGTTAAAAAAAGCACGAGGGGTAAGGAAACCAATTGTAAGTTTGATTTTCACGATAACGCCATTAAATTATGCGCATATGAAGCAATTTTTCTTAGATGACCTCAATCTGGATCACATTGATTGGATCACCATTCAAATGCAAAATTATGTCACAGAACAGATGGCCAATGAGTATGCAGAGTTTCTGCAAGCCAACTTCTCCATAAAATCAACCCACTACTGCACATCCTTAATCCGAGATCCGAAGGAGTTCCAAACCATTGATACATCCAAAATTGTAGAACAAGTAGATAAGATTAGTGCGAGATTTACAGAATTAGGAAAGAATGTGCTATTAGAACCTCCCACTTATTCTGAGCGAAACCTTGATGCATACTTGAGAGCAGATTGGGAGAAAATGGAGGACCAATATAAGAGTTGCGCCGTGCCGTGGAGGGCCATAGATATTACCGTGGACGGAGATGTTGCTCCGTGTCATATTTTTTATGATTTGACCATGGGAAACTTGCATGAACAATCTTTTCACGAAATATGGAACAGTGAACAATATCGAAAATTGCGGGCATACATGAAAAAGAATAATTTTATGCCTATTTGCCCGGGGTGTTGTATCTTATTTTTGATGGGAAAAAGAATTTAAAGATTCTTTGGAATCGTCTGACATCAGAGAGCTTTAATGATATTGTGGCATTTAGAAAAAAAGGATATTTTATCGGTAATGATAAAAAGCTCCAGAATAGTTTTTGCATATTGCTTACGCCGATTGCGCATCCATTCCACGAAAGCTTCTAGCTATGTTCTAAACTCCTCAAAACCAATTTTTCATCCCAAATAAAGAAAATTATGGCTAAATCATTACGAACCTTGGAAAATTAAATTTCCCCGAACCATATGGACAATTATATTTGAAAAATCTATTTTTGATTCCCTCCTGCTTTCCTTCTACCGAACTAGTCCTGGGAATTATTACTCATGGAGGAACTCAATGTGCTATACTAGGTCAT
>WJIN01000261.1 GCA_014730295.1 Promethearchaeota archaeon | reverse complement strand
TTAGGAGATTTTCATATTATTTCTGATAAGCATAGACTTTAAAAGGAAAACTACCACAATTAAATATAGACAAATCATAAAAAACATCAAAAAAAAAACTGATAAAAAATGAAAATTGTCAAAAAGGAAAAATCGACAAGCGCTGCTTGTAAATGTGGAGGAGGTTGTGTTTCCGACTCTTGTAAGTGCGGTGGCGGCTGCATTTGTAAATGTGGCGGCGGCTGTTAAATTTTTTAATTTCTAAATAATTTTTTTTACTTTACTTTTTAAATAGCTTGAATATAGTAATTCAATCTCTTCTTTTGAACAAGAATAAACCTATTTTAGAATAAAGAGACCCGAATAAGAAACTCAGGAAATTAACGAAAACTGGTTTTCAATTGAGCCATTTCAAATTCAATACGTTTAATTTCTTCTCTGTGATTTTCAATTGTGTTTTGTATCGCTCCCATAGTGATCTGATACTCACTTTCCAGATCTTTGTTAAATAAGCGTTCAGCGCTTTTTCGAAGATATATTTGCTTTTCTAAACGTAATTTTTGAATCTCTAACCGTTTTTGGTAATATTCGTGTAATTCTTCTAATTCTTTAATTTCTTTTTGAGTTGGCATTATTTAAAAACCCATAGTATAACCTTATCCATAATTAACCTTTTATCTAAATATATAGGTTCTTAATAATGATTTAATAAATGAGAGGTCAATTAAACGCGGTTAGTAAGATGCGACAAAATAAGTAAATAAGAGAAGTTAGTAATTTTACTTTAACTCTAATCCATTTTTCTATATTATATCCATAATGTTAATAAAATAATATGATCCATTTCTATTTCAGATTAAATTGTTATAAATTTACTTATGATTTAAATGGTGTGAATCTCTATCTAATAATTCTTAGGGGATTAAGATTTTTCCTTAATTTATTCAATGTGCGATAATCGCTCATGGATTATTTCGTCAATCTTTAGGACAAATTCATTCAGAATTTTTTGAACTACTTCAATTTGGGCTGCAACCAAGTTGTCCTGAAAGTTAGTGATTTGATTTCCTAACAAATATCTCATAGCATTTAATTGGCGCAAATCTTTCACAAAATCAGGGCTAAAAATATTCAATCTGATTAATTCATCTAGATTAGAATAAAGATCATTTTTCTTAACACCCAAATCCTCACAGAGCAAATTTATTATATCCATCGATGTCTCAATTACACTTTGGTGTGATTGGGATATTTTCCCAGGTGAATCGGGGAGATTATTTAATTTTTCTGTAATTATATCTAATTTTTTTTGATATTGTTCTATTCTTTTCATTTCTAATACATATATCGATTCATAAGTTTAAAAATGAGTAAGTTTAAATTTTGATGATTTTAAAAAAATTGCTATTAATTGTATTTCTTGAACTAATGCTTATGATATCTCACTATGAAAGTTTATTGGATATCAAATAATCGTTAGTTTTAAGATTTCTTTTTCTCTACCTTTTTTTCAAGCTTATAAAGGTTCGGATGTAATTTAAGATCGATAATACCAAGAATTAAGAGTAAAAATCCAAAGATGGCAGCAGTATAGCCTATTAATTCGTACGCATTGAAGGTGATAAATCCTAAAGTGAGAAAATTTATCTGTAAATATCCATAGGCGATAATAGGCATAAGAGTTTGAGCGATTGACTGAAAGTTTGTAGTGAAGCCTGAAGCTAAGCCTTGTTTATCTGATTCCACAGCTTTTGTTATGTTAGATTGAATTAACCCGGGATTAAATGCCATTACGAATGCAAAAGGAACAACGAAAATAAAGACCATCCAGTATTCGAATAGAAATGGATAAAAAATCGGAATTATTGCCGCTAAAGACAGAGTGAATAAAAATACCGCTTTTTCTCCAAATCTTTTTATTAGTCGTTTCATAAGAAGCCCCCCATAAAACATTACCATGAGGGCACCCAAAGTCATAACCAGACCTATGGTTAATGTGTTTGCTCCATATCGTTCATCCATAACAATCGGAAGGCTAGTATTAAATAATAGTGTGATACTAAATGCTATAAAGAGTTGTGTTAATCGTAAGATCAAAGCTTTATTCCATATAGATCTTCTGGTACCCGGTTCATGTTTTATCATCATTTCTTTTTTTAAGTCATCACGTCGTTCAGCAGGCATGCTCTCAATTAATACCTTCGAGGTTAATATAATACTAATAATTGATAATAAGCAAGCGAGAAATGCAGGATATCTCCAATTTAAAGTTCCTAATGACCCTCCCAAACTTGGACCCAAAACCATCCCTAATGAAAAACTTACGGTTATTTTCCCTATTTCCGAGGACCTGGTTTCTGGAGTAGTAATATCAGTTATATAGGCTCTTATTACTGGGATTTGTCCTCCAAAGACACCATCGAGTAATCTTGAAATAAAGATCATCTCTATTGAGTTAGATAATCCAAGAATAAGAAAAGATACAAAAGTTCCTGCTTGTGATATAATTAGAATCGGTTTTCTCCCGTATTTATCACTTAATTTTCCTAGGATTGGTCCAAAAATAAATGCAGTAAAAGCATTAGAAGAGATCAGAAGCCCAATTAGAATATCCTCTGCTCCAAAGATCTTAGCGATTGGAGCTAAAAGAGGAAGAACCATTGAATATCCTAAAACATCCACAAAAATGCTCAACATTATAGTAAGAAATGCGGTTTTAACATTGACATTATATTTCTCAAGATTAATTCCATTACGGTCTTTTTGTGAAGCTCCTATTTCCATATTCTTATCCAACATTATTCAGTTAAATTAAATTTAAAAAGAAAATAATTAATATAAATATTGTCATACAATGTGCTACATGTGTATTATTTAATTTTTGAGGAAATCTAAATTGAAAAATCAAAAATCATCCAAATCTGAATCCCATGTAATGAGTGTAAGAATGGATAAAGGGATATATAAAGAATTAGGTGAATTATCGAAAAAATATGAACTTAATAAAAGTCAAATTCTAAAACAAGCATTAGAGGAGTGGGATTCAATTAAAAAACACGCTTTAGAGAAAAACTTAATTATTGTCGGTAAGCCGTTTTTGGGAAAATTATTAACTCAAATCGACCCCGAACAAATAGAAGAGCTAAGTAAATTTACTGCGAAGAATTTAGGAGCCAAAATACGATTTCAACTAATGGATAAAGATGTAAATATAGAAATTACCAGATTCCTCGATTTTTTCATTGAAGGTATAGGGAAGAAATCATTTGCATGGTTTAACTGACTGCAAAAGAAGTCCCCTCCATTAATGGAGGGGATGGATTTCGCGGAGCATCCACATTTTTTATACTGTGGTTGAGAGGACTCGTTTTCTAAATTACTAAATTAAAGCACACCTTACTTTTAAAAACCTATCTTACAACCTAGTACATATACATAGACTTGCGAGGAGAATAGAACATACAATTAACCCAGAAAATTCGGATATATCCCACGAGGGAGCAACTGAATGTATTATGGGCTCTCTCGGAAAAATGCCGTTTGATTTATAACTTCGCACTTTCGGCTCGCATCACCAATTGGAAAGAACAACAAGCCTTCCCAAAAAATGAGCGGAACTATATCACCTACACCCGGCAACAAAACAAATTGCCTCAAATCAAGCGTAAATATCCAGAATACATGTGGGTGTATTCTAAAGTTCTCCAAATGGTGTTGCGAAATTTAGACGGGAACTATAAATCCTTTTTTGCACGATGGAAAAACGGAGATATCTCCGCAAGACCACCAAACTATAAAGGAAAATATTATTT
>WJIN01000260.1 GCA_014730295.1 Promethearchaeota archaeon | reverse complement strand
TCGTTGAGAAAATCGACAATAGATTTAGCTATTTCATTTTCCTCAACACTTTCCTTAATAAATAAGAGCAATAGAACGGGTACATCTAAAAAATTTGTAATTCTCTTAGTTATAACAGAACTCAGTAACTTTTGTTGAATTCCAAATAAATGATATGTAGATGAAGTAGATTTAACACCCTTTATTCTTTGAGGGCTGCCTAAAGTCACATCTCCTATTCCCATTTCCTTCTGATCTGATAAGAGTGCTAAATAACTTTTATGAAGTTTAAAAAGCTTTAAGTAAAATTTTAATTCATCAACTTGAAAAGATTTGTCAAGAATTAGTTCCATGATTGTAATTCCTTCTTTATGTATATAGAAATATTCTTATAATTCTGCTTTCCTCATAGCTTCGTCGACCGCATAATCTTTATGGACGATGAGATACAGGGCACGTACTAGATTTGTTGGATTCTCTGCTTGAAAAACATTCCGCCCGAATGCCACACCAGCTCCGCCAACGTCTACTGATTGCTTAGTAATTTCTAATATTTCGCGTGTTCCCCCCTTTGCACCTCCAGCAATTATGACTGGTGCCATACAACCATCCACGACTTCTTTAAACGAATCAGGATCCCCTGTCCAATTAGTTTTGACGATATCCGCGCCCAATTCTGCCGCCGCTCTTGCAGCGATCTTTACCACCTCCACGGCGTGTTCATCTTGAATATTATCGCCTCGGGGATACATCATCGCAATTAAAGGCATTCCAAATTCTCGGCATTCACGTGAAATAGTTCCCAAGATCTCCAGCATTTCGGGATCCGAATTAGTTCCAATATTTATATGCAATGAAACCCCATCTGCGCCAACTTTAACTGCTTCTAATACTGTATTTACCAACACTTTATAATTTTTTGAAGGGCTTATAGAGGTTGAGCCAGAGAGATGGAGAATTAAACCGATATCAGGACCATATCCTCGATGAGCATAAAGGGGAATACCGATATGCCCCAGAACTGCGTTTGCTCCACCCAATGCAATCTTATTTACCATTTCTCCCAGGTCTTTTTCAATACCTTTGATTGGCCCTACAGTAAGTCCATGATCCATGGGAATTATAATAGTTCTTCTATTCTCTCTATTCATAATACGTTCTAATCTGATACTTTTACCAATATACCCAGAAATATTAAAATCACCTTAATTGAAAATATTATTTTGAAAAAGAACTAGGTTATAAAGCTGTTCTTTTCTAATAAATCTAATATATTTCTATAGCATTGAAAATTTAAAATTCCCATTAACTCGGATAGTACCCAGAAAACTCTAGACCCATATTTTCCGGGAATCGGTACATAATATTCATAGATTGGATTGCATTACCAGCAGTACCTTTAATTAGATTGTCAAGAGTACATAAAACCACGATGCGATTCAAATGGTTATCTAATTCAAATCCCACATCACAATAATTTGTACCTGCAATAATTTTAGGGTCTGGTAGTCGAAATACTCCAGTATTTTGATTTATTAAGCGTAAAAACGGCTCATCTCTAAAAGCTCTTCGATAGGTCTTAAATAAAATCTTATTACTTACTTCTACATCTTCCGCAATAAACGCATGGGAGGTTGACAAAATCCCCCGAACCAAATTAACTGCGTGCGCTGAAAAACCTACTTTTACCTTTCTTTCTTTAATTGTGCTCTCATTTATTTGTAAATTCAATTCTTGTTCAATTTCTGCGGTATGACGATGTCCAGTCATTTTATATGGGCGTATACTATTTGCTCTGATTGGATGGTGAGTGGATTCATTTACACTTGCTCCCGAACCTGAGGATCCAGTCTTCGAATCTACAATTATATTAGTGAGTTCTATCAATCCTTCTCGAATTAAGGGAAATAATCCATAAATTGCGCTTGAGGCATGACAACCCGCAACCGCAACTAGATACGCATCCTTAATTTGATCCCGATGCAACTCCGGTAATCCATATACAGCATCTGAAAATAACTCTGGATGACTGTGCTCTTTTTTATAATATTTTTTATATATAGTTGGATTTTTTAATCGAAAATCAGCGCTTAAATCAATAACTTTTAACCCCACTTCCAATAGAGAAGGAACCATATCTTGTGAAACGCCATGAGGTGTGGCGAGAAAAATCACATCACATTTCTCCTGAGCAGTTTTTACGTTATATTCCTCAAACTGATAATCCACAAGATTCCTAAGATTTGGGTATATAGAATGAAAATATTTCCCAACTAATCTTCTGGAGGTTATATAATTTAAATTTACCTTTGGATGTTGAGACAATATTCTAACCGTTTCACCACCAGCAAATCCACTTGCACCTACAACACCCACGTTCAATGTCATGATATTCGATAATCTAAGAAAAATTTTAAATTTATTGATATAGCAAGGAAAAAGAGTAATATTATGGAATATAAAATCTAAATGATCTCTTTAGTTGAGAGAAAAAGTTAGAATGGGATTTTTAAACACCAAAAAGTTGACGTAAATCAGTATAAACTTGAGATAATTGAGAAATTATTTGTGCATTATCTTGTTGTAAATAATATCTTATATATCCCGCTAAACCTTCATCATCTTTTACCCATTGTAGAAATGACTCTATTTCTGCCTTTAATTGCGGATCAATGTTACTCGCACCTCCAGCTTGTGGCTGTGCTGCCCCACCCATATCTTTTCCGAGTTGAGAACTCTCATCCATATATGGTTTGCTTGAATTCATATCGCCAACAGCACGAGCGGTATCCATCATAGCACCCCTCATATCTCCTTCTGGAGAAACGTAGGCAATCAATTTGTGTTCCTCATCCTTAGCGGCAACTATACTCCCTTCTCCTTTTATCGACGTAGCTGCCATTCTTTCAGATGTACATTGAAGCATAGAATATTTTACTCCAGAGATTTTTATAAATTGAGCATTCTGACCACGCCAACTGGAGAGAACCCGATCTAAGTCTGGAGTTATATCCCAATTATCTGTCTGATATACAATATTATCATTTCCCTCTATTACTGTCACAGCTATGATTGTAGGGTCCTTTTGCATGAGATTATTGACAGCTTGTTCTGGACTTGATGGCATATTTATTATTCTTATCCTAAAATTGTAATTTGTTTTAATTGTAATATCTAAATTAAGATTATTAAAATTATCTATGCAAATTATTTTAAAATAGATACTAAAAATTTTTTATTTCCTTTTCACATTTATCTGACCAAATTTGGGTTTATAAGATTTTTTTTCTTTTTTTTCCGATTTTTTATCCTCAGCATCTTTTGCAGATAAAATCTGATGAAAATAATCACATTTCTCCATTTGAATTATATGATCATTTAAACTTTGTTGATTATCAAACACTTTACCACATGCGGGACAATGTTTTGAGGTGTTTTCTAATAAACCTTTAGGTGTTTTAACTATTATATCGTATTTTTTTCTTATATTTTTACTTTTATATTTTTTACATCTATGTTTTATTAATTTCCCATATGGAGGATATTCAAAAAATACTTTACAACCATGTGTACATTCCCAATAGAGTATATCTGCTCCGCAAGAAGGACACTCAGACTTAAAGGTTCGCAAGGTACAATGTTTCCCATGTGTGCTTGGAAAAGGATGCATCATACAATTAAAAATTAGGAGATTATTATAAATTTTTGATTAATATTCATAATTAGTGACCATCTTGGTTAAGCATGAATTTTTAATAAAACAATTTATCTAAACCAAAATTAATTTTTTCTATTTAGACCCCTAACGGCTCCGACAAAAACTTTCTACCGATTTATAATGCTAAATCCTATTAATCCTAACAAATATTCGTCAGTTTATTAACTGGAAAATTATTTAAAACGGAAACATTTAAAAGCTCGACAATAATTATTGAAATTAAAGAATTGAAATTTTAATCATAGAGGTATTTATGTCTCAAGATAATTCTAATCAATGTCCAGAATGTGGAAATTGTAATTTGATAATCGATAATTCGAGAGCAGAAATAATATGTAATGATTGTGGATTAGTGATAAATCAACGGTTGATTGATTCAGGACCTGAATGGAGAGCATTTTCCACCGAGGAGGCAAATAAAAAGGTGCGTGTCGGTGCCCCCTCCACACTTACCTTACACGATAAAGGTCTTAGTACTATCATTGGTTGGAAAAATAAGGACGCGTTTGGACAGAAACTCTCTCCAAAGAAAAAAGCAGAGATATATCGGTTGCGAAAATGGAATACTCGGACAAGAACAAATAGATCTATTGACAGAAATTTGGCATATGCGATGAATCAATTAGACAGATTATCCTCTCAACTAAGTTTGTCAAGAGATCTTAAAGAAACTGCGGCACATATTTACAGAAAAATGGCAATTAGGGGTCTAATTAGAGGACGCTCCATAGAGGCTATGCTCATCGCATCAGTTTATCTCGCATGCAGACTAAACAAAATCCCAAAAACGCTTGATGATTTCGTTGAATTCACTTCAATTGATAAAAAACAAATTGCGCGATGTTATCGATTAATTATCCATGAACTTAAAATTAATTTGACAGTTTCGTCCCCAATTAATTTCATCCCCCGATTTTGTGCTGAACTAAATCTCTCTGGTAAAACGCAAAATCGAGCTGCAGAATTAATTAATCTCGCTAAAAAACACAGAATAACAACTGGAAAAGCGCCAACAGGCTTAGCGGGAGCGGCGTTATATCTTGCAGCAATGGAACAAGGTGAACGTAGAACGCAACGGGAGATTTCAGAGATCGCGAACGTAACAGAGACAACAATTCGGAACAGATACAAGGAGCTAATGAATTATCTGAGCATAGATTCTGTTATTTGAAAAAAGTGACAAATCTTTATCCCACACTCAATAAAAAGAGTAATTTTAAAACAATTATTTTACTTTGAGTCTTTTTATGATTTCTGGGCGCTTTTTATATAGGATTCTATATCCACAATGGGAACATTTTATACCTGGCAAGGCACTTAGTTCTTTTCTGCTTACTTCTTTTCCACAACGGGCGCAAACATATTCCAAAATATTTCACTTCTACTTTTAAATTTCCGAGATTCTTTCGAAATAATACCAAAGAAAGTGAATGAGAATCTCTTATTATATTATATTATTTTTTATGGCTAAAAAATTTATCGATTAAAATAGCAGAGGAATAGTGCTTTTCGTGAAGTTTGTCGAAAGAATTTCTATTGTTAAAATATAATGTTTAAAAAGAGGGGGAGAAGAAATATTAATATTTATATATAGAGAGATTTTCGCTTTTCTTCGGTATCCATTACTTGTAAGGTTTCTAGATCTTTTTCTAATTTTTCGCGTTTAGATTGAAGATTTTTGGAAATATCTTCTAAATTATCTAAGGAATACCTTTTTTCTATGGGTAGATTAAACGAATCCTTTACCATTTCCAATAAGGTTATCGATGCCTTTAGATCCGTAATATCCTCATTAACTATAGCAATATTGTCTGTTTCAGCTAATAAAACTAATCCATCCGTATTAAAACGTGCCTTTGCTAAGGTGGGAATTAATCCATTTGCCCCAATAATTACTCCTTTTTGTATCCGTTCGCAATTATTTTTCTCCAAAAACGTACTCAGTAAATCTTTATTTGTTGAGCTAGCAAAAATTCTTGGAATTTTACTATTCAAGTTATTACCATTGATAGGATATGCACCAAGCGCAATCGTGAGTTTAATTCCACAATTATATATAATTTCGGTTAGAAAATTTGAAATTTTATATATTCCTTTAGGAGTAAGACTCTGCGCGTCTGCTGTTATTAAGATAATATCGCGTTTTTCTTGGGGATCTTTCCAAAATAAAATCTCCGCTTTTGGCGCAGACAATAAGCTATCATCAACAATAGCACCTGCAGGATAATCATCAAAGATTATATCCATGTAATTTTGCGCACCTAGTTGTCCAATCAACGTATCAATTGCGAATTTTCCTACATCCGCAATCCCAGGCATTCCTAATATTGCTACTGGATTTACAAAATCTTTTTGAGAAAGATCTATGTGTTTAATTATTCTAATTCCAGAAAGAACAGACTCATTCATCATTTTTGTTTTTTTTACCTATTAACTTATTCTCACTAATCTATACAAGATTTTCGTTATATTAAATTACAATATTATTGACGTGTTCTTGAAAAAACATATAAAAAATGTAAAAATTAGGCATATTTGGGATTGTGTAATATGCTCATGCATTTTTAAGAGTGCACGTCTCTGTGGACCTCAACACGTTCGTGAATCGGTATTAGGTGGTACTACGTGCAGCAGCATATTTAGAGTGAGTCATTTTCAAAAATTTATTTGGACTCAACTGATACCTTTGTGGTTTGACCTTACTTTTATTTAACCTTTCTTTTCTTTTTAACTCTTTTGTGGGAATTCCATTTGAAGGAGAAAATTTGATGGGCGGGGT
>WJIN01000259.1 GCA_014730295.1 Promethearchaeota archaeon | reverse complement strand
GAATAAAGTGTTGGCATTTTTAAAATACTTAATTTTTATTTAGAAAGATTTTAATTATTTTTGAAAAAAAGATCTCCTATTTTAATTTATTTATAGGCAAAATTAATAATAGGTATATCTAATATAAAAGAAAATTTGCCTTATTTTTAAAGAGGACCTAATTCTTTTACTTTATTTGTAAATTCAGTAATTAAATCAGCAAACTTTCGACCTTCAGATGCACTCACCCATTCAAGTCTAATGCGATCGGGATGTAGTCCGATTTGTTTGATTACAATATTAGAAAGATTTTCAAATCGCTTTTTAGTATATTCATTTCCCGAAAGATAATGGCAATCCCCAATATGGCATCCTGTTATTAGTATGCCGTCGGCACCGTCGATTATTGCCTTAAGAACGAAGGAAGGATCAACCCTCCCAGAACACATAACTCTGATTATTCTGATATTGGGAGGATATTGAAATCGTGAAACTCCTGCGAGATCCGCCCCCGCATAACTGCACCAATTGCAGCAAAAAGCTAAGATCTTAGGATGAAAATTTTCTTTAGCAGATTTTTTTTGAGATTTTGACATATCATTACTCCAAACAGGGTTTTTCAATTAGATATGAATCTATCATTTCATAAATTTGATTAAAGTCGTAATGCTTAACGGAAATAGCCCCAACGGGACAAGTAGCGGCACAAGTTCCACATCCCTTACACAAAGCTGAATTGATTTTAGACTTTTTTATCTCTATACTAATATCTTCAAAATGTAGGGTTTCATTATGTAATTCAATAGCATTATAAGGACAAATTTCTTCACATTTGCCACATCCGATACACTTTTCAGTAATTACTTTACCAATCAATCCAGATGTAGTTATTTCTCCCATACCTAAAAATCTACAAGCTCTGCCAGCTGCCCCATAAGCTTGTGATATCGAATTCTGAATGCTTTTTGGCCACTGCGCGCAACCACAAAGAAATATACCCTCTGTAGCAAAATCTAATGGTCTTAATTTCACATGAGCTTCTAAGAAAAATCCATTACTATCTAAAGGAACCTTCAACATTTTGGCTAGGTCCTCAACATTATCAGAAGGTATCAATGGAGTAGAAAGAATTAGTAAATCAGATTCAAACTTTATAATCTCTTGCAAATTCAAATCAAATACTTCAATTTCATAACTTTCCTGAAGTTTCTTTAGCTTTGATATTTTTGGAGGTTTCTCTAGATCATATTTCAAAAATATAGCATCTTTTCTATGTGCTCGATAATAGTCTTCCATTTTTTTTTTAGCCATTTGCATATCTCTATATAAAACTATAATTTCCAATTCTGGCTTGAGTTCTTTTAACAGAGCAATATTTTTTATAGAGATACTACAACAGATGTTAGAGCAATATGGAAGTCCAGTTTTCTGCCTTGAATTTACACATAAAATAACAGTTATGCGATTAATATTATTTAGCCAATGAGAATCTTTTTCTTTAAGCTTTTTTTCTAGCTCTTGCTGAGTTATAATCCTCGTGTTTTTCTGAGAGTATTTAAAAATACCATTAGGTTTAAATTCTTGTGCCCCTGTTGCTACTATTATTGTTCCGACTTTGAATTTTATGATCTTTTTATTCGAATTACATAATGAAATCTCATAATTACCTATATATCCTTTTATCTCTTCTATTTTTGAGTTTAAATATAGTATAATATTTTTATTACTTCTTACTCTTTCAACATTTTCTTCTAGAAATTTTGACGAATTTTTATTATTAGGATAAAGGATATTAATATCTTTAAGTAAACCTCCTAATTCTTTTTCTTTCTCAATAAGATATACTTTAAATCCTTGATTGGCAATGTTCAATGCGGCGGTAATTCCAGAAATCCCTCCCCCGATTATTAAAGCAGCGGGCTCAATTTTCAAGGTTTCTTCTTTTTGTGGCTGTAAAAGTCTCGCTTTAGAAACAGCCATTCTAATTAAATCTGTGGCTTTTAAAGTTGCTAATTCCTTTTCCTTCATATGAACCCATGAACATTGATCTCGAATATTGACCATTTCAAAGAGATACTTGTTTAAGCCAGCTTCTTGACATGTCTCTTGAAATAGTGGTTCATGTGTTCGGGGTGTACAAGAAGCAACAATAAATCGATTTAGATCTTTTTCTTTTATGAGTTCTTTTATCCGTTCTTGAGAGTCGCTAGAACATGAATAAAGATTATCCTCACAATGAATTACATGGGGTAGAGTTTTAATATATTCTACGATTTTTGGAATATCAACATATTTTCCAATATTTATACCACAATGGCAAATTAAAACTCCAATTCTGGGAGAATCTGTAATTTGCACCTTTTTTTCAGGAACTTCAAATACTTTTTCTTGTATATGGGAAAACCTTTCTGAATTTAGAAGGGTAGCCACCTGAGATGCCACACCACTTGCATTCGCTACTGTTTCAGGAATATCCATTGGACCTTGGCAAAAACCTGAAAGAAATATCCCGTCCCGAGAGGAAAGGGATTTATTAAAATAAGAATCCTCCTTAAAAAAATTGTAAGTATCTAATTCGATACCTAAAATCTCAGCTAATTCGTTCACACCCTTAGAAGGAACTAATGGAGTTGCTAAAACAACTAGATCAGCTTCAAATGTCTCTAATTTACTTGAAGATAAGTTTTCATAATGAATTAATAGATTTTTAGTTTTTTGATTTTCACTGATTTTGCTGATCTTTGTTTGTATATAAGTAACTCCATATTCCTCTTGAGCCCTTTGAGTAAATTCGTAAAAATCCTTGCCATAAGCTCTTAGATCATGCCTGAAAACAAAACACTGAGATTTATCAGCATGTTCTTTCGTTATAATTGCTTCTTTAGCAGTATACATACAACATACACTTGAGCAATAAGGAACTCCTTCATGTAGATCTCTAGAACCCGCGCATTGGATAAAGGCGATTTTATGTGGTTCTTGCTCATCACTGGGTCTTAAAACATGACCTCCGAAGGGCCCCGATGCGCACAAGATCCTCTCATATTCTAAAGCGTTTATAACATTATCAAATCTATATCCCCATCTTGATGAAAGTTCCCTTCCGTACATATCAAATCCAGTAGCAACTACAATGGCACCAACATTTATATCAAATTCTACGGGTTTTTGATCGTAATCAATAGCTTCAGCTTTACAAACTTTACTGCATACTCCACAGACGTCTTTCGTTAATTTCAAACATAAATTTGGGTCTATAAGATATACAGGAGGTACTGCTTGGGGGAACGGGATGTAAATTGATTTACGTTTTCCAAGATTCATATCAAATTCATTTGGTACTTCAATTTTGGGACATTTAGCAGCACAATCTCCGCATCCCTTACATTTAGATTCATTTATATAGCGAGGCTTTTTTAAAATAGTGACTGTAAAATTACCTGCTTTACCAGAAACCTTTTCAACCTCATGATATGTTAATAATTCTATATTAGGATTTCTATAGACTTCTACCATTTTTGGAGCTAATATACACAACGAACAATCATTCGTAGGGAATGTTTTATCTAATTGAGCCATACGCCCACCAATTGAAGGTGACTTTTCCACTAAATAGACATTGAATCCTAATTCTGTTAAATCTAGTGAAGCTTGAATCCCAGCTATTCCACCCCCAATTACCAAAACTGAACCTTCTATTTTTTTCACTTCCTTTCTATTATTTTTTCTTCATTGATTTGTACAAAATTTATGATAAATTCAGTAAAATCCAGAATTTCAATTGATGAAATATCTTCAAAATCGTTTTGTAAACATTTAAAATGTAATTCGCATTTTGGGCATGTCGACACCATAATATTACTTACATCTTTTGCCTCTAAAAGTCGTTTATATCTTAGAGCTTTTGACCTTTGATTACAATTCATCCAGCTACTTACACCACAGCATAGGGAATTCCCTTTGTTATGTTTCATCTCATTAAACTTATATCCCTCCTTTTCTAATTGATAAAATATTTTTCTTAGTTTCTCCATAATATCATTATTTTTTGGAAGAAATCTACTAATTCTACAAGGATCATGAAACGTAAACGTTATTTTCTCATTTAATCCTTTTTTTAGTTTAAAAGAAATAATTCCTTCTTTCCACTTATCATATAGATATTCTATAATATGTTTTATTTCGAATCTTTCATTAAAATCTTTAAACAATTTAGGATAATCAATTTTAAAAGTTCTATACCCTTCTGCGCACGATGTGATGATAATTGAAACTCCTGCTCGCTCGAAATTATCAACATTTTTTTTTGCTAATTCTATGAATTCCTCCAATTTCCCTTGACCCCAATATAAATCATGACCGCAACAATATTCATCCTCAAGTACCACAATAGGATCTTTTTCTATCTTGGAAATCATTCTTAGACTACTGATGGGAATTGTATCCATTTCATCGAATTCAAATTTAAAATACGGAAGACATCCCACATGGAATAATAGATCCCCCGATTTCGCAATCTTGATTTCTTTTGGAACCCAACTTAGATCTCTTTTAGGATGAATTTCATATTTTGCCGAAATTTCGGAAATCATTGTATAAATACCCTTATGAGCAATTTTCTGATCTGGGGTATGCTGATATTGATTTATCATTTGATATTTTGCAACTCTTACGAGGTCGGCAAAATTTATATCTTCGGGACAATCTTTCATACAACTATTACACATCAGACAATCCCAGAGCACTCCACTCTCCAAAATTTTTCCCTCAAAACCTTCGAGTATTTTTTGAATTATTCTACTAGGTCTAAAATCTTGTACCTTACTTATTTGACAGACTCCAGTACATCGAGCGCATTGATAGCATCTTTTCAGTAATTCTCTTAAATTTTGTTGATGTAAACTACGTAGATCTTCTTCCTTACAATTTTCTTTTCTGTATCGTGCTTTATTTTCTGTTTCTGTCATAATTTTAGGTTAGTATTTAGATTATTCATGAAGTTTTGTTTTCTTTTAATCTTCTTTTTTGAAAATTCAGAGAGTATATTTTGGATTCTGAGTATTTCATCATCAGAGGTCCCTCTGAGCGTAATTAGACTAGCATTCATTACTTCTTGGAATAATTGCTTTCCCTTCTCCGTTCTAATAATAACAGTAGTATATTTCTCGGGAGAGCCTAATCCTCCAAAAGAAAGATCTGCAAAAATATTAGTAAAATCATCACAAGCATTACATGCAACACGCATATAATCTTTCATATAATTAAATGGAATATGGATTTCCTTATGGAGTTCTTGATTATCATCCATCTGGAAAATCAAATCCTCTTTTATATTAATTTTTTTTATTTTTTCAAATTCAATATTGAAATCTTTTTCGAATTTACATAATTGGGACTTATCAAAAAAGAAGTTTTCAAAACAAAATAATCCAAGACAAATTTCAACATTTTCTGATGGAGTGACTCCCAAATTTTGCATACAGCGAATGGTATATATTTGACAAGGTGTTCCAACTACAGCTAATTTATTGAATCTATAATGGTTTAATTCTGGAATCGTGTGGGTGTATGTCGAAAATTTTTGAAGTTCAGTTAACTGGGGAGATATATTTAATTGAGTACCCGAAGAATTTATGAGATCCTCCTTACTTTCAGCATAATTAGCTTCCCGTGAAAATGGCGCCTCTGTTTTTGAGACAATAGAACCATCGATCCTGTCGTTTTCTATTAGATAATTAATAATTGTATTAACTACTCCTCCATCAGTCCCATTTTTTAAAAATTCCCTATTATTGGATTGACATGAATAAATTTTGAGATAATTTCCTATAGGCATCGAAGAAAAACCTTCAAATAGATATGTGTTATTTAATTCCTCATCCAGAACACGTGTCTGAGGGCAAATATAATAACAAATACCGCATTCAAGGCAATTATCTTTATTTATATAAACTGGAGGAGAGTATGGGTCAACAAAATTTATAATATCATACTCTGCGGAACTACAAAAACTAACACAGCCTCCGCATTGTTGACATATACCTTTCTCATGTACCTCCTTAATTAAATCTTCAAAAGTTTTTGTTGACATAATTTAGAATTCATTTATTTTCGGTTAATTTAATAGGTTTACACTTATTTCTCTTTATTCCAGCTATCTTCTCTACCAAAAACTTACCTGGTTTTACCTCTGCTAAATTTTTAGATTCAATTAAACCATCTTTTACCGCTGCTTGATACAGGTCTTCTCCTTTTTCGCTTCTTGTTATTACAGAAGACCATCCTGCTTGAGAACCTATAGATCCTACTGAAATATCAGCAAAATCCGATGTGAGATCTTCACAAAAATGACAAGTTTCTCGGGCATAAGCTTGTACCTCTTTTAAAGGAACATCCAATTCCTCCCCAGATTTTAGGTTAATTATGAATTTCCCTTTATCAATATTCATTTTCACTAGTTCTTCTATATTCTTATCGAATTTCTCCTCAACCAAATTGATAATATTATCGTAGGAAAAGGATTCCATACAAAACAAACCAATCTTATATTTAATATTTGTAAAAAATGGATAGCCGCTTGGAAATAATGACCCTTTTTCTATTGCTTTCATCAGACAAGGAACTCCAACTATTGCAACGCGCTCATATTGCTTTGATTGATCTAAAATTGATAAAGAAGCACAGTTTGCATATTTAGTACCCGCCGTTTTATATAAATCCTTGATATTATCCACAATAACCGCTTTCGGATTCCAAAGATCCTCAGAGTGTTGCACAGCAATTATAGCATCAACTAGTTTATTCTTTAACAGATATTCTAAAAGTGTAGTTACTATGCCACCGTCCTGACAATACTTTTTAATTTGATCTATATTAGTTCTTCCAGAATAGGTATTTATATAGGAACCTATTTTTTCGGAAAATGTTAATGATTTATTTAATCGTGATTTAAGTTCAATTAAGCGTCCGATGGGAAAAGATCGTGGACAAACCGTGAAACATAATCCACATTTAATACATTGCTCTTTATCGACAAATAATTCCTCCGAATTTACCATAATTGCATTTACAGGACATAATGCGGAACACCAACCACAATTACAGCAAACACCAGAGTTAAATATTATGGATACGGGTTCAAAAAATCGTTCTATAAAATTTCCGTCTAATCTATTAGCCTTAAATTTAAAAATATGCTTCTTCTGCTCGACTTCTTTTTCTACGCCCTCAATTTTTTTTTTCACTAATCTTATTTTAACCTCATTAGACTCCTCTATATACCCTTGTTCTTTCAAATAAATAATATCTCTAAGTAAATGCATAGGGTTTAAATTGGAAAATTTTTTAATAAGATCGTCTAATTTTAAAGGTTCTTTAATTTTAGTTAGATCATATAAAATTAATTGACGCGCAGTCTCAGCATCAATCATCGCATCAAGAATATGATAAAATTCTTGTTCAGTATATTTCCCTATATCTAAAATTTCCTTCTTTGCCTCGAAGAATGCTCTAACTTGGAAATTCTTGGTAGCTAAATAAGTAGCTTCCAATACATCTTTCGGGGAATAATTTTTAAATCCTGAATTTTGTATTAATTGCTCCATCTTGTTTCCTATTTATTTTTTTTTAAAAAAATCTTGAATATCCTCCTCCCTTTGCTAGGGTGTCAACCTATAACTATTATTTTTTTATAAGCTTCATTCAATTTGGAGGATTTGTTGATTCTATTTCTTTTAAATTAAGTTTGATTGGATTATGTCCTTCCATCTGAACTTTGTCAAAAGCATCTTCAACACTTTTAACAAATTTTTCTGATTCTGCTGAGCTTAACATGTACATATTTACTCGCATATCTCCGAGACCTCTTCGACTTAAGATCCTATTAGCTAGCTCCACATGCTTTTGGGCATTAAAATTTCCCGATTTAAATTGACATTCATGTGGGCGTCAACCCACGACCATTACACCGTCACACCCATTTTTAATGGCATATAGAATATGCTTTATATCAACTCTTCCTGTGCATCTCACTTTAATAATCTTTACTGAGGGACTATATTTCATGCGAGACACTCCCGCTAGATCCGCAGCGGAATATCCTCATTTAAGACAAGCAAAACAGATTATATAGTAATTATTGTTTTTCATTTTTAACCTCCTGATAGAATTCCTTCGATTTCTGCATAAATTTGATTATCTCTAAAATATCGTATATCAATTGCTTGGGTAGGACAACAAGTCGCGCAGATTCCACACCCATCACAATTGATTTCATCTACTGTTGCTTTTGCACCATCTTCTAATTTGATCGCACCCTTAGGACATTCTTTAACACATCTATGGCAGATAATACATCTCTCCTCATTCACTTCCGCAACGATTAATTCAAGATCAATTTGCCCGGCAGATGTCATTTCAGCTACCTTGCTTGCAGCCGCTCTAGACTGAGAAACTGAGTAGGCAATATCTTTTGGTCCTTGAGCAAATCCTGCAATAAAGATTCCCTTTGTTTTAGTTTCTTGTGGCATTAAGCCGAAATGAGATTCAGTCAAGAAACCATTTTTATCTACATCCAAGTTCAACACATCGGCTATTTGTGTGGTACCCTTTGAAGGTAAGGCAGCAGTAGATAAAACAACTAAATCTGCGTTAATATTGATTATTTCGTCAGTCAAAGATGAATATACTCGTAATCTTACGTCTTTTGTATCGGGATTCTCTTCAATTTCTCCCACTTTCCCTCGAATAAGTCTAATATTTGATTCTTTCGCGCGTTGATAATATTCTTCAAACCCTTTTTCATTGGTTCTCATATCGATGTAGCATATCGTTATTTCCGCGTCTGGAAATTCTTCTTTTAATAATTTCGCATTTTTTAATGCAAGCATACAACACACTCCGCTACAATAGGTTCTCTCAGTATCCCGACTACCAACACACTGGATGAATACAATTTCTTTCGGTTTCTTATCATCTGACACACGTCTCACATGACCGCCTAATGGACCATTTGGAGCAAGCATCCGTTCCAATTGAGCTTGGTTGATTACATTTTCAAATTTGCCATATCCATATTCATCATACGGTTCATAAATATCCCACCCAGTCGCGATGATAATCGATCCGACCTCAATTTGTCTTTCTTCTGGAGTTTGGGAAAAATCGATGGCATCGAGTTCACATTCTTCCACACAACTAAAGCACTCAACGCACGAATTTCGTTCAATATCATAGAGAAAAGGAACAGCTTGACCAAAAGCTATATCGATCGCTTTTCTTGCTCCTAAATATTCATCAAAGTAATTTGGAATATATATCGGGCATACTTCCGTACACGCACCACAACCATTACAATCATTGGTTATATACCTTGGTTTCTTTTCGATGGAGATTTCGTAATTTCCGACATACCCCTTAGCCTCTTTGACTTCTGCGTAAGATATTATCTGGATATTTTCATTTCTGCTCACTTCTAACATCTTCGGACCACAGATTCAGATCGCGCAATCATCCGTGGGAAAAGTTCTGTCTAATTGAGCCATCCGCCCACCAATGGTCGTATTCTTTTCTACGAGATAAACCTTGATACCTTGATTTGCTAAATCTAATGCAGCATTCATCCCGGCTATACCACCCCCAATAACTAATGTGGATTTTTTCACAGGGACTGTTTTAATAGGGACAGTTTCCAAAAGCCTCGCTCTTTCTAAACCACTGCGTACTAATTTTTTTGCTTTCTCAGTCGCTAGGTTAGGATCATCTGTACACCAGCTACAATGTTCTCGTACATTCACCATTTGGTAATAATAGGGATCTAAACCTGCTTTCGAAAGAGTGTCTCTATAAATGGGTTCATGTGTTATAGGCGTTCAAGCGGAAGCAACGACTCTGGTTATATTTTTTTCTTGGATATCATTCATTATTTCATTTTGACCACTTTCAGTGCAAAGAAAAGAATGGGTCTTGGAAACGATGACATCATCGAATTGCTTCGCAAAGTCCACTAATTCTCCGCAATCCACCTTACTCTTAATGTTTATGCCTCACTGACATGCGTAAAAAGATATTCTTTCGTTTTTTAATTCATTCCGTTGCATATTATTATTTTCCATACTATTTTTCACATCACCTTATTAGGAATTTAAATTTCAATTAGGATAATATATGTATAGATTGTGATCAAATTCTATAAAAATGTTCATATTGATTTTGAATTTTATCTATTTCTCTCCTAATTGATCTCGTTATTAACAATATTTATGAATTTGGTCTTTAAAATATTTTCTATTTATTTGGATAGCTAACTAAGAATTCATTAATGGTTGGATCCGGAAGATTTTTCCTAATTCAAATAATATAAAATCTTTAATAGTTGGAAAGGATAGTTTTTTAAATTAGGATGATCACAATTAATGATAATCAGAATTCGAATTATCGGATCTGATAATCTCAGGATAATTCATGTCTAATCTAGAATTTAATCCCATAGAGGTATATAATAAACGGCAAGAATTAGGCATCTCTACTGCAGTCCAATTACTAATTCAGATTATAAATTCCCAAGAAGAGCTTTCCACAAGAAAAGAAGCAATAAAAATAATCGGATCCATAGAAAAAATACCGGATAATGCTAAGGAAGTCTGTTTTCAAACGTTGGAGAATGTAATAATTTCTGAAAAAACTATTGATTTAAAATGTGAAGCTGCGAGATCTATGGGAAAGATTAAATTGAAAAAATCCATTGAACCCCTAAAATGGATTTTGGAAAATTCCTCGGATGCACTTGATGCTGAAATGGAAAAAACGGTACTAAAAGCCATTCATAATATCAAATTTGATAAACCAGAAATAGATTTGTTCATTAAATACCTGGATTCCGACTATAACGCCACCAGAGAATATGTGAGCTATGAATTATTAAAATTACCTCCAAATGAGGCAATTACTATTCTTTTAGAATCATTTCAAACAGATATTTCTAATTCGTGTAAAATTGAGCTTGTGAAATTAATAGGGAAATATATCTCGAGTTTAAATATAAGCTATAACGATTCCAATTATCTTAAGATAAAGCATCCATCAATTTTAGAAAGTATCTCAAGCCACAAAAAGGATTTTACTTCTTTGCTTTCTCTTATTGATAAAAAAGATAAGGAACTAATTAAAAGGATTTTAGCAATTTTTAGGTTATTAGGGGATGAGATAAATTCAGAATTAATTGAATTAGTAAAAGATGAGGATTTCATCGCGAAAGAAAATGCGATATATTTGATAGGGAAGTTAAAGATCAAGAGCGCAATGCGCCTATTATTGGAAAACATAGATAATATGTATAGCGAAATAAGTATCGCCTCGATCAAAGCATTGGCTGATATTGGAGATGCTTCAATCATTCCAGAATTACTAAAATCACTAGATGTTGAAGATATTGATTTCGAATATATTGATATGGATATGAAGTGGTATATTATTGACACGATTAAACAAATTTATCTCCAAGATAATAATATTAACTATGATACTTTATTATCCCAATTATCCCATCCTAATGAAATTCTCAAAGAATCTATTACCTATATTTTAGGAGAGCTGGGCAATAAGGAATTTGTGGATCCCTTACTCGCATTATTAAAAAGAAAGGAAAATATTGACGTGAAAAAAAATGCAATTATCGCTTTAGGAAAAATTGGGGGTCCTGAAGCAATTGAACCTTTGATAACATATGCAGAAAACCCAAAAGTATATTGGTTGCTCAAAAAAATTGTGATTGATGCGGTGCTTAATATTTACAAAGATAACTGGTATAAAATTCATTCTAATGAGGAGATAAGGAGACTTCTGACGAAAAACAGAGAACGTCTGAGTGATTATCTAAAGGAACATAATAATGAATGCTATAAGATCAAACTGGGAATAATCAAATTTCTTGAAAAATTTGGGGGTAAAACTGCCATCGATGCGCTTTTTGCAAATGTAAATGATTTTCATCGAATAGTGCAGATCTCTGCGCAAAATGCGATAAAAGCAATCAGTGAACGATTAGAAGGATCTCAGAATTAGAAATCATTATAAAAATTAGTAATGATTTTAACAAGACATTTAACTGTATATATACATAAGAATTTTTTATTACGATTAATTATATTCTCCATCATACAATAGTGAAAACAAGAAAATGGTACTTCTCATAATTAGTGGAATCTACGCAATTATCATTGGAATAGGTATTATAGGACTCTGGTCAATGTTACTTCTAACAAACCAAGTACCTGAATTAGAGACGGAACCAATTGCAATTAAATTTCATATTACTGCTGAAATGATTATGGGGACGCTCTCCCTTTTAAGCGGTATATTTCTTCTTATTGGAGTTCCTTGGGCACAATATGTATTTATTCTGGCTATGGGACTAGTAATTTACGCCGTTATCAATTCTGCGGGATATTATGGACAGAAAAAGCAGTGGATATTTGTAGTTATGTTTGGAATAATTCTTATCGGTGCGTGTAGTTTGGTGGTTTTGAATGTTTTATATTTTTAAATAAATCCTATTTTACACTCTACAATTCCAAGTCTCTGGAATTTAGAAGAAACTCAGAACTAACCTTGTTATTAAAGTTATTAATTAAATCTTCCACTTATAATTTTTTTTTAAAATTATCAACTTGGTTAACTTTCGTTTTAATAAGCTTTTTTTTAATACGCCCATTTAAATTTAATAGATTATTAAAAGAGCATAATAATTACTAAGAATTTTAATAAAAGGATAAATATGACCGAAAATAATACCGAAAAAGCAAGCAAAAAATACGAGTATTCTTTCGATTACATACAAAAAAAATTAGAGGGAAAGAAAGACAGTTACGGTATGCTGATGAAGGAGATTGTTCGTACGGGCGTGTGTACCGAATGTGGTACATGTGCTGCGGTGTGTCCCGTATTAGAATGGGATCATTTAGCAGGGCAGCCCAAGCTAGTCGGTAAGTGCACAGGATGCGGGATATGTTATAACCAGTGTCCTCGAACTATTACAGATCCCGATCAACTTATCGGAGAGTTCAAAACGGGATACGTGACTAACACAGATATCCCCGAAGCCATTGGATATCAAGATGGAGGTACTGTGACCAGTCTTTTGTGCTATCTGTTTGACGAGCATTTAATCGATGCGGCCATAGTCACGATGAAGGACCCGGAGAATCCATGGTTCCCGGTTGCGCAAATTATCACAAATAAAGACGATGCGATTCGATCATCTGGATCTATTTATTGCCATTCGCAAACTGTTGAAGCCTTAATGGAGGCAGTTCGGGAAGATTATCGTTCCATTGCATTTGTTGGCACTCCGTGCAATATAAATGCGGTTAATAAGATGTACAATTCACCAACGGGAATGCTAAAATATTTCATGCGAGCAAATATCCTTACCATAGGGCTATTTTGTATGGATTCATTCGCACCAGAAGCTTTATATCCATTCTTTGAAAGAGAAGGAGTAGATTTATCAAAAGTGAAAAAGATGGATATCAGTAAAGGAAAGTTCCATATTTACTATGATGAAGATGCAGAACCGGTAAAATCCTACAAGATTAGCCAATTAGATAAATTTAAATCTTCAAGCTGCAACTTCTGTACTGATCTGACGGCAGAAGAAGCCGATATTTCAGTGGGATCCGTAGGAAGCGGTGCAAATAAAAATACGGTTTTTTCACGTTCTGGTATTGGTACGGAAATTATTGAAGATGCGGGTAAAAAAGGATATTTAACCGTAGAACCATTCAACGCGATCAATCTAAATTCAGTGCTTTTCCTTGCTAAGTTGAAGAAAGTGAGTCAATATAATATTCAGAAGAGAAAGGTCTTTATCGTACGGGATAGAGATGAAGCAGAGGAACCGAAAATCGAGTCAAAACCAGAAGAAGGGCAAAAACCTACATTTGATATAAAACCGATCATTGACGCTCGTCGGGCGCTAAGTGTGAAGAGAAACCTCAATGAAGAGGCAAAGACCTTAGAATTATCGATAACAAATACAATCGGATTCCTACTTGAAGATCTAAAGATCAGGATTGCCATCGTAGACGACGTTTTTGAAAAGAATGTATGGAATACTAAAATCAAAGAGCTCTTTCCTTATGAGGAAATTGACGTTAATTATCCATTAGAAGAAAAAGACGGTGAATTAATACTTGGTGAAGTGCTTATAGAAGCATCGACGCAAAAATACGGAAAGATATACTCAAAAACCTACAAGTTGAAAAAATAACCCAATATATCAATTTCTTTATACAACTAAAAATTAAGAATAAAAGAATATTAAGAAAAATAAAGAAGTATTAATTATTATTTGAAGTAGTTAAAAACAAAAGAGGAGTAGATAATACATGAAAATCAGTTTAGTTGGATTATCTGGCTGTGGAAAGACCAGTCTTTACAGCGTTGCATTTGCGGCGAAAAGTCCAGAAGATACGAAGTCATTAAGTCCGACTATTTTATACGAAACGAGAAGGCATCCATTCTTAGGGCTCCAAGTCGGAATTTTTGATTTTGGTGGACAAGAACAATACCGTAAAGAGTACATGGAAAAGCCCGAAGTGTTCCGAGGGACGGACATCCTAATCCCCATTGTAGATCTCCATGATCCCGATAGTTTTGAAGAATCAAAACAGTATTTTGAAGGATTATTGGACATCTATAGAAAGAATAATGAGAAGCCCAAAATCTTCCTATTCTATCATAAATATGATACAGAAGATTATGAGAAAGAGCTCTTGGATACAAACGTCAAAAAAGCCCGCGAAATCTTTGAGGATATGTTCGAGGATAATGAGTTTAAATCATACCTTACCAGCATCTACGATCAAGATAAATTAGCCAAAATTTTCCGAGATATTTTGATTTCGTCCTACGAGGAACTTAAGAGCCACGTGGAAAAAGCAGAACAACAATTAGAAGAAATCGGCGCCAAAGTAATCATTTCCGATATTTCTGGGAATGTAATTGTCCACAATGTAAAAGGGGTAAGCAGTGGTCTCACCTTACGAGGGGATTTGCGAGATTTCATTAATGCATGTAATACGGTCCGAGAAAATATCTTTATGTCGGATTCAGCTACGTTTAGAGGTCGGAATGAGGATGGAAAGGAAGTTGAGCTACATATCTTTAAGTATATTATCTCTGTACTTATTATGAAATCGGGTGAAATTGATATGGAATCACAGGATAAAGTCAATACGCTCTTAAATGATATGAAACTCTTTGCCGACTTGATCATTTCAGCTCATACCGAATAAGCATAAAGCACTATCTTATTTTTTACTTTTCACTCTTTTTTAACATTGTGTTTTAGACTCACAAAATCATAAGTCAAATCTGACACAAAATCGATCTATCTTCAAATTATAGTTTTTAAAAATTGAGGATAAAAAATGAGGATGGAGATAATCTACATAGATATGTGGAAAATATATATGACTTTAAAAAATATCTCTATTAGATTATATCTCTATAAAAAACTGAAAAAACTCAAAGTTAAGGATGGAACGTTCTCAGATCTTATCGAGAAATTATTAGATGAAGAAATGAATCCCAGATTTGATAATCAAATCACTCTAAATTAATAATTCAGAAATAATCTGTTTCAACAAAGGTATTTCATATAGCCCAGAGAGAAAATAGATTTTTTTATGAGTGAGTTTTCTATTTCAAGTATCCCACTATTCTGAATAGATTTTAATAACTTGCCAAACTAGAAGAGATGACTAGTCTTAACCTTAATCTCCTAGATATTTTTATTTGACATTCATATACTCTATAGATTCAATTTAGGAGATTTAATTAGAAAGATTATAAAGAATCAAGTCCAATTATTAAACAAAAAGATTGGTGAGACTTTATTTTGAAATATAAATCGATTTTCATCTCGTTAATTATCTACATTATCTTAGCAGTATTACTTCCTATTATAAACCAAAATGAAGCGACCTACAGATTTCTGCCAGGCAGTACAGATGGAATTCAGCTCTTCTTTCTTATGCTCCTCTTATTCATTCCTTCAATTATATTCACATTGGCATTTGGGTATCTCTTGCCACCAATATATCTTTTCCTCCATAAAAATATCATTGGAAGACAAATGGAATACGGAATTCAAGAGAAGGAAAAACCAGCAGAGTTTAAGAGAACATTTAGAGGTGTGTTTGCGGGGTTAATGGCAATGAACCTAAGTCTGATCCTCGCACCTTTCCTGGAAAAGTTAGTTATACGACCAATGATGCTTATTGAGCGAAGCCCAACTAATATTTTTTTTATGACATTTATCTTTACATTGGTCTTAACTATCGGACCTTCAGCGGGTTTATTTGCTGGGGCGTGGTTTTTAAACGATTCGGGAATCTCCTATACGAATATTAAAAAGACTCAAAAAAAGAACGCTATCATTGAGGTTCGGGGTGTCGGTAATTGGTATACATATGCATTGAAAGGCTATGCTGGTGTAGGAGTTATTATTTCCTATATTTCGATTCTTCTTACCTTTTTAGCCCGTAATGATGAATTAATAAACATCATTTTTGATGGTGTCCTTACCTTCTTACTCCCATTTTTATTGGCTGCTTCTATTATGCCAAGTTTGCTCATATTGGACTACTTGAAGGACCATCGGATACAATATATTAGGAAAATTGCCGAAAAATTAGGAATCAGAAATACTATAGATCTAGAGGTTAAATTACAAAATTAAACTATTTTTTTATTTATTTTAGAACTCTTTTTAAGGGAGATATTAAATTCAATTAAAGAAGTTCTTTTAAATCATGGAGGCTTCCCTGATAATCGGGTTCTGGGGTTTCAGGATCGAGTTTTGTGTTGGGGCTTGGGATTAAAAAGGTTTTACAGCCTTTTTTTTTAGCTACCATATCCTTATCTTCATCCCCTACCATAAGACAGGCCTCTAGCGGAACACCGATTTGTTGTGAGATATCTTCATAATAAAGTAGATTAGGTTTAGTTGCGGACACATGTTCATAGCTGGTAATGAGGTCATACTCAAAATTGCCGACTCCCCCCCATGTGAGGCGTTGTTTTATCGCGGTTTCGGGTAAGAGAGGCGTAGTAGCGATAACGACTTTATATCCATTTTGAAAGGCTTTTTCAATCGTATGACGAGCCTCTGGTTTTTCGTTGGTAAATTTTTGGAGTTTTGGATATTCATTTATGTAAAATTCATCGAAAATTGGTTCCAAATCTTCCCTCATATATCCCTCAAGAGGGAAAAAATAGTCTGCAAATACCTCCTCATTAGTCATTTCACCGTTATTTTGCTCCACTTTTTGCGAGACTTTCATGAGTCGTGGGATAAACTTTCGGGTGGGGACATAGTCTTTCACATAATTACTTAACAATAATACATAATTTTTCACAAACGCATCAATATCTATCTCTATTAAAGTATTATCTAAATCGAATAGAATAGCTTTTATCGTGCCGCGTAAACTCATACTCAATAGAGTGAGTCAAAAAGTAAAAATTTATTGAATTAATAAAAGGGTCATCTTTAATTGTATTTTAATATTATAGCTCTTCAATTGTATCTCAATTTTTTTAATAATTTAGTATTTTATAAATTTATTGAAGAAAAGATTATAGAATATAGTTAAAAAGAGAGAAAGATTTAAGATTTTTCAAAAAGTTAAAAGAGATTAAAGTACGTAATTATTAAATCCTACTTCCTTATCAATCAATTATAAACATTATTAAAACTCCATACATTTTTTTTTATATCATAAACTTCATTAAAATTCTTTGACTTGTAATAAGTATGCAATTAGAATTAACCCCGCTTAAAGATTTTGTTATCCAAGGTGATAAGCTTCCGGTAAGGGCTAATTTTAATTTTGAAGAGGAGACCGACTTATTTTGGAGCGGGATCAGATTATTAACCTCTCCCCCTTGTCAGAAAGATCTCCAAATTACTAAACAAGAAATCTTTTCCAAGGGGAAATTTGAAGAAGGAAAATATATCAGAGATAAAGCACTCACAATTAAGAATAATGTTGTCCCGACTATAGAAAAACGCGACTTGGAGTATCGACTTCAATTACTTTTGCGGAAACCGAATCCTGTAAATCCTGATGAGGATATTATTGTTAAACGTAATCAAGAAATTATAATTAAACCAAAAAAAACTGCAAGTCAAAAAAAACCAAGTCCTCTTTCATTTTCAATTTCGGGATTGAATGTAAATTTAAAGAAGGATGTATTTAAACCCGGCGAGACTATAAAAATCAATTACTCCTCAGAAGGATTGAGAGAAATTGAAATACGACTCCTCCAAGAAGCAAATTTAGTCTGTCATTGCGAACAATACGGAAGGAGCTGCCAACAGGTAGAGGAGCTACCTCCTGCCATCGCAGGACAAACAAAAACTAAATCAAATACGAAGGAGGGATATCTTTTATTAAAAGTTCCCGAGATCGCGGAGCCGAGCCATAATTATCTATGGGAACCATCAGAGAAAGAACACTGGGGAATAAAATATGGGGATTATTCAAAATGGGCCTTAATGGTTATTGGAAGAAAGACGTCTGGAAAAGAACCGATAAAATTTGAATTACCTATAATGATTAGTTCTGAATTAATTGAGGAAGAGGAAACCGCGGCAGATTTATTTTCTGGAGGCCCATCCGAAGCACCCTCCGTATTCGAAGGAGTCTCCCCGAAATTTAAAAAAGATTTCCAAATGGAGTCAATAGAACTAATAGCCGAAAAAGATGAACTCTATACGTATAAAATTGCGATTAGAAATAATTCTAACAACGACCTGGAAGGTGCTACAGTAAAATTAACAGGTTTACAAGAAGGATTGTTTGAAACGGCACCCTTTCTATACGGTTTTACAAAATGGAATAAAAAAGATGCGAAAGAAATAATTTATGAAACAAAACAACATATAACAGCAATAGTCGCTATTATTGAAGATAATGCTCATAAATCAATTCGTATTCAAAATCCAATCCAATAAGCATATTTATCTTATCAATTTACGACTAAATTTACAACATGCTTTTTGATACACACACACTCTTATTCATTTTCTCTGTTTAATTTGAATTATAAGCCAATATTCGAAACATAATTTATTATTTTTAAAAGACAACTATTTTAATATCTAATTCTTTATCGAACTTAATATGTCAGAGAGAGTAAGTAAGTCTGAGATGTATTCTTATTATCTCAAAGATCCCAAAATAAAACCGTTTGAACAAAAATTAGGGGAGGCTAAGCTCCAATATTTTTATTTTGATAATGATCTTGAGATCTCCACGAAATCAAATGAGGTTGTAAACGCATGTCTGCTCTCAGGCAATGCCGTGGCCGTTTATGAAGGAGCTCCGTATAACTTTGACCAGTTTGATTTCTTGTTCCTCCCTCCAGAAAAACAAATAACAATAAAAATAGACCCGAAACCCGATACAGCTTATAAGATATGTTTAGTTTATAGTCAAGTGAAAAATGAGAAAGACCGCGATTTTGAAGTACAACATTTCGATCTTACTAAGTTTGTCCCTCGAGGTGAATTATCTACCAAAGATCGCGTCGCAACGTATAGAACAGTATGGACTGCCATCAAAAATGGATATTATATGTCTGGATTTACCAATATCCCTCAAAAGGCTTTACAACAAGGGGTTTTAACAAGCGTAAATTTAGTGGAAAATGAATATGGAAATATAGAAATTTATCCACATATTCACCCAGAATATCCTGAAATTTATATCTATTGTATCCCTGAAGAGAAGGTCGCTGTGACCCAATATTTAATCAATGAAGATGGCGAATCCATATGTAGGAATTTGGAAGATGGAGATGGTGTATTCTTTCCGGGAAATCTCGGTCATATGAATTATACAAAACCGACCTATAAGAATTTGGAATATTGTATGTATATGTGGATAATCCCGACTTATGGGTTAGAAGATTCTGTGGAGCCGATTACTCTGCGGGTCTAATTATACGGTGGTAGAGATTATATTTTCATGGTACATACTCTGTAGGATTAAACGAAGTGTATCTTCAAAGGTTTCGAGAACACCTTCCGAGGATATTGCGATACTTTTTCTGCTTTCAATATTCCTATAGGTTTGAAAGTTTATATCCTCTAAGAATTGGGCAGTTTCGAATTTATCGGGTAAATCTTGTTTATTAAACACAATAATTTTCCCAAGTCGATTAAACGCATCTTTCTCAAAATAATCAGTTAATTCTGTCCACGAGGCGATATTTCTCTTATATGCGCTTTTTTGCGAATCGACTACAAATATAATGCCATCAACCGCTCTTAGAACCGTGGGTCTCGTAATGAGATAAAAATCTTGTCCCGTGGTCGTATATATGTTTATTTTTAACTTCCAGGTTTCGTTTTGAAAAGAGAGTACACCATAATCAAAATATAATGTCCTTCCAACAGTACTCTCAATACTTTTCACCTTATCTTTTTTTCCGAAATGGTCGAATAGAGCTTTTAGAGAAGTCGTTTTGCCCGACATTGCGGGTCCATAATAGACCATTTTGAGTTGTAGGGTTTTTTCTAACTGATTTATTATCATTTTTTTCACTTTAGGTTTTGAAACTAGGTTAAAAAAGAACTATAAAAATACCACATGATAGAATTGTAATAGTTTAGATAAAAAAAATGTAAAAAAAAATATTGAAAAATTAAAATTATACTTCTCGTAATTTCTTGCGTAGATAATATAGTCCACCTATGGTAGCTGGGATGCCTAAGAAAATCAATACCCAAAATACCGACCAGAGACATGTTTGAATCCAATAAACATATTCAATTGTTCCCAATGGAGCATCGAAAGTTCCCTGAATTAAGGTGATAATTATAAAGGCAATAAAGACGAAAAAACCCAAAATACCACTCGCGGCACCTGGTTTATTAACTTTCTGTTCTTTCTTATCTCTCTCTCGGAATAATTCCTTTTCAGACTCTTCCAATCTCGTCCACCAGAAATAACCAAGGCCACCCATCACTGCAGCAGTAGGAATTACCACGAATAGCACTTCCCATAAAAGAAGCCATAAAAACCAGAATATAATCGTTTGTAAAGAAAAATCAGCAATAGTCCATTGTCCTCCATTACCTATAGTTGAAGTGTTTATATGAAAAAAGAGAGTCAACAAAGCACCAATAACAGCAACTAAACCGAGCGCGATAAACAAAATACCCGCTTTCCAATGCTTTTGAATCATTAATTTCACAAACGTCCAATCTTCCTTATCCATTTCTTCACTCATTTTTCTACTCACTTTATTTGTATTATTTTATTTTAATTAGAAATTCGATAATTGAATGGATCAATTATTTAGTAAGTTAATACTGTTTAAAAAAATAGGGAATATGAATAATATGGAGTCCAATTTCTAAAAAAATAGATATATATACTATATAGACTTAAAATATGGAGATTAAAAGCAAAGCAAATTTTTATGTAAAAACTAACATTTCTTTTTCAACTTTATATGGAATTTTGTTTCTTAATATTAGTAATTCAATCTCTCTTCGCAAGATTCCGGGTTTAAGTGTAATATCATAATCCTCCTTTAGTAATTTGGATAAAGTCTCAAAGGAGATAGAATCGTATTTTTTTGATATGTTTTTTAACTCCTTCAATATGCTGCTCTGATTCAGGAGAGACTCAGAATTGGAAATGAGTTGATATAATTTATGGGTTAACGAATAATCAAAGTCTCCTTTCTGTTCAATCTTTTTTAGATTATATAGGATGTCTAATGATTCACGATAATTTTCCTCTGCCATTAAATCTTGAGCCTTTCCTAAGAGTTTAATAAATTCTTCAGTGTTCATTTTTCCGTTCTTATTCTGTAATTATTCTATGCATTGAATAATAATTCGCAATTTAATAGATTTAACTTTTATAATATTAATTAAAATGTCAATGCTGTTGCGAAAAATAACCGTTTCGAATAAATATTCTAATATTACATAAAGCTAAGGCTTTAATTGGTTAATAAATTCAATTATATATAAAAATATTAAAAGGTTTAGATTAAAAATGGTAAATAAAGATAAAGTCAAGGAAGTAATAGACAAAATTCGACCTTCTTTACAGAGAGACGGTGGAGACGTAGAATTATTAGAGATAACCGATGATGGCATCGTTAAGGTACGACTTCAAGGCCATTGCGCGGGCTGTGTTCACGCACAACAAACTTTAAAGCTCGGAATAGAACGAGCGGTTAAGCAATTTGTCCCTGAGGTAAAAGAAGTAGTAAATGTCTAAGGTAATGTTAAAATAATTTCTATTTTTACTTATTCTTTTTATAAGTGTATCTCAATCCTTATTACATCCTTTATTACATTAAGATAAGAATTATAAACCCATTAATGTTGATTTTTTCTATATAGTAAGGAATTTAAATGTTCTTTAATTAGCAATTTTCAAATCGATCCAATTAAATCTTATATGTTTAAAATTTTATATTAGATTTGATTTCATATATTTTTAGAATTCAATTCAGATATATCTTTTATTAAGTTTTTAAATCACAAATTATATCTTATCTATGATGAATAAATGGAATAGAATATTATTAGTAAATGCGAATTATAAAACTAGTGGATACGATTTCTACGATTCTGCATTCCCCCCACTAGCGTTAGAATATATAGCCGCATATGTAGAGGATATCGCAGAAGTCGATATTTTAGATACAAAAGCTGAAAATCTCAATTTTCGTCAGTATATGGAACGACTCAGAGAATATGGTCCAGATATGGTTGGCTTCACAGTCCCCGTCACTAGCGCAATCAATCTTGTGCTGGAATATGCAAAAATTGCAAAAAAAATGGGATATACGACCATAATCGGGGGATGGCATCCAACACTCGCAGTTGAACAAACGCTCTCCTCTCCATGGATTGATATATTAGTACGTGGAGAAGGTGAATTTACATTTCGCGAATTGATTCAAAAGGGTTCACCTAAAGGTGTTAAGGGTTTATCATATAAAGTGAACGGAGACCTTATACATAACCCTGACCGACCGTTTATAAAAGATTTAGATACTTTAAGATTTCCAGCAAGACATTTGGTAAACGAAAATGAATATAAAATTTTCAATTTAAATTGTGATGCAATTGAAACATCTAGGGGTTGTCCTCAAGGGTGCAAATTTTGTAGTACCCATGTCGTGTATAAGAGACGGTGGAGACCTCGATCGGTTGAGAATATAATGAAAGAGTTAGAGCTTATCTCAAAAAACAAAAAAATTGAAGATGTCTTTTTGGTCGACGATAACATTCTAGTAGATATGAACAGAATGAAAGAGTTATGTCTCGCAATTATCGATGCGAAAAATAAGGGAAGAATTAGAAGGAATCTATTTTTCTTTTTTCAGGGAAGACTGGATTCTATGGCCAAATATCCCGAAATTACTAAACTAATGGCAAAAGCAGGATTTTGGCTCGTACTAGTTGGTGTAGAAGCCACAGATGATAAAAACTTAAAAAAGGTTGAGAAGGGTTGCAAAATCAGCCAAATTGAAAGGGGAATCGAAATACTTCATGAAAGCGGGATCGTGGTGATGGGCAATGTGATTATAGGAATAAATTTAGATGATGATGTGGAAACAGTCCTTCGTACCATTAAAAAAACTAATGAGTTAACCCTCGATCTACCCAGTTTTACATTATTAACTCCATTTCCCGCGACAACCTTTTATAAAGAGATGAAACAACAAGATTTGTTATTAACGGAAGATTATTCCAAATTTAATTGGCTTACTCCCGTCATCAAAACACCCAATTTTAGTCCAGAAACGCTCCAACGATTACTCTTTTTTGGGTTTTATTATGTATCTTACTATGGGGGTGGGTATAAGAATAAATACAAACTACTCAAAAAGGTAATTAAGAAGCGTGGTATAAAGTTTATTCTAAATCCTGGAAGAATTTACAGAGGAATAAAAGCATATTTTGGTTGGAGAAGGATTGTTCTTAATAATTTAAGAAAAATTGAAGAGGTAATTACCAAAAAGATGCGAGCAAGAGACATATCGAAGGATGAAAAGCTAAAAAAAGCAATAATAACGAAAAAAAACTGATTTTATTATGGGTTTCAATAAATCTCATTCTTTAAATTGGGGAAGGATCTTATTAATAAAACCCAATTTCAATTCAATTGGATGGGATTTTTATAACATGGATTTTCCACCAATCTCTTTGACATATATCGCAGCTTACCTTGAGGATCTACAAGTCGATGTCCAAATACTCGACTCAAAGGTGGAAAATCTTAGTCATAATCAGATTAAAAATAGAATTAAAAAGTTTAATCCCGATATCGTAGGAATATCTGTATTCGTCTCCGCTGCGATCGAGGAATGTTATAGAATTGCCCAATCCGTTAAGGAAATTGGGCCTGATATACCTGTAGTGTTTGGTGGACGTCATCCCACTTTTAAAGTGAACGACACTTTAAAAAATGAATATGTTGACATAATTGTCCGAGGAGAAGGAGAATTAACTTTTCGGGAGTTGATTAAGAAAGGGAGTTGCGAAGGAATAAAAGGAATTTCATACAAACAAAAGGGAAAAATAATTCATAACCCCGATAGAGAATTAACGAGTAAACAAGATTATGAAAATATAAAATTCCCCGCCCGTCATTTAACTGAGGGTAATAAATATAAAATGTTTACAGTCCGCTTAGAAACAATAGAAACTTCTCGTGGATGTCCATTTAGTTGTAAGTTTTGTACGACCTGGAAAATAAACAATCGTACGTGGCGGGCGCGACCGATTCATAAAATAATACAGGAGTTAATGATTATTTCTCAAGATAAATGTATAACAGACATCTTTTTTGTTGATGATGAGCTCTCTGCCAATACTAAGCGAGTAGAGCGATTATGCGAGCAAATACTCCATTTTAAGGACAAAGGTCTCATTAGTGATTTCAAATTTTTTGCTCAAATCAGAGTTGATGATATAGTCCGGTCTCCATCAATGGTCGAGAAAATGTCTGAAGCGGGATTCTGGGCAGTATTTATTGGAATTGAGAGTATAGATGAGGAGTCTCTAAAGGAAATGCGAAAAGAAATTACCTTCAATAAAGTTCTCAAAGCCCTTGAGATCCTTGATAGAAACAATATTCTCTCTATTGGCAATTTAATAATTGGGGTGAATTTATACGATAGGAGAGAAGATATTATACGACAAATAGAGGTAATGAAACACACGGACGTTGATATTATTAGTTTCGTTATTTTAACTCCTTTCCCAGGGAGTGATACGCTTGAAGAATTAGATAAGCAAGGTCTTGTGATCTCAAAAAATTGGTCAAGATATACAGTGATGGAACCGGTTATTAAAACTCATGAATTAAGTCCAAGCGATTTATATGAACTCCTCTATCTCTCATTCAGGGAATTAAAATATGTAAATAACGCTCGAAAAATGGTAAAAAAGGCGCGAAGGAAGCGTGGTTTACGTTTTTTGCTTAATCCATTAAGACTTCTTTCTGTTATAAAATCCTATATGAAGATGAGGGTTCTATTCCAAGATGTCAGTTAATATTCTATTGTTTTCTAAATTATAAAAAAGGAACAATTTTGGAAATTCGCTCTAAAGATCTAACGGTTTTTTAGTTCATTGTACCTTTCCATAGCGTCAAGTAAATACTCCTTCGCTACTTCTTTTGGGAACCATCCTTCCACCGTGGTAGTTTTTCCTTCCTCTAATTCCTTATAACGTTTAAAAAACTGAGTCATTTCTTTTAAAAATCCTTCTTGAACATCTTCGATATCAACCGTATCTTCAAAAAAGGGGTCGTTATACGGAACTGCTAAAATTTTGTTATCTTCTCCTTGTTCATCTCGCATTTTTAACATACCAAGTGGTCTAACAGTCACGACACATCGAGGATCTAACGGAAAACGGGACCAAACCAATATGTCCAGAGCATCTCCATCCTTTGCTTGAGTTTGGGGTATAAATCCGTAATTTGTTGGATATGTGAGAGAAGAATGGAGAACCCGATCCAAAATTAGAAGCTCATCGTGCATCTCATATTTGTTTCGAGATTCCCTTGGAATTTCAATTACTGCACGAAAAATCTCGGGTACATTTTCTCCAATATCAATATCATGATAATTCATTTAGTATGTGAGCACCTAATTAATATGCTTAAAAGATTTAGAAATTGCTTTATTCATATTGGATCTAATTATTTGCAGTTTAAAAATTATAGTTGGAATAAATATAGAACTAAAGTGAAATTGTGGAATTCTTTTAAAATAAAAAGAGTGATTTTTTCAGATATTACAAGCATAAAGATACAAAATTTGAAATGAGTATTTGTCCTGCAATTTTCGCCTTATCGATTATTTCATCCTCAATATAAGGAGGATAATGAAAATTACCTATATGATTCTCGGGATGAAATTGAACTGAGTAAATAGGTTTTTTCTTATGTTTCATATATTGAACAGTTTCATATCCATCTACCGATAAATTTGCGTTAATGTCAAAATGTTTTCGAAGATTTTCATCATACGGTACTACATAATCTTTATGATTAAGATTAACATGGATTTCATTAGTAGTGATCAATTCATCAGATTTCTGTAGTTTTAACTTGAAAATATCATTATTCACTGCTCTATAGCTCATCCTTTTAACTTTCGCTCCAAACGCATACGCGGCTAACTGATGACCAAAGCAAATTGCCAAAATAGGCTTTTTATATTTCCTAATTAATTCTATTTCCGGAATAAATCGTGTTTCCATCGAAGGATTTGAGGAAAAACTTGATACATTCAAACTTGAACCTGTTAGAATTAATCCTATACTTTTTTTTAGTGTTTTTTTATCAATATCAGAATAATGGATTATTTTAGCTTTAAGGGTAGGAAATTCGAGCTGTATGAGATTCTCTAATCGTCTAATTCTTTCAGGCTTATATCCCCCGGGATAATTATTGATAATGAAGATTATTTTCTTCTTCTTTACAAATACCTTCAAATTTGTCTTAAAACCATTCCAAATGTTTCTAATTTTCTCAATAAAATTTTTTAGAGAAATCAAACATAATCACCCCTTATAATCCTTTTTTTTTAATCAAAATCCTAACCCGCTAAATAAGCGTCTTGCTAGATAATCAGTTTCTGAT
>WJIN01000258.1 GCA_014730295.1 Promethearchaeota archaeon | reverse complement strand
TGCTACCAGTGAAGTAGGAGCGGGAATGCTTTATGGTGAGGTTGATGCTACAAGTGCTTATATGGCGGGAGACATTACTGTAGAAGGTAATCTTCAAGACGCAATGGCTTTCCAAGAAATCATTGAATTAGCTATGGAAGCCTTTGAGGACGCTGTAGAAGATATGTAAGATATTCTTTCCAAAAAGTTATTCCTAAGAATAATAAAAATAAAGATCTAATACTCTCATTTTTTTCTTTTTCTGTTTTTTTACTTACGATTTAATTCATCTAAATATTTACTAAATAAGCCTTTATTTTTTATTAGTCCCTCTGTCAAGGTGATTCTTTTTGCTTCCTTTTTGAGACTTTCAAATGTTTCACTTAACCAATTTGTATTTTTCTTCCCTCTAAAGAAAAGAGCTTTATGAAAGTCAATTTCATTTGAGATGTCAGGAAGAAATAAGATTCCAAATATTTCATCCAAATCTTCTCCAATTCCTATATAAAAATTACATTCTTTTACCAGAAACAATTTGATATTTTCCATTTTAGTGAAAGAAAAGAAATATTCGAAACTATTATAAGATAGTAATTTTTGATAATTTTCATATGTGGAAATTATTTCTAACTCTTCCATCCTTGTATCAAAGGAGTTAAATCGCATGAGTTTTTCTTCTAATTCTAAATTGAAGGATCCCGCAATTCTAAACTTTGAAATTTTAGGTTTTATGATATTCTTCATTGCATCTAACATCGAAACCAAATCGGGAACAAGAATGGGATTAGAAACCATAAACCTCAGCAGAAGAGCAGGGTCATTAAATGGTATATTATGTGTGTTCAAATATGGAATTATTGGATTTAATTTTAAGAGATTTAAATATATATTCCAAATTACTTGTGAATATGCATTTTTTAAATAAACTTTATCTGAATGACTGATAAGCTTATGTTTTACCAAATTTTTAAGATGATATTCTAATGTGGAAGGAATTATAGATAATTTTTCTGCGATTTCATTGAAATATAGTCCTTTTTCTGATTCTAACAATAACTTTAATATGCTGACTCGTTTTTCTGATTTAAGACACGCAAGAGCTTCATTAATGTTCCAAGAACTTTTCATATCTTAACCCTTCACTAATCAATTGTGATAGAAACATCCTTATAAGATGTATATTAACACTCGCTTTTATACGAACTTTTTCGTATTGTACTAAAAATTTTTTATTACACGATAAATTTCTTGATGAGCTTTATAATCGATTGCCCTATTAGTTTAATTAGTAATTGAATTGAAAACAATTAACCTCAATTAAAAGGATGATTCTGTTATGAAGGAAGAAATCAGGATATTTTTAGATAAAGTACCCGCAATAAAATCTAAGGGTAAAGCGATATTAACTTTATTATATATACTTAGTTTCATTGGGATTGTCGTTCTCTATTTCTATTTTTTCAATCAAATTGCCTGGTACATGCCAATTATAACTCAGAGTCTTATGGCGTTTATTGTTATTTTGATAGGTTATTTTCACACTAAGAAAGCGAAACATTACAGAGAGAAATACGGAAGATTAGCCTATCAAAAATATTTCTATAGATATATAATCCCTCTGCTTATCACGTGGTATGCCCTTTTCTTTCATCCTCTGTTTATCATGGGACCTTCTATATTTCCAATTTGGATTTTTCCCTCTTGGACACCCATCTTATTAGCTCTTATCCTATTCATTATGTTTATACTTGTTAATTTACATATTGAGAGAGCGGGGTTCAAAATGACGACTAATGGCATGGATATTTATTCAATTTTTCCCGAAGAAGCACCAATCGTAAGAGGAAAGATTTATAGCTATATTCGTCATCCGCTGTACTTATCACTTACCTTAGGTTGTTTTTCTTTAGCACTATTTGTAAATAATTATATCGCTATAATTTGTGGTTTTATCCAACTTATTCCATGCATAATTATGGGAAAAATAGAGGATAAAGAACTTATCAGAAGGGATGGAAGTACTCACATGGACTATATTAACGATACCGCGATGATTTTTCCAATAAGACGAATAGGAGGCTTTTTAAAGCTATTATTTCTATTTAAATAATCTTTTTTATTTATATAAAAGCTCTTATAAATACTTAATTCCCGTTTGGTTCTATACTTTAATCCAAACGCACTGAATCTTATTCACTTAAAGCCTTTCTCAACTTTTCTTAAACCCCCTTTATATATTGTCGTGCTTCTTCTCTCACGTGAGGTGGGTTATAATATTGAAAATGAATATGAATTCGTTTACTTATCGTGAAAACATCTACTGCAATGGCATCCAATCGTCAATAAAACATTTTGTCTAAAAAAAAATCTCGGAAATATTTTGGATAATAAGACATAAATTTAGTATTGATGTTCTCACCCACTTTCTTTATAAATCTCGAACCCATTTGAGCATTAGTGTTAACGATGTTTTTAAATAGAAGATTATAATCTTTTTATATATTCTTGAACTATTATAAATTACAATTAATAATTACATTAATTGTAACATTATACAAAGAAGGTTGATACAAAATGGTAGATGAAGCGTTAGTAAAAGAAATGAAAGAAAAATTCGATGCTGGTGCAGCTGCTGCTGATCCAGCTGACTCTCTTAAAGCCTTTGAGCTTTTCGGACAAATCTCTGAAGAGATGGAAGACTTAAAAGAGGAGCTCGAGGATATGGACATTGAAGTCCAAATGGTACTCACAGACGCCGATAAGAAATATTGGATTAAAGCCTCCGAAGGCGACTTAGAATATGGAGAAGGAGATGCAGAAAATCCATCTTTCACATTTTCAGCCACGAAAGAAGTAGGCTTAGGAATGTTATTCGGTGAAGTAGACGCTACAAGCGCTTACATGGCTGGAGACATTACCGTAGAGGGTAAT
>WJIN01000257.1 GCA_014730295.1 Promethearchaeota archaeon | reverse complement strand
GGAATTGATTTAACTTGGATACAATGTGAGAAGGATGTGAAATTAGATGTACAATATTCCGAGATTTTTGAATTATCTCTTATAAGAACTAGGTTTAAATCAATTTAAAATACAAATTATATGAATTAAGAGAAATGAAAAAGAAGATAGAGATGAGTTATCAAGATGAGTGATACAGAAGGGAAATCTCCAGGAATAATTTCAAATACATGCGGGATTAAAAATTTTAATATGGAAGATACTGCTAGTGAACGAATTAAAAGAATACGGAAAAGATTTCTTGATGATATTCCCTTTATATCAATCGAAAGAGCCAAGTATTATACTGAAAAATGGCAAGAAACTGAGAATCACGATCTGCCGAGAAATGTTAGAATCGCCTTGGCGATGAAAAATGTATTTGAAAATATGCGTTTTAATATCGACCCCGACGACAGAATTGCGGGTACATGGACAGAAAACTTTTTAGGCATCCCAATAGATATAGAACGCGGTCTCTTTAATAAGGTATTCGAAATTGAGCTTAAAAAACGATCTATGTGGTTTTTTGGTGTGAAAGGAAATTTAAAATTCGCGATAAAAAAGATTAAAAGGGACGGAATTTCAGGTTTGCTGAACAGTCTTAAGGAAAGTAAGGAAATTGGGGTCGCGATGCCCTCTTTAGGGACTGAGACTTTAGATAAAAGGGATATTAATCCATATCAAATTAACGAGGACGATAAAAAAGAACTTTTAAGAGAATTACTCCCCTATTGGGAGGGAAAGACAATAGCCGAGAAGCTTGAACAAAAATTTCTTGAAGAGCAAATATATGACGGAGAATTCGGAGATTTTATAAGGTCGCTTCCCAGAGGAACTGCGAAAAATGATATGGTGACCGCAATAGGAGCAGCATTAGGTGTCTGGCAGGGACATTTAATATTGGATCATGAAACACCGATAAAAAAAGGATTACTGCAGATGAAAAAAGAGGTCGCAGATATATTAGAAAAGGGAAATCTTACTCAAGAAGAGGAAAATTTTTTCGAATCAATAAAGATTTCTCTTGAAGGAGTTATAATTTATTCAGAAAGACTAGCAGATTGGATTGAACAAGAACTTAACTCTACTGATGATATCGAAAGAAAAGAAATTTTCAAAGATATGTTTACCATTTGTAAAAAAGTCCCACTCTATCCCGCTGAATCCTTTCGAGAAGCGGTTCAATCATACTGGATAGTAAAAACCGCAGTAGAATTAGCCATACCATTTAATGTCCATGCTCCAGGTCGTTTAGACCAAATCTTTTATCCCTATTACAAAAGAGATTTACAAAACAATGATATCACAGAGGAGGAGGCTGGCGAATTGCTTGAGGAGCTCTTCTTAAAAATAATGAGTCATAACATGAGACCCTATTCCAATGCATCCAGTGATTTCAGCCAGCGTTATGAAGGGTCAGAACCCATCACGATGGGGGGTTTGGATGAGGAAGGAAACGATGCAACGAATGATTTAACTTATGTCATGTTAGATGCCGCAGACAAATCAAAAGCATCGCTTAATTTTGTGGTGAGAGTCCACGATAAGACCCCAGAAACATTATTGTTGAAAGTAGCGGATTTATATTATCATGGGGTTTCAAGTGTTTCTTTGATGAATGACAAAATCGCTATGAAAGCATTACTAAATAGAGGATTTACCCAAGAAGATGCTCGAACGTATGCGATTACAGGCTGTGTTGATATGTGCGCACCTGGGAAAACAGGAGGAGAGGGTTTTTCTTCCATATTATTATGTAGAACGCTGGATTTGGCCCTCCGAAACGGAAATGCGAAAACTTTAGTTGGTACAATTAAAAATGCTGGACTAAAAACGGGAGATCCTGATGAATTTAATAGCTTTGATGAATTTTTGGAAGCATTTTTCACTCAAGCCGATTATATGATTAAAAAAATCGTACAAACTTCAAAAATAAGAGATAAATTATATGCAGAATATTTGCCCGCTCCATTTATTTCAGCTTTTATGCAAGGATGTATTGAAAATAAAAAGGATATTACTCAAGGGGGGGCCATATATGATTGCGAAGGAATCCTCTTTATGACCAGTATTGCGAATACGGTTGATTCTTTATATGTTATTAAGAAACTGATTTTTGAGAGAAAAAGTCTCACATTTAAAGAATTACTTGAGGCAATTGATCATAATTACAGTGGTGAATATGAACACATCCATGAGATGATTATGAATGTTGAAGGGAAATGGGGTAATGGAAATCCCGAATGCGATGAATTGGCCAGAAGAGTAACTTCACATATATTCGAAGAAACATATAAATATAGAACGTATAAAGATGGATTTTATGCTCCTTTTATTAATAGTATGACGACACATACATACGACGGTCGGATATCTATTGCGACCGCAGATGGGCGACTGGGAGGAAAACCATTCGCGGCAAGTTGTAATCCATATAATGTGGAGTCAAATGGTCCAACAGGAGTCCTCCGATCGGTCTCGGCTCTTGATTTTCAACATGTAATGGGATGTGCAGTGAATATTCGTATGCATCCTTCAAGTATTGGAAAGACTGACGATGCAAGAAGAAAATGGATCTCCTTAGTTAAGACCTATTTTGATTTGGGTGGGGAGCAGTTACAACCAACAGTAGTGTCAACCGAGGTGTTACGGGCAGCCCAAGAAACTCCTGATGAATTTCGAAATATTATCGTGAAAGTAGGGGGATATTCTGCATATTTTGTTGATCTGGGAAGAGAAGTCCAAGAAGAGATTATCTCCAGAACTGAACATTCCAAAATATAGAAATATGAAAGGAATTATTTTTGATATCCAGCAATATGCCATATATGATGGTCCAGGCATTCGAACATTAATTTTCTTGAAAGGCTGTCCTCTTAGTTGTTTTTGGTGTCAAAATCCAGAATCGCAACAATTAGAGCCTCAAATGGCTTATTTTCAAGAAAAATGTGTATTATGTGGAAAATGTGTTAAAATCTGCCCTGAAAATGCAATAACTCTTTCAGATGATCGAATAATTAGAGAAAAGAAGATATGTAAAAAATGTGGAAAATGTGTTGAAATCTGCCCTGAAAATGTAGTGCAAATTATTGGGGAAGAAAAGAGTATTAAAGACATAATTGAGATTGTTATCCGAGATAAGCCTTTTTATGATAACTCAGGTGGAGGGATAACCGTTTCAGGGGGAGAGCCTACAATGCAAACTGAATTTCTTATTAATTTACTTAAGAATATAAAAAAGAAGGGAATTCATACTGCCATCGAAACGTGTGGATGTTTTAATCCAGAAATGGTGGAAAAATTTGTTTCTGTTGTTGATCTATTCTTATTCGATATTAAGCACATAGATCCCGAATTACACGAATATTATACCGGAGTAAGTAATGAGAATATTTTATATAACTTTCATCAAATATATAAACTGGTGGGTCCAGAGAGAATTATATGTCGAATTCCCTTAATCCCCGATGTCAATACCGATCAAAAGACGATTCAAGGAATAATTGACTTTTTGAAAGGTATCGGTTTTACTGGTCTAGTTCATTTGATGCCCTATAATCGTATGGCTAAGACGAAATATGAAAAAATTGGGAAGGCGGATGAATATCGGGATATGGGTGAATTAAGAGAGGATGAGATAGAAACGATCGTGAAACTGCTGAAAAGCCAATCATTTGAGGTCGTCGTGAACGAATAATAAAATTCGAGTTTGTTTTATGAAAAGAAAATATAAAAAATATTAAAATAAATCTAGTTTGGTTGGTGTGAAGAGAGCAAATCTTTGTCTTTTTAGGAAATATTAAAATTGATGTGAAATAATGATTAGATAGGAATTGAATAATTTTCTGTAAAAAAGCGAATATCTAAGTGCTAAAAAAAGATACGTGTAACCAATATTAACCAAAAATTTGGTATGTTAAAAAATTCGGGTAAAATCAGAAAATATTATAATTTCTAAAGAAAAGGTGGTTTTAGAATCTATGTTGGCAAGAGAGAGAAGAAATAGAATCGCTAACTTAGTCAAAAAGCAAGGAAGTGTCACAATCGAAGAACTGACAACTATGTTTGATGTCTCAAGAATTACTATCTGGAAAGATTTAAAACTTCTCGAGGAAAAAGGATTTCTCGCTAGAGTTCACGGAGGTGCAATGCGGCTAGATAAACTAAATCCAGAAGAGAAGGAATTTAAATTACGAAGCAAGGCATCCTCAAAGGAAAAAGAAGCAATAGCCAGCTATGCCGCAAATAATTATGTGAATGATAATGAGATTCTCTTCTTGGATGGCGGGACCACAGTTTTAGAAATGATTCCATTTTTAAAAAAATACAAAAATATCACAATATTGACCAATGGGTTATATACCTTAAATCGTGCTTCAAATTATATTCCGGAATTAAATGTAATATCTTTTGGTGGGATATTAAGAAAGCCCTCCTTCACCTTTGTAGGGCCTGATGCAGAGGAATTTATACAAAAATATCAAGTTGATACTGCTTTTGTAAGTGCGTTTGGAATCTCTTTAGATAACGGATTAATGGATCCAAACTCTTTAGATATGAACGTGAAACGGATTATGTGTGAAAAAGCAAAAAAGGTGATTGTCCTTATTGATTCAAATAAATTTGGTAAACATTCACTCACCACCTTTTTTAAGATTGATGAAATTGATTTTCTGATTACTGATGAGGGTGCACCAACTGATTTTATTGAAGAGCTCAAAAAAAAAGGCATTCACATTGAACTTATTCAACTATGAATCCGTATTGTATTTATACCCTTGATTGATTCTTATATCTTCAAAAAAAATCGGGAAATTTTTTAAGATATTCTGAATTTTTAGGTATAGATATACTCTAAACGGAAAGGAATTTTATCATGAAAATGCTTCAAAATATAACAAAGAAAGATTTTCTCTATTCTAATTTGGAGCATTTAGAATCCTTAAGTTTATTGTTATGTTTGTTAAGCTTACTTTTATTATTATAGAAAATCCTCAATTATTCTATAAGACTCTGAGGCTTTAACTCTTATGAATAATGGGGGTATAAAATAAAATAATCACAAATAGGTAAATTAGTTTGACAGAAAAAAAAGAAATAAGTGTTTCGACGATGATGGGAAAGCTACGGAAGTCTCTCCACCTTCCAGATAAGGCATATTTTTTTGATACTACCTTGCGGGACGGGGAACAGACACCGGGAATTAGTTTTACACATGAAGAAAAGCTTTCAATAGCGCAAGCCCTTGATAAATTGGGTATAGATATTATTGAAGCGGGGTTTCCCGTCATTTCTGAAGGAGATTTTACGGCTTGTAAAGATATTGCACAATTAGGTTTAGATTCTGAAGTAATGGGATTAGCCCGTATGAAAAAATTAGACATCGATAAAGTGATAGAGGCTGATATGGACAGTATACATGTATTTATTGCAACGTCCGATCTCCATATGAAAGAAAAATTATGTATGAGTAAAGATGAAGTTATTGAGAGCATTCGGAAAAATGTTTCTTATGCAAAAGATCATTACAATCAAGTTCTATTCTCGGCTGAAGACGCAACTCGATCCGATTTGGATTTCTTAATAGAAGCGAACCAAACCGCAGTAGACCATGGCGCAACTCGGGTAAACATTCCAGATACAGTTGGAACTATCAGTCCACACGCATTTGGATATATCATAAGAAAAAATTATGAAGCCCTTCCAAAAGATATCCGAATCGCAGTCCATTGTCATAACGATTTTGGATTAGCTGTGGCAAACACCATCGCGGGTTTTGAGAATGGCGCTTCGGAAGCACAAACCACTATCATGGGATTAGGAGAGCGCGCGGGAAATGCTTCATTTGAGGAAACTGCGATGTCCCTTTACGCGCTCTATCAAGTTCCTATGAATATCAATACACGACTGATTTTTCCTACTGCGAAATTAGTGGAAAGCTATTGCGGTGGAAAAATAAAAATTGGGAGGCTTCAACCCCTAATCGGTCAAAATGCTTTTGCTCATGAATCGGGAATTCATGCCCACGCCATGATCAAAAATGCCCGTGCATACGAACCGATTACCCCCGAATTAATAGGGATTAAAAGGTCGGATGATGTCGAGCAGATTGTACGGAGTTCGATTAAATTGGGTAAGCACTCCGGAGGACACGCATTAAAGGCAAAGTTGGAAGACTTGGGGATATATACAACCGAAGAACAATTTAAGAGCATTTTTGAACATGTGAAGAGTTTCGGAGATAAGGGCCATGAAGTCAGCGAAGAGGATTTCCTCGCCATCGTGAAAGATGTAATGGGGGAGTTGCCTAAGGAAGAGCAGTTCGTCATTCTAGATGAGCTAACAGTTTTGACAGGTTCTGTCACTCCTACTTCCACTGTTCGACTAAGAATTAGAAATAATGGAGATTTTATTTCACGTACGGCATCTTCCATTGGTGTTGGTCCTGTCGATGCGTCCGTTAAAGCGATAGTAAAATGCTTCGAACCGATGAACAAAATCCAATTACTTGACTATAATATCGATGCGGTCACGGGCGGAACAGAAGCTCTTGGTCATGTTTCCATCGAACTTATGGATGTGGAAACCAATAATATTGTCCGTTCTAGCGCGACTCATGAGGATATTGTAATGAGCTCGGTCTTAGCCCTTTTGAAGGGGTTAAACAAGATTGTTAAAGTAAAGTCGGCATAACTAAATTTTGTTTTTTTTAGTTGGAAAGCTTAAAAGAATAGATTTTCTATTCATTTGATTTTTTTTAACATTTTGTCTATTAAAATGATGTTACCAAATAGAGATTAGGAGTTTCTTATATTACTAGAATTGAGGACTCCACTTTGCTTGGGCTTCAAACATTTCTTCTACCAATTCATTAATCTCGGTCGTCGAACAAACACTCGCGCTATTTGGATCTAGTAATATCGCTTGATGGATTTTTTCCTTATTACACTCAAGAGCACCTTCGACCGCTGCTTTTTGAACCATAACATTTGATATACATAATGCTTGGCACACAGTTGGTAGGGAAATCCCTCCTTGGGGGTGGAACCCGTGCTTATCCGCAAAGATAGGCACCTCAACGCAACAATCCATGGGAAGATTGGTAATTAAGCTTTTTTCTCTATTCATAATATTTCCATTAAACCGAAAAGGAATATTTCCTTCCATAGCATTAATTATCTGGGCCCCATATTCATCCGATGGTTTATTCTTAACTGTAAGTTTCGGTCGTTTTAATTCTTTTTCTAATCTTCTTTCGAATCTCCCTTGACGCATTAATTGCATTGAATAGTCATCAGCTTATCCTATCACTCCGGTGAGTTTTCCTTGGAACTTTTCCTCAAAATTCGGCAATTACCGGTAATATGGGACATATTCACTCAAATGCCGAGATGATTCTGTCATAAAATACCCTCCTGTGGCTTTCATCATATCAATTCGAATCTTTTCGGCTTCTCCTTTAGTGGGTTCTGTTTCAAGTGTTTCATAAAATAATGGATATGCATCCTTCCAAATTCCGGCAGGATTTGGTGGATCTCTATATCTAACTTCAAGGAACCATGCCATATGATTAATACCAGCGCAAAAAAAACTGAAATTTTCGAGTTGTAATTTTGCCCATTTTCGAAGTAAGTCCGCTGTGCTTTGGACGCCATGAGATAAACATTCAGCTCCTTTAGGTGCTGGTAGTTCAACATTATAGTATAACTAAAAATTCTAAAGCATATAATATCATACTTTGAAAGATTCCAAAAGACCTAAAAACAATTAAGAAAAGCGAAAAAATTCGAAGGAATTTTCAAAGAACTCTCATATATAAAAAACTTTCAAAGATCTCTATAGAAATTCCTTTATACAGAATATTGTTCAACACCGAATTAAATCCATCAAAATAGGCATTTAGGTTCGATTCCCATAATTTTTGTGATTAGGTAAAGACGGATAAAAAAATCATATTTTCAAAAATTGGGCTCCTTAATTATTTTATTTAACACTATCCACTAAAGAAGTAACGAAAAAAATTACAAAAAAGAGTTATTAGAAATGTTTCGCAACAAAGAAGAACCTCTTAAAATTGATCGTCGCATATGGGATCAGCTGAGAGAGTTTGAGAAAGCTCCATATCGAGAAAAATACAATAAAAAAGTAGAAGAATATCAGGAGATCTATTAATCTTCGAAGATTCTGGATAGAATTTTTACAAATTTTAGAGATTTAATCATTATTTAAGGATAAAAACAATTCATTTCGGTTTTAAATATCTCAAACAAGCTTTTTTAATTTGTGAGTTTATTCAACTCTTGTTTATAGGAAGATCGTATCATTTTAATAACCTGAGAAAATCATTATAATCAAATTTTAATCTTCTATTAATGTGTTTACAGTGAAATAGATAGAGACCATCCAGATTATTAAGCCTATATGTAAAATATCATTTGCTGAAAACCAGAATCCAAATTGCCAAAAAAATTCCGTAATGCCTAATGAATAATAAAGAAAATACAATCCAATAATAATGATTAAGGAACACCAAATAACCATCAAGTTTCTATCCATCCTCTTTTTGTGTCTCACATATCTCCAACTATTTAATATCAAAAAGATAAGAATGTTTGGAGCTAAAAAAAGAATCATTAATTCAAAGGAAATCAAAAAACGGATTGGGAGATATGCACCTATTAATGTGATGATAGAATATAGCGAAAAATTTCCTATCGCATAAATGTTTGCTATATGGTGGTATTTTTCGGGAAGGCATGAATATTTCTGAGCAATAACCATCGCATTGATACTGCCAACAGACGAAATCAAATACATAATTTCAAACCATGTTGTCCAGATACAAAAAGTACGGTTTGCGCATTTTAGTTCATAACTGAAAGCTTGATAACTCGTACCGGCAAATAGCGTACCTAAACCCCATAAAATTAATGCAATTCCCCACCATAATTGTGATTTATTTTCATTGCTTCGAATTATTATGAAAATTCCAACAATAGCTGTTTCCACACTAAGAAGATAAACAAAGAAAGTAGACGTGGGTACTGCTAAAGTAACAATAATTCCAAATATATTTAAAGTCAAACAAGGGTGCTCTTGACACCATTCTTCTGGAGTTAATGGTGGATCATAAAATAAGGTCTCCAGGCGATTTGCAAATAAAATCCCCCATATAACGATGAGAATATATAATGAGATGATAATTATGAATATTTTAAGCTCTAGTTTTCGATCTCTCATTCTAAAATTTAGTTTCTTAAAGGTTAATACATACTTTATTGAATAAAATCTTCCAAAAGATTATAAACCGTTTCTAATACTTCTAATTCTGGAAGGAAAGTCAATCTGAAGTGGTCTTTTCCATAAGACCCAAAACCAGAACCATACACCGTACAGATCCCCGTCTCTTTTAAAAGTTCAATTACAAACTCTTTATCTGTATTCCATTTTGGAAATTCTCCTAAAAGAATTTTAGGAAACAAATAAAAAGTCCCATCCGCATTCCGGCACTCCAAACCTTCTATCTGTCGAAGGCGTTTATAGGAATAGTCTCTTCTTTCTCTTAACTTTCCTACCATACTTCCGGTATGAGGTCCTGGGTTTTTAAGCGCTTCTATTGCTGCAAATTGAGCTATGGAATTCGCACAGAGTCTCGCTCTCGCCATCTTCTCTATACCCTCCTTTAGAGGCTGCAATTTTCCCGTAGGATCGTTAAAATACATATATCCTAATCGCCAACCCGTGGCTAGATGCGCCTTAGAAAAACCATTTAGTCCAATAATAGGCACATCCTTACTTAGAGTTGCAGGACAAGTATACTCCTTCTCAAACACGATCTGATCATAAATTTCATCAGAAATAATCGGTAGATCATATTCTCCGGCTAAATCGATGATCTTACTAATCTTTTTTGTATCATACAATACACCAGTTGGGTTATTAGGAGAACTGATGAGAATCGCAGTGGTTTTTTCAGTTATTTTATTCCTTAAATCATCTATATCGGGTTCCCAATCATTTTCTTCATTCAATTTATATTCGATTGGATTTCCGTCAAAAAATTTTGCGTAATTTATGTATATAGGATATGTGGGACCTGGTACAAGGATTTCATTATTATTTTCTAATAATCCTGCTAAAAGGAAAAAAATACCTTCTGTAACACCGCTGGTAATCAATATATCATTTGGGGTAATTTCAATAGAGTTTTTTGACTTTTCATAACGACATACTTCCTTTCTCAACTCTGGGACTCCTAAAGAATCAACATAAAAATTCTGACCGGCGAATGTAGCATCCGCTAACGCTTGAGAGATATATTGAGGTGTTTTAAAATCGAATATAACAGGATCCCCAATATTAAGATGATAAATTTTCTTACCGGTTTTTTGAACCTCGTTTGCCACGACAGCAATATCTCTAATGGCATATTCCAAATCCTTCAAGCGCCTAGAAACCATTTCAATTCACGAAAATAATTAAATAGAATACTAATTGTTTAGAAAAATATTCTAAAACTAAATAAGATTATTATTAGACTTCGATTTAATTATAAAGAGTGAGTTTATGTAGCTGAACATTTAATTTCCTACTCTGTATTTTAGGAATAGATAATAAAACATGGTTCGGAATTTCTAAAGCAGTGGAACTTAAAGGAGTTGTACTAATTAGTAGTCCTTCCGATGTTTTTTCTATAAATAAAGTAATATGCCGGCCATTATAGGTCTCGTTTTGATATTTTATGATATGACATTCATTTTCATTGAATAGAAATGCATTGGCAGCACTACTCACCTGAATTTTGTTTAAGGTTCTCTCTATCGCTTTTTTAAGAGTTTTCTCTTGTTTCATATGATCTAAAATTGTGCATAAATATCTCCTCGTATCTAAATCAGTATTTTCTTGGATATATTGAAGAGATGGATTTTCAAGAACGGGGAAAGACGCCATTTTAATCGTACCATTATGAGTAATGCAATATTTATCACCGATGTTAATGGGATGTACATTCTCTAATTTTTTCTCACCGAAAAGAGTCTTTCGAGCATGAATTATAAGAAATCGCGTTTTAAGCTTTCCCAGATCTTCCCATTGAGAGTTGTAAATGGGATATAAAGTTCTTTTGATAACCAGATTTTGGGAATTTTGGGGTAGATAGGAAAATCCCCAACCCGCATTATGATGACCGATTAAATCATATTTGTTAAGGTATCCCCAATGGCATGTTTTTATGAATTTTTTTAGTATAGTGATTGGAATACTATTTGGTTGAAGAGAGTAAAAAATAAGCATTCGACACATATATATCTTCTCAATTTTTTAATATTTTACCAAAATGATTTATCCTCTTTAAACGTCATCAAAATACAACAGCTTTTGTACTGTTAACATACATATGATTCCTATTTTATCTCACTCAATTCGACGCCCTTCGTTTCTTTCAAGAATTTATAAATCAATGGAAGATTTAAAATTAATAGCAAACTCAGCACGATGAAAGACAGTTCTAACGAGAAAAAATAGGTTATAACACTACTTAACACTAAACCAAATGTGATTCCAAATGCACTTACCAAAGATTTAAGTCCACTTCCCGTTCCTCTAACATCAGTAGGCACCACCTCAACCACAACCAACCTAATCGCAACTCCAATACCCCAATAAGAGATATTAGCAAGAGCAGCGCCTATAGCTACGGGAATTATAGCTAAATTCTCAAAACGACTTCCGAAAATCACTGTGAGAATTGATATAATAAATAGGATAGAATATATATAAAATAACGGTTTTCTACCCACTTTATCCGCAAATATCCCAGTGAATAGATACCCCAGAATAACTGCGAGACTCATTACCAACACGATAATGTTAATATCGCCCTCTGTCAAATTTGGGCTGCTATTGATATATTGCTCGCCAATAGATACAAATATGTAATTAAAACCTACCAGAAAAGTAATTAACATCAGTGCTATGAATTCTTTTCTTCTTTCTGAAGAAAATATGGTTTTAAGGTTATTTTTTATAATATTAGTTTCAATAGTAATTTCTTCAATTTTATATTCCTCATATTTAGAGGTTTCTTTTAAGGTGAAAAAAATGATAATACTTAGAGGAATACCTAATATCACTGAAAATATAGGCATTGCCCGCCATGCGCCTGCTGGAGAAGTATCTGTAATAAAAATAGATCTGAAAATGGGTAATAATATAGAACCTGTCACACCTCCGATAAGTACTAAGTTAGTGAGTCGACCCCGTTTATCTGAAGGACTTTCTTCATTTATATAAATAACCCAAATATCAGAGCTAAAGAATAAATACAACAGAAAAAGATATATCGTGTATTGAATAATACCAGTCGAAAAGATTAATAAGAGGGAGCAGAGCCCCTAACGTGATAACTTCGAAATGAAAAGTTACTTAAATCTTTATCTAACAGATTTTTAGTTCAATAAATCTTCCATCTATTCTTTTTTATTTTGAAGATATCCATTTTTTTCTATATATTGTAAAGGGAAAGAGACGTATTTAAATAGACTTTAATGACTTGATAATGAACTTGGAGAAAATAGAAATTTCGAAGGTATCACGTTAGGATAATGAACTTGGAGAAAATAGAAATTTCGAAGGTATCACGTTAGGATAATTGGTAGTGTAAGTATCCAATATCTCACAAAACATTAGCACGATGATTAGATAAATAAGATAAGATTTCGATCTTTTAGTTCTATCCCTATTCCTTTGTTTCATATATTTTATTTCCTTCTTAAAGTATATAATAGTATTTCTTTATCTAACTCAATTTGTATTTAATTTACGAATGAATGATTTTAACATCTTTGATAAGAGAGTAAAAGACTCTCAGTCTAAAATTAAAAAAAGTTTTTTAACCTTTATGGCAATTAAGATAATATAGAGAATACGTGATCTTAAACAAGTTGAGATCATCAATTTCTAACAAAATTCGGATATAAACATATTATTGCGTTTTAACTATCGGGTGTAATAAAAATTAATAATAAAAAGCACGGCACCGATTATAAAAAGGAGATACTTGAATACTTAATGAATAATCCCAGCGGTTTAACTAAGACCGATATCGCCGAAGGAACGGGATTTTCAAGAAATACCGTGTCAAAATATATTTCAATCTTAGAAGATAATGATGAGATTTACAAAAAAAAAGTAGGAGCATATAATCTATACTTCAGTAAAAAACAAGCATTTTTTCCGAAACGCATCGCTCTTTCTTATTATAAGGCAATAATTGCGGGTATGAAAAAACACTATTCCAATAACAAAGAAAAATTAAAACAAATTGGAAGAGACAGCGTAAAATATATTAATTTCGATCAAAGCGAAAAATCTAAGAAGCAATTAAAAGGAATGAGAGGGACCCCAATTATAGAACTCTATTTTGAGGCATTCAGGAAATTTTATCCTTCCTTTGATTTAATGCAACCGAATATTAAAATCTCGGAACCCAATATTCAGAATTCGGGTAAAAAAGCAGTATATAGGTTTACAAATTCAGAATTTATTAGAGACTCCGAAGAATTTATATACCATTTCTACATCATAGCAGGTATCATTGAAAAACAATTCTCGGACTTATTTAACCGGAATATAAACTGTAATGTAGAAAAGATAAATATCTCTCATGAAAAGGAAGAATCCTATGTAGATATTTCTATTACTGTAGATTAAATACAAATTGAGAATTTTTACGTTAAGTTCTATTTCCAATAAAAATATTAATATGAATTTGTATTAATAACAAAAGTCTTATTGATATTGAGAAACTAATGACCCTCACGACCAAGGATAGCGCGTATCCTTACATTACCGTCTTTAAAAAAGAACCATTCAAATCATTTGTTCAAATTGAAAAGCAAGGTATCGGCTCATTCTACTTCAGCCAATACGATAAAATAATTCAATTTCTAGATTTCTATAAGAAAGATATTTTTGATTTTAAAGATGTGTCCCTCAGACACATTTTTTGGTTTCTGCTACTTAATAAGTACCTCAGAGAAGAACTAGCTGATGAGATAAAAGAACATATTGTAAATTATATTGAGAAATGTGAGATTGAAAAAGACGGAATGTTAGGTTTTATCAATTCACCTTTTTCTCAACAGAAGAAACCAGATATATGGTCAACTTATTATGCATTATCAAGTTTGAAGATAATGGAAAACCTTGGCATCTATCTTAAATCAAGGGGAGAGAGCGTAGTTTTAACAGAATTAAAGGAATTTATTAACGCTCATGATAAAGATGATGAATTCATTCATTGTTTAGATAAAAATTGTGAGATATGTAAACGTACTTCACCATCAAGAACACTATATTTCGTTTTGGAACTATTACTATTGTTAGGTGTCGACGTAAGAAATCATAAATCAAAATTTAACGGATACCTAGATGATCTAAAAGAAGAGCCTGATATAGTGTTTAAATTATTATGTCAAAAGGTTCTAGATTTAGAACTTCGGGTAAAGGAGGAATATATTCAATTCTTGCATGAATACCAACAAGAAGATGGAGGGTATAGCTTCAAAGAAAAGAAAGGAAATATTAATACGACATTCTGGGTAAGTTATACCTTAGAAAACTATTCTTGGCTTTTAGATTATAATCCTTCAGGAATCTATTCTTTTATAAATTTAAAACTTAACCAAGTACTCGTTAATGAATCAACATGGGAATTGAACTCTCTCATTGAAATTTCTAAATTGATCATCATTTTATCAATTATATGGAACAAATTTATCGAAGAAATAGAAAGAGCATTATTTAAAGAAATTGAAAAGAATGGTTATATAGAAGTAAAACAATTAAAAAGCTTATTTGGACTTAGTAATGTGGAAGAAGAAATAATCTCTTATATTAATTTGAATTATACGTTCAATCTTAAAATTCTGAATAATAAGGTAGAATTTAAAAACTTTTTACGGAATTTAACTCCCAGCGAAAAGATTTTGGCCTCAGAGCTTTATGAACAGCTCTCAAATAAAAGTGTTATTTCGTTATCTGAAATCATGGATAAATTCAATACAAAGTATCCCAACACTCAAATTAAGATTGGTGAGTTCAAGAATTTAATAGATGATATGAAATCACAACATTTTTTCCATGGACAGGTCAAAACAAAAAAAAAGATGCTCTTCTTCACTAAATATTATTTTTACTTGGATTTTTTCTTAGAAAATATTATTGTATCTGACACAAAAATAAACAGCGAGCGCCTGTTTGAGGAGAAAAAGATATTACGGGAAATTAAAAATGATATCTATAATATGACTTTAAAATTAAAGAATATCACTAAACAGATAAGGGAAGAAATTGAGAGTTATTTGTATATCAATGAAATAGAAATAGCTAAGGAACGGTTGAGTTTTATTGTTAGAAATGCACTTATGGAAGCCGATTTTCTAAATGAAAATATAGAAAATTCCTTTAATGAAGATTTGTATTATCTTAACTTGAAAGCCACCTTGGGTACAGAAATCAATAGATGGAATCATCTATATTCCATTTTAAGTCAGAAATTAAATGAAATTAATGCTCAACTAAAAGAGAAAATTTCTGAAAGGGAGGAAATTAGAAAATTCGATAATATTTTAGAGGAGCTTGATAATCGTCTTAAGAATTTAGATAGTTATTTTAATAAGGAAATAAACCACTTTAGAAAATTCATGAGTGAAACGCTTGAGGATGGATATAGTCATGAAGATTTCACTTTGATTGTCGATGAATTCAATAAAATTACCTCTAATATGGAAAAGTTTGATAAGGTTGTTTACAATATTTCTCAAAAAATAACGTCTAAAGAAGAAAAGTTAATAAAAAAGCATAAACAACTCATCGCTTACTGGGTTGGCATAAAAGAAGAATTAGAGAAAATATTTCGATATTATTCTGAAGGTTTGGACTTTTTCAAAGCTACAATGGGAAACATCCAAGATCAGCGTGATGATTTAAAAGAGCAAATTGCCGCCATCGATAAGAAAGCTAAACTTAAAGTAAATGAAAGCGATTTTAAAGCTGCGTTTGATTTGATAAAAGATGAATTGGATATTATTTTAGATAAAAAACTTGATGAGATTAAAAAACTCCATAAAAAAGTAAAGAAGAAAATAAAAGAAAAACAGAAACTATATGTTTTATTTCAATATCTTCAAGATGGACTGGATAAATTAGAGGAAAATATCATAGAGATTGTTGCTGAAAAAAACCATGATTTAAAAGAGAAAGTCATTAAAGAGAGAAATCGAGCAAAAATCGAGAAATTTGATACGCTCATATCAGATAATATCCAAGAATGCAGAAAGAAGCTCGTCGATTACAAGCAAAAGCTCGACAAGAAGGAATATCTTCAAAAACTTAGTATTAAGGATTTGAATGAAGAATTTGAAAAGATTTTAGAATTTTTCGAAGATTTAAATGAAGATTACACAGACCTTTATGAGGAGAATGATGATCTCATAGAAAATTTTGAAGAAAAATCGAAATTAAGCATAATGCAATGGGAGAAATTCAATGAATATCTTAGGAATGAGATTAAAAACCTTAAAGAAGAATACACCAATAAAATTGTTGCTGTAAATATCCACTATCTCTCAGAAAAAACAGGTACTAATCAAATTGATGTAAAATATCTCTCAAAAAAATTAAATATCAAATGTAAAGAGATAAAAACTCGAATTAAAGAGATGATTGAATTCTCAAAATTTAATGGAGAACTTCATGAAAGCGAGAAAAAGATACTCATCTATACCGATTCATATTATAAAAACAAAGAACTCAGGAGTTTTATCAACAATAAAATAATTCGGTACAATAATGAAACAATTAGCAAAACATTAAGTCTCTATGATTCATGTATAAAAAATAGAACACTTGGTGTTAATATTGTAGAATTAACTAGCCGCTTGGAAGAATTAGACAATTTTGAGATCTTACTTCGAGAGCGTTTTGAACAAAAAATAAAAGAATTAAATATCGATCTAAATAGTAGAAAAGACTACAAGGAGACTGAAGAATACTTTAATAATATTATCCAGGAATCCAAAGCGGCACTGAAAAAGATAAAAATTAGTTTGGAAATATTTAGAAAACTCCAGAATACTATTGAAAAGGATTATAACTCCTTAGCTGTCGAAATTGAACAAGAATTATCAAAACTCAATGAATTACTAGATGATACAGAATCCTATGAACGAATAAGGGAACACTTTGATCGGAAAAAAGAGGAATTTGAGGAATATATCTCGGATGTTCAGAATGATATTGAAGAGGAATTGCAAAAGGAATTGGAAGAAAAGGAAGAAATGAGAAAGCTAACCCCAGAATTACGAGAATATTTTGTTAAAAAGAAAAACAAATTCTTAGAAAACTACAATAAAACAATTAAAAACATTAATCACAAAATTCTGATCAAACGAAATGAACTCTTTCGGAGTCAGTTAATGCAATATATTAGCAATTGTAAAATTAAGTTGAGTCAATTATTGGGTATGCTCCAATCTCGAGTAGAAGACTATATTGAAATTAAAGAATTTAAACGGGCATATTCTAGAATAGATAAGAGAGTAGAGAAAATCGAAGAAAATGTTAAGGAAATAAACAACAATGTTTTAGGAATGGTTAGAGAATTTGGCAGGAAAGCCAATGATTTCGAGACAAAGAATAAATACATTTTAGATGATTTTAAAAAATATCTGGATGATTATGATTCGATTTTAACCGAAAAAGTAAAATCTCTTGAGCGTTTGATTCTCAAAAACTTCATTGAAATGGCAATTGAAGCTGTTTCAAATCGCTTTCTGACAATCTCATTTTTGCATAAAGAATTGAAGATCAAAAAACAAAATATTCAAGACCATATGCTTACCTTAATAAGTGCTGGGGAACTAAAAGGAAAATATGATCCAAGAATCAGTATTTATTACGAAGACCCTGAAGTGTTAGAAAATATAGATGAAAAAGAGCTTCAAGTCATAAAATCTATGAATTATAAACTTTATCAATTTTTGAATCGATTAAAGAATTTTACTAGTCATTATAGTTCTATTATTGCATTTTTTGCTTCCATGCTCACATTTAGCTATTATCTGCTGTTATTAAGTGGATTTAACTTCTTCGTCCTCATAATCCCCATATTTATAATTTTGGGATTGATGTATTATCTGTTTAAAAAACGACAAGAAGAGGAAGATATCGAAATGTGATAGGGGGTAATTAAAGCTCTTTAAGTAAGGTAATGAAATCATTTCCTTTTTTAAGATACCCTAAATAACATGCTCTATTGAGATGAATATAAAATTTTTTCCCCTCAATCTCTTCAAATTCGGCTAATTCTTGTAATTTTTCTACTCCAATCCGATTATTTTTATTATAGGTTTCAACCAATCGAATTAAGGTTTTGACGTTGTTGTTAATATATTGTTTTCTTTTTTTGTTTTCTTTTTTTGGTATTTTTCCTTTCATTTTTAAGACTCTTTGTTTTATTTTAGTTTTATTAATATTGGCGACATCAGAAAAAAAGCTCACGCCGTAATTTTTTAACTCATTATACTGTTCAGATTGAGAGAATTTATCAAAGTCTTCGCAAATTTCCTCAATAGATCGATTTGCCAAAAGTTCTTTTTCTCGTTCTCGTCGATTTCTGAAATTTTTGATAATTTGTAGATCAGAAAGATATCTGGGTAGTGAACTAAAATTGATATTTGAGCGACTGATATTTTCGGTTAAATCGAGATTATGTCCCTCTCCACATAGCACCGAGTTCATTGTCTCTTCTTTACGATTAGAAACTCTAAAAAATGGAACATCTAAGGTATCATTTGCAATTAAAATATAACATCTTCCACTCGAATGCCGTCCTGTTCTCCCTCTCCTCTGAATTAGGCGGATCTCGGATGCAACAGGCTCATAAAAAATTATAGCATCCACATTGGGAACATCTAACCCCTCTTCTGCTACGCTGGTTGCTGTTAGCACATTAATTTCACCTCTCCTAAACTTTTGTAAAATTTCAATCTGTTTTGTTTGAGTAAAACCTTTATCATCCATTTTAGATGTTTGCCCAATGAATTTTTCTGCGGAGAGTTTCCCTTCAAACACCAAATTGATTTTATCCTTTAAAAAGTCCGCCATTTCTCTATATTGAGTGAAAATAAGTATTCTCCCATTATTATATTCATCAATCTCCTCATGAAGAAGAGTTAAAACCTTATCTATTTTTGGATGAGATAACTCGTCTAAGGAACCGTGTTCTACTAAGGAATCAATCAATCTAAAGTGGTCCGAATTAGTTATGCGTTTAGCAGATAGATTATCTCGGTCAGATTTGTATTTTAATCGTTCGAAAAAATTTAGAAATAATCGAATATCTTGAGTTTCCAATAATTCTTTTGCATGGAGTAAGGAGATACAACTGGAGCAATAGGAAAAGATCGAATGAATGTTTAACCGATTTTCTCTCACGATATCTATAATTTTGGGGGATGTGAAAGCCAATTCCCTAAAACTTCCGTCATACCTGCTTTCTTCAATTAAATCCCCGTATTTCAAAGAAATGGTTAAATCTTGGGCGATCCTTAAAAAATCTAATTTAGAATAATATCGTTTATTTGGTTGAATTAAGTCTCGTTCGATGAAAAATCGTAAAAATCTCTCAAAAAGACTTTCGACTATCTTGCTTATTTCTAACATTTTAATTGGGAGATCCACCCGTTCAAGAAAGATATCGATATCTTGTATATATTCGCTCACATCCTCATCTTCATACGTTCGAAAGATCACATTCTCGATAAATAAATTATCACAAAGTTGCTGGATAGTCTCGTAATTCTTCCCGGGAGAAGCGGTAAGTCCTAAAATTAACGGATCGGAGCACGATTTCATATACTCCTTAGAGAGAAAATTATAGGCGTAATTTCCCTTAGTACGGTGTGCCTCATCAAAAATTATCAACGATACACAGCCTAAATCATAGCGCCCCCTCATCACATCATTTTTAATTACTTGAGGTGTTGATATAATAATTTGCGATTTATTGAATAACAGCAGCCTTTTTTCGGGTGAGATCTTGCCCGTAAAGGCATTTATTTTGTTTTCATCTATATCAATAAATTTCTCACACGAATCAAGATGTTGTGCCACTAATGGTCGTGTTGGAGCTAATACTAGTATTTTCCCGTGTTCTGGATATTTTTGAAATCTGTCTGCTATGAGCAATACTCCAATAATCGTTTTTCCCAACCCTGTGGGAAGTACTACCAGAGAATTCCGATAGCTGCATCTTTTTACAATATTATTTTGATATTTACGAAAGTGGATCTTATTGTCCTTTATAAACTCATCTTCGAAATACTCCGGAAACTCATCGATATTTGTCACCATATTTGTAAAAAGTAGGAAATCTTCCCTTTTAAATAGGACAACTGTGAAAGATTTTTATTTTATTATAGCCAATTCTACATATTAAATAATTTTAATAAAATCTTAACAAAAAAACAAACAAAACTGATTTAAAGTATGTCAGACAATGATTCAAAATCTTATATTGAGGATAGATTACCCTTAAAAACAAAGCTTTCATTTGCGGGAATCGCGTTCACAAGTGGTCTATTTTCTGGTTTGGTAATTACGGTGGGATTTACAACATTTTATGTTGAAAAATTCGGATTAGATCCCAATTTAGCAGCAATTGTATGGACAATTTTTATCTTTTGGAATACAATTAATGATCCTCTAATTGGATTTTTTCAAGAAAGAACCGGTTCTGAAAAACGCGGTAGGAGAAAACCTTATATCAGATATGGTGCACCTTTATATGCAATACTATTCATAATATGTTGGTTTCCTTTCGGTACAGGTTGGTTGGTTGTCTTTTTGCACATGTTGATACTACTTTACCTTTTCGACACGCTTTTTACAACTGTAGGATTGATCTCCTATAGTCTCCCAGCTGAGATGACGGTCTCTGAACATGCTAGAAGCGACTTAATGGTTTACGGGTCAATTGCACAAGCGCTTGCATTATTACTTTCATTTGTGTTTCCATTCTTTCTTAATGAAGAACCATATAACCTCGATCCTAATTTCGATCTATTTAGAATAATTATGATCGTAATTGGAATAGTTGGAGGGGTTATTCTTTTTGTGAGCAGCTATTTCATCAAGGAAAATAAATATGCAATCAAAGAAGAGCCTTTGAGTTTCAAAGATAGCTTTCTAAAAACTATTGATAATAAACCATTTCTGATTTTTGAAGCAGGGAATTTTATCTATTTGACCGCGCAATTCATATTGACTAATGGTTTATTTTTCTATCTTACCTATGTTTTAGGTTTAGACAGCTTCACAGACAAAATAATACCTCTGCTAATATTCTTTATATTTGTGTTTCTTTTTCTACCGATCCATAAAAGAATAGTTAACAAAATTGGATTAAAAAAAGCATTCATATTTACCCTCTCATTTACGGGAATGAGTTTCTTAATCGGATTCGCTGGTGTAGGATGGACCTTCCCACTTTCCATTATAACAATGGTTATGATAGGAATTGGTTTTTCGGGGTATTTTCTTACCAACCAGATGGTTATGGCGGATATTATTGACCATGATGAATTATTGACAGGTAAGCGTAGAGAAACAAGTTATTCTGGTATGAATGCTTTAATTACAAAACCTGCGGTTTCAATAGGTCCGATGATTCTTTTACTTACTGCTGGTGCTTTTGGATTCGATCCAGATATTTCCTTGGGTGGTTATTCACCAGCTCAATTAACGAGTGTTCAATTGGGGGTAATGCTCAGTTTTATGCTCATACCCGCTATACTTATACTTATTGCTGCGGGAATCATGTATTTTTATCCCCTTGAAGGAAAAGAATGGAGAGAGAAAAAGGAGCAGCTTCATGAGGTACATCAACAAAAGGAAAAAGAATTCATTGAAGAACTCAAAAGAGAAGGAAAAATATAACATAGCTTAAATCTAACTCTAATCTTATTTTTTTATCTTTATTATTCTACATATTTAAAATTCAAGAAAAAACCATAACTACGCGTAAAATTAAGGTTGATGAGAAACAGTCTCCTACATTTTACGCGAGTTATGGAAAAAGAGTTGAGATAATATGATATCGCATCCAAGTTATTGAAGGAACACCACGGATTTATATTTTGAGCTTACATTTTGTAAGCAAAGTCATGGAAACATTTATATTAGATAAGCATCCTTCTTGCCAAAAAAAATGCCTATGCGGGATAAAATTTGACTCCTTCGTTCTTAATCAAGTATTTGATCCGCCCTTTTTCTACTAACATCTGTAAGGTGAGCACGACCCAACCCCTTGCAACTCCATACATCATTCGTCCTTGTGAAGTGTAGAGAATTTCAATAATCTCTTCGGGAGTGATTCCGTGATTAGAGTGTTTTTGGACGATTTTTAATACTTGCTGAGTTCTATGTTTTCGATGCTCTAAGATCTCTTCAATTCTTTCATAGGGCTGAGTTATCGGACTTCCGTGTGCAGGAAGGATTAGCTTGAGGTTTGGGAGCGCTCTAATTCTCTTAATGGTGTGGATATATTCTTCTATATCGGAATTAGGAGGGCCAAGCCAGGTGGTGACAGTGCGAAGGATATTATCACCCGAAAATAAAACACCTTCGGGTTCATTATACAGCGAAATATGGTCTGAAGAATGCCCTGGGGAAGGAAAAATTTCCCATTCCTGATTATTAATGGTGATTTTCGTTTTCTCATCAATAATCTCGTCTGGCTCTTGAATAAACGACAAACCATAAATAATCTGATAAAAAAAGCGAAGCAGCGGTTTCCTTAATTGAAATTTTAATACATTCCCGAGATTATCCTTGATAAAATTTTGCTTGAAATAGTTATTAGATTCATAATAATCGTAGAAATTTTGCCTTGATTGGATAACTTCTGCCATTTTCTCGGTAAGAAGAATATCTATATTGAGATATCGTTTCAGTGCTTTCAAACCAGAAAAATGATCGGGATGAACATGGCTCGGTAGGACGCGAGTGACTTGAAAGGTTTTCTTCTTTTTAAAATAGACCCTTCTTATTTTATTTATCCCTTCTATCACATGACGAACTGTTTTTCTATTTCCATATCCTCCATCAAAAATAAGTCCATCCTTTCCCGCTATTACATAAATGTTTTCGGGTGGCTTGACCGCACCAATAGTACCCTTCTCTTTTATCAGAAAAATACCGGGATATACTTCTTTCATTATTTCTATTTAGCTTTGGTTATAAAATAAGTTTTACTATTTAGAATGATTGCTATTGCATAGTAGCACGAAATAAATGAGGTTGAAGCGATTGGAGAACGATTTTCTTGGTAATAGTATTCGAAATTTAAAAATTTTTTTATGATTTTTCACCTCGAAAATGCTGGGTTATAGCTTCTTGGAATTTGATTAGATTTTTATTTTTTTTTATTAAAGGTTGAGTTTAAATTAAATTAAGAGAGAATTGATGATATTATAGCATTTTCTTTTCAAATTCTGGAGAAAATCACTTTCTCGACGATTCTTCCCAGCTTCCATTAGATTGATCATCTCACTATATTCGAATTTTGTCGTGCATTTTTTTTAGTTTTTTTTCTCTTAAAATTGAGCATAAACCATAATCTTTAAATATATGTAAGATATATGTTATTATAACAAATATATAATTAAAAATTAATTCAAATCAATTTAAAAACTAAAGTGGAGGAAATGAATTATGGCGGGAGAATATATCAGTTGGTCTCCGATTAGGCGATTAATGAAGCATAACGGAGCCGAAATCGTTGCCCGAGATGCCGTAGACGAGTTAGTTAATTGGTTAGAAACAAGTGCAGAAGGCTTGACTAAAACTGCGCTTAGATTAACCAAGCATGCAAATAGAAAGAAAATAACTCGTGACGACATCCTTCTGGCTATTAAATACTTCTAAATCTAATTTGAAGTATTTTTAATAACTTCTTTTTTTTATTTCTAAAAATCTCAAAAATACCAAGTTTTTCTTCCTAAATATAAATCTAACTATCACAAATCAGATTAGATTAAGACCTTAGTTGTATTAAGTGGATTTGACAAGGGTGAAGATTACCAAAAGATAATCACGAGAACATATGAAATAGCGACAAGTATAAAGATAAATGGGATGTGTTTTATCCTCTGATATTATACATAAGGAGATGCAACAGATTCAGTTGGAATAGAACGATAAACTGAAGGGAAAGGATTAGATTTCTAAAATTTCTTGTATTCTAATAAAAAATTTAATTTAATGATAAAAAACAATAAGCTTCAGATTGAAAAAAGAAGAAATCGAGGAAAATACCAAACCAACAACAGTGTGTAAAAACCAAGAAGAACATCAGAAGTATCCATCATAAAGGCGAGCAACGTCTGAACCTTTACATAAAATTAGTCCTAAACAACCTCAATCACGTCTGGTAGAGGTATCAATACCTCAGGAATTTTGTATTCCGCTATGATAGACACTTCTTACTATCACAAAACACCTTTCTGGTTTATAAAGTTTTTTTTATCATTCTAAGTCTTAATTTGTACTTAAACCATGATGATCAATAATAAACCACCTTATAAGATATTTTTTTATAATTAGGAAAATTAAGCAATTCATTATCCAAATACATAAGTTAAAAGAAACAAAGTTTTAAAACCTCCAGAACAATACTAAAAAAAACAAGTAAAACTTTGAATAGTAAAATGAATAGTGGAGAATCCAATTCATATCGTTGGGTTGTATTAGGAATTTCTTGGCTCTGCATATTTACTCTGTCTATAGGCTGGTATTCGATGCCTACATTACAAAGTTCTTTGATGATACTTTACAATATAAACATCACACAATTTAATCTTGCCTTTACACTTCCCTTCCTTATTGCAGGAATCTTGAGTATCCCAGGAGGGATATTGGCAGATTCATGGGGTGTAAGAAAAACCGTGAGCTTAGCAATGGTGTTTGGAGGAATCGGATTTCTTGGGCGCGCTTTGTTGGGAAATTATGTGGTCTTATTAGTTTCTATGGCATCTGTAGGGACTGCGTGGGGATTATTATTTCCGAATGCACCTAAGATGATAAGTGCGTGGTTTCCACCTGAAGAAACAGCACTTTCAAGCGGTATTTTTACTACGGGAATGTTTATTGGTCTTTCTATAGGGATGGCAGCCTCCCCTTATTTCCCAGAATGGATCATAACCACAAGTATAATGGGAATAATGGTGTTAATTTTATGTGGAATATTTTTTATATTGGCTAAGGACGCCCCCCCAGGAAAAGAGTTAAAAAGCATTAAACTGATTGAAGGCGTTCAAACCGCAATAAAAAGCAAAACTATATGGTTAGCTGGCTTCGGAGGATTTTTAGCATTTGGGGGTATGGTTTCCTTTATGTCAACACTCCCATTGGCCTCAAACATCGTGTATGGTTTACCAGAGGCACAAGGAGGATTTTTAGCGGCCCTAGTAAATCTTCTCGGAGTCGTAGGTGCCTTATCATTACCCGCATTAACTAAAAAAATTGGGAGAAAAAAGCTCTTAGTTATAATCGGATTAAGCACCGCATCAGGAATATTTTTCTCTTGGTTTTTAGCCCCGCTGACTTTATTAGCTTTGTGGATTGGTGTGATAATCGCGGGAATTGGTGGAGGAGCTCTCCCAGCTATCCTTTTAGAAATTCCCGTTCTAATGTCCTCAGTAAATTCTGACCCGATAAGAGAAGAACATGTCGGAGGAGGAGCTGCATTAGTTAATGTTCTACTTCAAATTGGGGGTTTTGCGATTTTACCTTTCATAATTACTCCCCTCATCAATACCTATTCTTACATGCTGGGCTATACTTTCGCGGCGATTTTTTTCGGGTCAATTTCAATTTTTGCCTTAAAATTTGAATATCCTAAGGATATGTAAGGAAGTAATGACATATATAAAACTACTAAAGCTTTAAAGCTAGAACTTACTCTATTTAATTGGTAGGTATTGGGATAATTACAGAATGATATAAACAATTTGATCGAAATGTGTTGTAGATGACCGAAACAAACGAAAAATTAGAACAGAATATACCTGAAAAAAAAGTTTTAGGAGTAATCATTGCAACTTTAAATGGAGTTCCCCTAGTCTCCGTGAAAGTCGATGAGAAAGACGAAAAAATTAATGAACATTTGATTGCACCCTTTTTCAGTGCGCTAAGCACATATTCAGAAGAAAATTTAGCCTCACTAAACGAGACTTTAATCAAAGGCGGTAAGGTGGAAACTTTAATCGTAAAAAAACATGGGCTTATTTTAATAGCTCTGATGGATAAGAACATGAAAAAAGTAAAAATCGCTGTAGAAGCCGAAGAGGCTTTAGATTTATTCTATGAAATGTTTAAAAATGAGTTAGAAGATTTTGATAAGACCTGCGTTAATTTGGATATATTTGATAAATTTAAAAAATTGTTGAAGAAGCAAATAGATGAGTACTATCAAAAGATTGAAAAAGACAGCGGATTCTTTTCTCGATTACTTAATTTATTTCGAGATAAAAAAGGAGAATTGCGATAAGCCTAATAAGTATGAATTTGTTAAAAGAATGATATCCAGCCACCAACCATCAATATATAGATTATGGAGATCTACATATTCTATGAATTCTATGAGCGGTAGATTTTAATATCTCTTTGGTAGTTTTGTTAGATAGTGAACTATAGAAAAGAAGGGAGTAGATTTTCATATCCTATAAAAAAAATATCCAAAATATACATTACATCGACAGTGCGACTTCTTATTCT
>WJIN01000256.1 GCA_014730295.1 Promethearchaeota archaeon | reverse complement strand
GGGTAATACTAAACGGCCAATGGCTTTTTTTTTTGGAGCGGGAATATCTGTAGAAGCAAATGTTCCAAATTTAGAACAATTAACAAGGAAGATCAGCGAATCTCTTCAAGGAAATTACAAAGAGAATTTTAAGCTTTTATCAAAGGAATCAAGAAATTTTGAGGATATCCTTGATTTAATAAGGCATTTGAAAGTTATTAAAGAATTTAATGAGGAAATTTTAGCTGAAAAATTTAAAAATATTGATTATAAAGATTTAGACAGGAAAATATGTTCAGAAATTATTAATCAAATCAATCCAGATGCGTTGAATCCGGAAGCGGAAAAAAATGACGAATTGAATCTAGCCATTAATCATATTAATTTTATTAAATGGCTAAAAAAAGCACATAATAACCATTATCCACCAGTTGAAATTTATACAACAAATTATGATATATTTCTAGAATTAGCGATGGATTATGAACAAGTACCATATACTGATGGTTTTTTAGGTGCATATCGACCTTTTTTTAGAGATCGATTAATTTTTTTAAATCAGAGTGAAACCGAAGAAGATATTCCGAGATCATGGTTCCGTTATTGGAAATTACATGGTTCAATTAATTGGCGTCAGAAATATCAAAATGGGAAACAGCAGATATTCAGGACAAACTATGTTAAAGATCTAGGGGAGGCAGAAGAGTGTCTGATTCAACCCTCCTATTTCAAATTTGCTGAAACAAGATTAGCACCATTCTCGAAGCTAATAGACAGATTTCGAAGATTTCTATTATCTGGTGAACGCTCATTATTTATTAATGGTTTTGGATTTGGAGATGATCATTTAAATGAAATTATATTGCAGAGTATAAGAGAAAACCCAAATTTAGTAATAACTATCTTCGATTATGGCGAAGAGAATCAAATTTCTTCAAAAATAAAGGAAATTGCTTTAGATAATCATAATTTTATGGTGATTGGTCCAGATTCTTATATATGGCAAAGACAAATAAATACTTGGGAAATAGAAGCAATAAAAGAATCAAATTGCATAGATTATTTCGAAGGAGATTATTGTCGCTTGGGTAAATTTAGTGTATTTACATCTTATTTAAAAGTTATAGCGGGCATTGTGGAAAAAAACCAAGAGGTTGAGGAAGATCACAGATAGTGAAGATTTAGTTATCGGAAAGGTTATATCGGTTACAAACGAATATATTAATGCTAAATATGAAAAAAATATTCATACATTTTCACCTATTATTGGAGGAAAAACAGTAAGGATAGGAGAAATTGGAGCTTGGGTTAAAATCGATTTAGGAATTCGAAATTTAATTGGTGAAATAATCGAGGTTTCAATAAATCCAATAGAAATAAAGAATAAATATAAGGAATTCACTAATGTAGAGGAGAGATTTTTTAAGATAAAATTAATTGGTGAGTTAAGTTCCGATGAAGGTTTTATTAGGGGTATTGTGCATTATCCATCTATTGATGATGAGATCAAAACTTTAAAAGATAGAGATTGGAAAAAAATCTATCCCCCTCCAGATGAAAATAGCGAGTTAGTTTATGTTGGAAAATTGAAAAATTTACCTAATCGAAAAGCACATGTTTACATAGATAAACTCGTAAGTAGACATTTTCTTATTGCTGGAATGACTGGTTCTGGAAAATCTAATTTCGCAGCTGTTCTAATAACAAATATTTTAAAATCAATGAGAACTCCCCATATTTTACTATTTGATATATTTGGTGAGTATATAAATTACTTTCGCAGTCTTAATTATGATGATCACATTCAAATTTTATCTCCTACTAATGATTCAAAACCTTATCTATTTCCTGTTTGGTTATTGACCATTGACGAAATTAATGATATTTTTCATATTGATTTTTCAGATCCCAATTTGAAGAAGCTAATTTATGGATTAAAATTAGAACATTTTATTGAAAAAGAAGAAAAAGGAGAATCAGGACTATTTCCGAATGAAGAATTAATAGATGCAGAAACTCCGATTCCAATTGATTTCAAGAAAATATTATCTAGAATTAAATTTTGTAACAATGCAGTTGTAACGAGAGGTAATAAAAATAGTGAATTTATCACAGATAAGGGAAAAATACAAATAGAGGAAATTGATTTTTTCTGCTTAGAAGAGACTAACGGTGAGGAAATTACAATTGAAAATGCGACATTTCAAACTAGTAATGGAAGTTCCCGAATATATCATAAATATCACCACAGATATAGTGGTCTAATTAAAACATTGCAGGATATTTTAGAAAATCGTAGATATTTCCATTTCTTTCCCACTCCAAATGATTTTTCCCTTAAAGAGTGGTATGAAGCAATTAAATCACTTTTTTCAAAAAAGCTGACAATAATAGATTTGAGTGATCAAACTTATTCACTTAGAAAAAGTATTATTCGTGTTATATTGTCAAAACTTTTAGCTATATATCAGAATAATTCAGAACATCAATTAAGTCCATTTTTTTTATTACTCGAAGAAAGCCATAAATTTATAGAGATAAAGGAGATTTATGATATATTACGAGAATATAGGAAATTTGGTCTTGGGATAGGTTTAATTTCACAACGTCCTTCAAAAATTTCCGATAATACTTTATCCCAAATTGGGACCTATGGTGTTTTGCGGATGACTAATGAAAGGGATATACAAATAATGCAACAAATTTTACCTGATCATTATTTAACTACAATTCCTAGATTACCAATATTACAAACTGGAGAGATGATACTAATGGGAGAAGCATCTCCAAGACCACAATATATTAAGGTGCCTCCTTTAACGCAAAAAAAAGAAGGTTCTGATCCATATTTGATTGAAAGTTGGAATAGAGAAGACTTTAGTGAGGATTTAGATAATCTAGAAGAGATATTAAAGAAAATTCTGACCAGATGATTGAAGAAGCGCTGCCAAATATAATCCGAAGTTTTTCTCTCCATAGATAGCATTAAGCATATTCTGGGTAACTAATCTACTTACCTTAAAACACACATCTTTTACCAACGGTTCCTCCGATTGTCTCCATATATATGCATTTTCTGGATTTAATCCT
>WJIN01000255.1 GCA_014730295.1 Promethearchaeota archaeon | reverse complement strand
GGAAAAATTAACGGTGCTGAGATAGAATGTCCACCAACCTTACACGTAGGCGCTGCGGCGAATCCGAATGCGGATCCGATGGGTGCTGAGGCACTGAAGATTGGCAGAAAAGCAAAAGCTGGAGCAGAATTTATACAAACCTGTATGCTTCTCTATATTTTTGTTCTGATTTTTTCAGTCGTTCTTCAGCTCCTTTTCTTTCACTTATATTTCGAGCGATAACACAATTATATTCACTAAATCCATATTCCAAGTAATTTACAGTAATTTCCACGGGAAAGAGATTTCCATTTTTACAAAGATGATGTGTTTCCAAAGTAAAAGTTCCTCGGTTTTTTAGATCATTCCAATGATCTGCCCAAACATCTTCAGACATATTAGGATCAATATCATATACTTTCATATTGAGCAGTTCCTCTCGAGAATAGCCAAGTGAATGACATGCAGCTTCATTAACATAAATTAGATCCGCATTAGAAACAGCCCAAAACGTGGCCTCAGCGCTATGGTCTAAGGAAAATTGAGTAAATAATAAATCTTGTTCAATTTTCTTTTTATCACTTAGATCTATAATGGTTGTTAAATCTGCTTCTCCATTTTTATAGGGAATAGCCTTTGAAAACACCTCCACCCATTTAATCTCTCCGTTTTTGGATACTAGTCTGAATTGATAATTAATGAGTGTATTTATCTTTCCTATATATCTGTTTCTAATTTTGGACATTGCACCCTTTCTATCATCCGGATGGATAAGTTTGATAAATTCGCCCGGTTTCCAGCTATTAATCTCATCTGCACTATATCCCGTTAAATCTATTAGTTTTTTATTATGAAATTTAATTTGAAAGTCTTGAAAGATAATTATAGCTATAAAAAGTTGCTCGGAAATGATACGAAATTTTTCTTCTGATTCATGTAATTGCAACTCAAAATATTTACCTTCGGAAATATCCTGGAAATTTAGGCTTATATAATTCGAGTTACTGATTTTAATGGGAAAAAACGATGCTTTGATCCATCTTAATGTATCTTCACTATCATAAAATTGAAATTCCAGGATTCTTGAAGTCTTGTGATTAAATACCTCACGAAGAGCAGCCTCAAATTTTGAAGTGTATTTAGGAGCCTGCAAGATAAGTAAAAACTTACGCAAGGATTTTCCGACAATTTGATCCATTGACAAATCAAATATATATCGTGCCTTTTCATTTGAAAATAATAATTCTCCTTTTATATCCACGATAAAAATTCCAACAGAAAGAGAATCTAAAATGGACAAAGATAATTCCCTTTTATTATTAAATGATTGTAGAAATCTCTCCTCAAACAGTTTAGATTTTGCTTCTTTTTTAGCCACTTATGCCACCAAATCTTAATTTTTCAATATTTTCTTAATCCAAGTCAGAAAAAACTCAATTAAGTGAAAATCTATATTCTCAATTATTTGACAAAAATGAAAGGCTTCAAAAATTATAAAAACTTTTTCTAATAATATATAAAATCATCCAAATCTCATTTTATTTACTATCTTCGTTGAATTCTTGGGAGTTATTTATATTAATTAATTATAAGAATCAGATTTTGCGCGAAGAATTCAGTATTATACCTTGAGAGTCTAAGATTCTAAGATTTACATAAAGGAAGGATAATAATGAATTTACTCCCTTTTGTATAATCGTCCTCCACTCGATTTTCTACCCAAATTTTACCACCAAACATTAGAATAAACACATCTTCCCCCGCGATCATCCATTTGAAATAAAAATCCGGGGAGCGGGCAAGAATTAAGAAATTTTTTCAACTCATTCATAAAAATAAATTTCGCTGTTCAAATATGGTTTTTTTTGAATCTATATCAATAATTCGAGAAATTTTGTTTATATGTTCTGATTCTCTGAAAATTTTGTAAAAACCTTAGATCCTTTACATATGTGTATAATTACGAGATTCAGATGAAATAAATCTCAATAACGGGGTATTTAAGAAAAAAAGAGAGGTTCTAAAAATATTAAGAACTTTAGCGGTATTATAAAAAGAGCTGAGCCTTAATTGCCATAATCAATCAAACTAGCCGTGATGATGATGGGTGTGTTCGATATTTACTGGTTGTAGATTTCCAATAATCCATCCAACAATCTCATTCAGAGAAGGATGAATAACCATCGAATTATATATTGGCATAAATGAGCCTGCTTCTGGACATGCTCTTTCTTGCTTTGGTATTATATCCACGGGCGCTTCTTCAGGCACTTGACACCGATAGCCAGAGTTCATCAAATAGGTGATTTGTTGTACTAATACTGGCGCCGATGGTCCAATAATATTTGCCCCTAAAATTTTATATGATTGGTCTACAACTAATTTTGCCAGGCCATTTTCGGGATCTCCTTCTGTTAAGCCCATCGCAAATCCTTTTGCTATTGAATTATATTTTTTTTTCGCAACTAAGATTTTATATCCGCTTTCTAGTGCTTCTTGTTCAGTCATCCCCACATGTCCTATTTGCGGGTAGCTGTAAATTGCCCATGGAACTGCAGAGTAATCGACCCTCCGTTTTTGATCCTCCGGGCCAAAAATGTTAAAGGTGACGATTTCAGATTCATAATTACCTTTATGACGAAATAAATATTTCCCATTCGCATCTCCGATGCACCAGATATTCTCTTTTGAGGTTTCTAAAAATTCATTGGTTTTAATCCAGTTTTTCTCATCAACTTCCACACCAGTATTTGATACTTTCAAAAGGTCAGCGTTCGATTTTCGTCCCGTCGCCACCAAAATCTCTTGTCCTGAAACTTCATCCTCTTTTTCTGTTTCACTATCTATATAAACAACCGTTTTTTTCCCATCTTCCTTTTTTACTTTTACCGCTCGTTTATTCAGCAATACATCCATAAATCTTTGATAATTTTGCTCCAGAATTCGACTTATTTCAGGTTCCTCGTTAGAAACTAATCTTGGAAGCATCTCTATGATGGTGATTTCCGTTCCCAGTGCCGAGAAAATATGTGCGAATTCGGCCGCAATAATTCCGCCACCGATGATTATTAAGCTTTTCCATGGTTTTTTAGGGAATTTATCTCCAAAAAACGACTCACTGGTGACATAACCAGCCTCCTCAAGCCCTTCTATCGGTGGGATTAAAGATCTTGCTCCAGATGCGATTAGAACTCTTTCTGCAGTGAACTTTCCTATACTCTGCTCATCTTTATCAAATACTTCCATTTCATATGTGTCCGTAAACTCCCCACGTCCAAAATACATATCAAGATTAGGAACTTGAGATAAACCTTCTTTAATATCTTTTCCCTCATTAATTTGATTCCACATTCTTTCTGAAATAAGATCCCAGTCAAATTCCTTCAGGTTTAACTTAATCCCCACTTTTTCCGCATGCTGAGCTTCTCTAATAATATCCGCAGGATAGACCAATACTTTAGAGGGAATACAGCCACGAGTCAAACACGTTCCGCCAATTTTATCGTTTTCTACAAGAGCACAGTTCAAATCTTGATTAAGCGCAGTATTTAACACACTTAATCCAACGCCACTGCCGATGACCACAAATTCATAGTTCTTCATAGGCTATTGTGGTTCTTACTGATTTTTAAAGTTATTATTAATGATTTAAAAAAGGCTTTTATTAAGGATCTCAGATTGATATGAGGTGAATGTACGATTAAAGAATAAATAGGTAAATTTATTTTGCCTTAGGTATCATCATGATAAATTTACTTCCCTTACTATAATCATTTTGAACTTTGTTCTCAACCCAAATCTTCCCATTATAATTTTCGAGTATTTTTTTCACTAACGAGAGTCCCACTCCTAAACCGTTAGAGCTTTTATTTTGACTGTTCAGGGGCTCAAAAATCCTTGCCTTGCGGCTATTCTCGATACCAATCCCGTTGTCTTCAAATTCTAATCTAATGTAATTTTTATGGTCTTGCATAAAATTTTGAATGGAAATATCAATTTTTATGATTGAAGAATCATTATATTTAATCGCGTTTATAAGGATGTTTTCAAATAGATCCTCGATAAAACTATTCGCGTTTATATATGCTTTTTTTATATTAGAATGAATTTGAATTTCTAATTCCCTTGATTTATTGCTATCTCTTATTGACCGAATAGCTTTCTTCAAATATTTACATAAATCAAGTTTAGTGAGGCTTTGATCCTCATCTTCTATATTGGAAATTTTCCGTATATTATCGACGAGTTTTGCCACTCTAATTGTCTGGTCGTTGATGATTTCGAGTAATTCTGTAATTCTATGGAGATCTGGCTCCTCCTCCTCAAGGGAGATGATTCCTAATTGCATTGATGATCTGATATTTTGAAGGATATCTGCAAGAAATTGGAGAAAGGATCAGAAGATATACGATATCAAGTGCTCCAGGTGGAGCTAACCAATTTTCTCAGCAACTCTACTTGATATTAAAAGCAAAAAAAGGTCTTCTCTTTCCGGAGTCAAGCAAGATTTTCAGAAAGTGAAGTTAACTTTAGACGATGCCAGGAGGTTATTCTATGC
>WJIN01000254.1 GCA_014730295.1 Promethearchaeota archaeon | reverse complement strand
GTCTTATTGTCTCCTAATGCTCCTCGTTCTTTGTACCAGTGATCTGTTGAGACAAAATTAGTATTTTTTAATAATGAAATATGTGATATTTGAGTCGCGGAATTTTTAATGAATCTATCTTCATTATACCTCTTTTTATTAGTTATAAATGATAATTGTAAGACAACATTCAATAGAATGGAGCAAATTAAAAATAATACAATCGCTTTTTTGAAGTTTTTTTTATTCATGTTTCTCTCCCCCATTCATTTTTTTATTAATAATACTCTCTTTAATCATCTCCACATTTTTAGATGAAGGAGAGATGTTAAGTCTATTCGAATGAATCATATCGTCAATTCGATCCTTTCTATTCTTTATATCCGCTTTTGATATTTTTGATTTATTTTTCTCAATTTTTCTTAGAATTTTCCTTATTTTTCTTATAATTGGTGGATATTTATAATATAATTGATAGATCGAAAAACCAGCAATAATTCCAACGGCAACTGAACTAAGTATAATGATGAGAGGAAGTAAATTTAATGGAGGATCACTCGTCGCGATAAGTGTTATTTCTAATGAGTTGAATAAATATTGATCCCCAGCAGAACCTTTTATTGTTATAAGAAATGTACCTTCTGGAATGTCTTGTATACGTAAGTCATATATTCCATCATCATTATCATCTGTTAATAAACCAGAACCAATATCTGATTCATATGATATTATAGCCTGTGTTATATTTTCATTAAAATCTGTGTTATTTAAAAAAACCGATACACTTAAGCTTCTTCCTGGTTTTGAAATGATAATATTCGAGTTAGATAGTGATATGATATTGATATTATTTCTCCTTAACAAAATAGTTGGATTGATGGTGATAGTTTGATGATCGGGAAAGCTGACTTCTATATTCAGAGAATTTGAACCGAGTGTTAAGTCTCTTGAGGTGTTGATAATTTTACTATATACGGAGAATGGGCTTATTTGAGTCATATTATCGAATATCTTTGATCCTATTAGCAATACTGTTGCATTATTGATAGTATTCCCGGTTGCATTCTTATATATAAGACTAATGTTAAGTGGTTTATTTAACGCAACTTCATAAATTGGGTTGTTTGTTATATCCTCTCCATTTATGAATAGATCTAAAGTAGTTGCATAATCTGGTAGGAAGTCATCATAAGTAATATTTAAAATTACATCATCAATAAACAGAATATTCTGTATGGGATAATTAAAAGAGTCTTTAATAAACAACTCGATTGAAAGAGAGATATTGTCATCTTCGCTGATTAAATTTGTTATATCTACTCCTTCATTCGAAAAACTTTCATATGTTGTGTTTATATTAACCATCTTCACGATATGTTCATTAATTATACGGTTATTGATTAGTATTCTTAGTTCAGAGAGGGGAGCTAATGAAGGCCAAGTTTGATTCATTTTATATTTAAAATTTAATTTAGCACTAACTAGTTGCGTATTATTATACAATTTCTTTGTAACTTGATTCCAAGATACTTTGGTTGAGTGATCGATCTTTCTTACGCATGTAAAAGTCAGATTACAGGATTTAATAAAAATTGAGTCAAAATCATCCAGATCATTACCTCCCGTGTTATCTTCTGAGTATATATCAACTCCTAAAGTTAATAAAAAGTTCGAATGCTCTGGGTCGCTTTCGAACGCTGAATTAAGAGCTCCAATCAAATCGGGGTCGCTTACGGTAATTAACCTTGAATTCCCATAAAAAAGTAATGATGGTGAGTTCTGTCCTAAATGTTCGGATTTATTTTCCGCTACTCTATATATTGGAGGATTATGAAGTATATTTGAAATTTCACAATAAGTTGTAACAGAATCTCCAATAGCAAATTGAGTTAATCCATCATTAGGAGTGTCTACATTTGAGCTAACTGTAGCATTAAAAACTATATCTAAAGATGCAGATATTATTTCATAATCCGACATATCAATAGGTACTGTCACATTTTTCATGAAATGAACACTTGGGAACTGATTTTCATCATCAAACCACGAGTGAGAAACGTAACACCCTTGATCTGTTATGTCTGAAGAATCCGGAAGCAAAAAGTCTCCATTTTGACTTTTTACCCATCCCATTGAATTAACTGAATTATTAACCGTGCCTGAAACTGCCATTATAGTTCTATTTTCTCCTAAAACTTTAAATTTAGCTACGTTATCTTCTATTGCTGTGTTTATATCTGAATTATCTCCTTCTGTTCCATTTGTGGAAAACCACGGTGTGTCGACAGTTTGATTAAAAAAAGGATCCTCTATCCATTGTTCCGATTTTCTTACTGTTCTAGAACCCTTTAGGTTTTTAGTGAAATTGTTTTCTAATGATGGGTTGTATTCTTCCCTGTTTAGAAAAGTTAAAGTACTCGTTAGTGTAATAAGAATTAATAAAGAAATCAGAAACGCTTTATGGAGGACATTTTTCGCCCATTTCATTTTTTGTAATAATCTCATAATATCTCATTAATATTAAATTATTTATATTGATGTATTTCTAATTTTTACGGTAAAATATTTATGAATTTGTGAAATTAATCATTTGATCGGGTTTTTATCTTAAGTATCCTTATTTGGATAAATAACTAAAAACATATCTAAATCATAATTCATCTAATATAGATTAATATATCGCTAAATACATTAAAAAGCTTTTTCCTTAATTATACAAAAATGACATAATCTATAGATTATGATGATATATAGAATTTTAACAATTCTATTAAAGACAATTATATCCAAATTCTTATAGGTAATCTATTTCCAAATGCTTTAAAATGTTTTTACCTGATTGTTGCTTTTTTTTTTGCTAGCATAAAAAGATTTATTACAACAGCTGTTTTTAGTCGATTTTGATCTATATTAGATCTGATATATGATATCAATAATAATGCTCTGAGATTCTTAGAATGGACTTTTTACAAATCCTCCAT
>WJIN01000477.1 GCA_014730295.1 Promethearchaeota archaeon | reverse complement strand
TTTTGCCATATAATAGACTTCTTGGGGGGAAAAGGCGTGAATATGTATTTCGGAATTTATTTCTTTCACTTTTCTAAGGATATCCAAGTAATAGTCAAACGTAAGCTCGGGATTGATTCCTCCTTGAATACATACTTCTGTAATATCAAATTTATTCGACTCTAGAATTTTTTTTTCTATCTCATTGATTGTTAGCAGAAACGCCTCAGAATGATTTTGCGGCACACTAAAAGAACAGAATTTACAGTTTTGATAACAAATGTTGGTGAAATTAATGTTCCTATTTATAACGAACGTAACCACATTGCGTTTCTTTTCAAAACATATTTGGTTCGCCGTTGTTTGTAAGGCTAAAAACTCTTTTCCTGTTGTTTTTAATAATTGGACCGCTTCTTGTTTACTAATTTCTATATTATTAAGGCTTTTCTCGAGGATAATCTTAATTTCTGGCTTTATATCATCAAGGATTTTATCTAAAGACATTTTTTCTATTGAATTTTACGATTTTTTGTATATTATTGGGACAGAAAGACTCATCATCTATATATTTCTCATAAATAGGTAATCTCTCTTGTAAAATAAACCCATTTTTTTTACATATCTTAGCTAACCGTGAGATTTGAGGCCACCTTTCTTCTGGGTTGATATAATCGATTGTAATAGGACTTATCCCCCCAAAATCGTCAATTCCCGTTTTTAAGAAGTCTTTTTGATATCCGGAAATTAAATTTGGAGGGACTTGCAAAGCGATCTCATTTTGAAAAATTATCTTAGCAATTCCCACTACTCGTAGCATTTCTTTTATTGAGATCATTTTCGACGGCTGATAAGGAATATGTGGTTTTTTCATAAAATTTTGAATAATAACTTCTTGAATATGACCATATTTTTTATTTATTTCTTTTATCAAGAATAGGTCATCTATTCTATCCTCCATGGTTTCTCCTATTCCCAGCAGTAATCCGGTTGTAAAGGGTATTTTTAACTTCCCCGAATCTTTAATATGTTTTATTCGTTTTTTGGCTTTTTTCCCAGGAGATTTTTCATGAACGCCCCCCTCTGTACATAAATCTTTGCGGGTGCTTTCAAGCATTAATCCCATGCTTGCCACACATTTTTTTAATAAATTCATCTCTTCATAATTTAAGAGCCCAATGTTTACATGCGGAAGCATATCTTGCTTTAATAGATATTTACAGATATATTGTACATAGTCAATATACTTTCTAAATCCATATTCCCTTAGACGCTCATGTACCACCGGGAATGTGTCTGGTTTTTCGCCTGATATGATCAGAGCTTCCTTACACCCATATTTAAGGGCTATCTCTGTCTTAGCTTCAATCTCTTCTTCAGATAATAGAATCGTGTTTTTCTCGACCGAATTTTTAGGAACCAGATAATTATAATAACAATAACCACACTGATTTTGACAATAATTCGACAAGGAGAGGGTATAATTTTTAGAGTAGGTAATGATATGCCTATGTTTTGGTTTCAACTCTGATCTAATCTTTAACACGCGGTCTTGAATCTCAGTAAGTGTTAATTCTAATAGGTCTTTAATCCTCAAGGCTTTTGTCATTATCTCATCGCTTTGTATTGTAGAGTTACATAATTATTTCTATGTTTAATATTAACCAAGTTGAATCTTGGAGCTTCATCCATCTTACTAAATCCTACACCTTCGACGAGACTGATGGCACCCTTACCTCCCACAAGCCAAGGAGCAATAGTCAGTCGCAGCTCATCAATTAGGTTATGTTTGATAAAACTCCAATTAAGTGTTCCTCCTCCTTCTAATAGAATCTTTTTTATTCCTTTTTGCTTTAGGATGGGCATCAATTTCATTAGATCCACCTTTTCAGACTCACCACAGTTTATAACCTCTATATTTTCTTTTGATTCAAATGTTCTAACTCTTTCTTTGGGAGCATGGTTAGTTGCACAAATGAGGGTTGGATAGAGTTCTGTTTGGTAATTAAGGACTTTTGAATGGATTGGAATTGATAAATTACTGTCCAATACAATTCGATAATATCCGTTATGGTCATAATACTTAATATGTAATTTTGGATTATCAATTAGAATAGTTCCCTTTCCCACCATAATTGCGTCTACTTCCGTTCTTAGTTTATGGACTTCTTTCCAATCTTCTTCATCTGAAAGCTCGGGATCCCCTGTTTTAGAGGCAATTCTCCCATCAATAGTCATTGCTGCGCTTAAAATGATATATGGTTTTTTATTTTCTCTCAAACACCTTCTCACCCTTGATATATACTTCTTTAATATTTTCTGAAGTGGTTCTTTGTACAACTAATGGATAGATATTATATTGGTCTGCAATATTGCAGTAAAAATTCGGAGAATTCAAATCAATCACAATAAAATCTGCTTGCTTTCCTTCCATAATGGATCCAATTTTGCTTTGTAGATTGAAATTTTTCGCCGCATTAATAGTTATGATTTGCAATAGTTTTTTCGCATCTAATCTGATATTTGAATTCCTTTCATTATTCAGAACTCTAAAAAGTAAGTAAAGATATCGTATTTCCTCAAATAGATTCGGTGCATTCGCCATTATATTATCGGTTCCAATGGATATCGGGATGTTTTGATCTAAAACTTCTACTATGGGTGGGAATCCAACTCCAAAATATCCATTACATCGAGGACATAATATTAATTTTATATTCGTGTTTTGCATTTTATATAGATCAGTTGCATTCAATTGTGTTCCATGAACGATAATATCAATTATATCATCCTCAATTATTTTTTCGAATTGTTCTGGCTTTCTTATTAATTCTGCATGATGGCAACTCACTAATTTGCCATATTTTTTTTTATTTCTTGCAATTATTGCTGATATTTCTTTATCCACCTTGCCATAACTCGATAAACCAATCCCATCAGCGTTTCTAAATATCTCTTCTATTTCATCGGATTGTGTAAATCTGCCTAATATTAGATATTGAATCGGCTGGTCACTGAGCGCTTTTTTTAGTAAATTGATGCCTTCTATGCTATTTTCTCGGAAATCTATAAAACAAGTGATTCCATTCGAAATCATTTCCCACGCCGCTTCTTTTATTCCTTTTAGCTTTTGTTTTTCCTTACCTCGCTTTAATAGTTTATGTTTTATCCCATCTGGAGGTGCAACGGTTTCGATCAATCCTTTATTATATCCCGCTTCTTTTACAAAACTGTCTCCGATATGGACATGAGAGTTTATTAGACCGGGTAGTATGATCTTATTGTGGTTAGGGTGGTTGAAATCAATTTTTAGGTCCTTACAATCGTCAAATTCCAAATTATTTATCTTTCCATCCGTGGAAAGGCTAAATCTAATCTTCTCTTTTAATTCTAAATCATCCGTTATAAAACCATAGGGAAAAGAAAATTTTTGCACCTTGACCATCACCTAGAATTATTCACTTGTTTTGTTAAATTATTTCTTAAAATGAACACTATATTACATAGTAAATTATAATATATTGAAATTTTCACTTCGGTGAAGAAATATTTATCAATTTAAAAAAGACCTCCAAAATTCTGAATCGGAATTTAGTCTCCCCATAGATAAAGTAGGTATTGTGAATGTGGAAAAAAAGGTAGAAATTGTACAAGAAAATAAGAGGTACTCATTTTATCCAAATATTTCCGCTCTCATTTCTCTACCCGCTGAACAACGAGGAATTCATATGTCTCGGACTTCGGAAACGATTGAAGAGGTAATAAATGAAGTTATAATAAAACCAACTCCAACTATTGAACGAGTGGGGGACCGCATCGTTAAAAAACTATTGGAACGTCATCCATATACTTCTAAAGTAGAGGTGAAGCTTGAAGGTAAAATTGTTGTTCAAGTACGAGAAAATTCTCACGGCAATATTCAAAAATCCTATGATATAAGCTCTTGTACCACGGCCAACAAAAAGAACAACGGAGAGATCGAATTCAATTATTTTATCGGAGCGTCCGCAGTTGGAATGACCGTATGCCCTTGTGCGAAGGAAATGAGTCAGGAATTTGCCGAGGAAGTCATACGAACACGTAAGGATATTAATATATCAGAGGAAGATGTCAGAAAACTAGTTAATATTCTCCCATTCTCCTCACATAATCAAAGATCAAAGGGAACCATTATACTCCAAATTAATGATTTAGACAGTCATAAAATCGATGTCTTGGAATTAATCGATGTTATCGAGGAGAGTATGTCTGGGAGGATCCAATCGGTTTTGAAACGGCCCGAAGAAGCTGAGCTTGTACGGGGGGCCCATCTAAAGCCGTTGTTCTCAGAAGATGTTATACGGGAAATGGCCCGTAATTTTGTTCGACGAGATTTCCCCAATTTACAAAATAAATTTAAAATTAGGTTTAAAATCGAAAGCTTTGAATCAATACATCCGCATAACGTTTATGCTGAGATGAAAACGACAGTCGGAGAACTTTATTCTAAACTCAGGATAAAATAGCTGAATTTTTGGAAACACTCCCTTCTCATCTAAGTCATTTTATAGTTTTTAACCTAAACCTTTTATTTTTCGAATAAATATTCATATATTGGAACTTACATAAATACAACAAGAGAGGCGATATTAAAAATGAGTAGAAGAGGCGGTGGTCGTGGTCCACCTCAAGGAGGAGGAAGAGGAAGAGGAGGGGGTCCTAAAGCCGCAGGTCCTGGAGGGGAATGTGTTTGCCCTAGTTGTGGAAAAACTGCCCCACATCAGGCGGGCATTCCATGCTCTCAGCAAAAGTGTCCAAATTGCGGTTCCCAAATGGTAAGAAAATGAACAAACTTCAAATTATTTATTCCATATTTTCTTTTTCTTCTTATTAGCCACCATCAATTTATTTGATTCAATATTATATTATCCTAATGGAAATCCCGGAAGTGAATGCAATCGAAGGGGATTATCTTCAAACGAAAAGAGATAATCTATTTTTTGACGTGAAAGGCTTACGACATCCGAAGGATCGTATTATTTCCTTTGTGCGATTTCATCCAGATCCCGAAGGTGATAGACAAAGAGATAATATCCGTTATAAAAAGATTTATGATATTGAAGAACGCTACAAATTTTTAACACAGTATTATCCGCAGTATCTTTTTTTTTCTAAGCAGTTCGATATGCAAATACAGGGTGTAAAGAAGTCTGATATCAAGAAGGTCTATACCCCCCGAGAATATCTTAATCGCTTAAAGGGCAGATCGAATCTTGAAGGAATTGAGAAGGATTCCTATGATCTTTGCATGCTATTAATAGAAGAAGGGAACCTTGCTCCGGACTCCATAGGCATCACTGGTTCGCAGATGATTGACTTAAATAAAGAGGAATCTGATATTGATCTTGTAATTTACGGTACAGACACAAGTCAAAACTTTCAAAAAACTTTACCAGCTATCTATGAGGGTGAGAACGGATGCCGTCGATATACGTTTGATGAATACAAATCGCATTATAAGTTCCGTGCGGGAGGTTCTGGTGTATCTTTCAACGACTTTATGAAAAGCGAGCGAAGAAAACTTCACCAAGGATTCTATAGAGGAACTGAATTTTTCATTCGCTATATTAAGAGCCCTAAAGATTGGGAAGACTCTTACATTGATAACCAATATAAAAACTTAGGGCGAATACGCTTGATGGCAGAAATATCCGAAGCAAGTGATTCCATATTCACACCTGCAAGCTATCAATTGAATGTACTCCGAATTCTCAATTTATCCTTAACACAGAAGGATATTTACCTAGATGAGCTCGATCTTGAGTTGATAAGAACCATAAATTCATACCGTGGGAGGTTTTGTGAGCATGCAAAAGAAGGAGAATTGGTTATGGCGGAAGGGAAATTAGAGAAAGTCATTTATAAGGATCAGGAAGCATATTACCGCGTTTTGTTAGGAAATGAGAAAACGGACAAGATGATCCTTATTTCTTAATTACTGAAACCAAAAGATCCTGTTTGCTTATTTTTTGAATCGTTATTCTTTCGTTCTTTTTTGGGTTAGTTTTGTTCTTAATATCACCCAATGTGGATTTTTTTCATTTTTGATGGCAGAAATTTTAAATTTCACACAAGTTATATCGGCTATACAGTATAGCCATGGAAACACTTATATATATGAAGACCTTATAATATAATATACTTAAAAAAATATAAAAAAGGTGATAAATGGCTACCGAGAAATTTGACCATTTTTGATCTATCTTTAGCAGCGAATGTCTGAGTTCTAACAAAGAAATAGAAGGGATACTTAAATCAATACTAAATTTTATTTCAAATAATATTTGGAGCAATATTTAATATTAAAATTGAGCAAAAACTATATGAAAAATTAAACCAAAAATTAAAAAGAAAATTAGAAATTAATCAACCCTTCCCAAATTAAATAGAGAGGAGTATAAAAAAATATATGAGGTGGTAGTATGGATAAATTTATTGATTTTGATAAGCGTAAAGGATTATTTTCTAGTGATTTTTAAGCAAGACATAGAATATAGCTTCATAAAGAAGATTGAAATATGAAGGTTATGCGTCAAATCCGCTCGATGTTAAAATCGAAGAATTTACCCTTACCAATACCTATCTCATGCATTATTGAGATAATTATTTATTTTTCCTGTTCTTTTTTGATTTCTCTTTCCTCTATATAGATCTATATAGTGTCTTATTATTCAATAGATAATTTTTATAACATAGTTTTTCCATATTTTAATTAGAAAATTTCCGAAAGAACAACCCTCTTACAGGAAAGGAACTCGCAATAGAGGCTTCCGACTGGGGCTTAGGTGCCAGTATGGGCCTTATTGCACCCTCTTAATTGAAGGGATCTAATATAGCGCAAGGCTTTATTAGACCGCAACTACTTTCTTACTGTTTTTACATTTTAAGAAGGTTTTAAAATACTTAAGGGCTATTTCTTAAATTTTCTTAAGTTGTAAATACAACTATATTTTAGTGTTTTTACTCTATATAGAATATATATATGATATAAAATATAAACAGAACTCTTTTTTTGAACAATTCTAATTTCTATACAAAAAGTAGAGATGACTTCGAATTATTAAAACAAAGAAAAAGTATATTAATACGAATATGCACAGAATTAATAAATTTTTGGACTTCGACAAAAACAAAGAAGTTTTTTATAATAACCTATATTTGAATGATGAGAAAATAGTAGTAAAAATGCCCATTCATTTGAATGGAAATGGTTATGGTATCCATGAGAATAACGGAAATGGTGTAAAATTGGATGCGTTTGATTTAACCAAATATACCTATTTAGTGTCGTATGATTAAACCTACTCTTATCCTTTTTTATCATCAGAACGATACCTCTGTTCTTTCCACGGATCAGCTTTATTTGAATATCCTCCTTTTTCCCAGTATCCAAGGCGATCCTCTTCAAGAAAGCTAATTCTCCTAACCCATTTTGCGCTTTTATAAAAATATAACTCAGGTATTACCGCGCGAACAGGTCCTCCATGTTTATCCCCCAGTGCTACACCATCATACTTCAGCGCTAAAAGCGCGTTTTGGGATTTGATTTTTTCAATAGGAACGGTGGTCGTAAACCCTCCATCAGCACATAAAAATTCCACGAAATGAGCGGTACCTTTTGGTTTGACTAGTTCTAAAAGCTTGGTAAATGAAATTCCTTCCCATTCCGTATCGAATTTTGACCAGGAAGTGACACAATGAATGTCGGCTGTTATTTTTGTATCTATTAAATCTCGTAACTCGTCCAAGCTGAATTCCTTTCGATTTTCTACTTCTCCTGTGAGTTGTAATGTATAGTTTTCTCTCTGGATATGTGCAACTCTACCTTTTTGTAAGACCGGGAATCTATCAATGACATGTTGTCCGGGTGGCAATCGTGATCTATTCTTCTTTTCTGAATTATCCTCCATAAGCTATTGAGCAGTCAGCATAATCTAAATCTTATGTTTTTAGATTATAAACCAATTTTTAACAAATTGCGAAAGAAGTCCTCTTCCTTTAGGGGGAGGATCAATTTCGCAGAGTATGTTTTACTAATTGAAGGGACTACTTGCTTTTAAATATATAAGTTTCTATAGACTAATTGAGAGGAGATTAAAAAGTGCAATTAAGTCAAAAGAGATGACACGAAAGAAAGAACCCACTAAATCTCCTAAACAAATTAAGGCAAATAAAACTCTGAACCATTCCATACAAAACACGGGCTCGTTGGGAAGGTTTGTCGAATTGTTTACCTATAAAGCACGAAAAAGAGGTAAAAGAGTAATAAGAAGTGACGAATCCTACACCACGCAGACTTGTGCAAAGTGCGGAAAGAGAGGAAATCGAAAGTTATCCGAGCGTG
>WJIN01000253.1 GCA_014730295.1 Promethearchaeota archaeon | reverse complement strand
CTTTAGCATAATAATCTTTTTCTTAATCTGGGGGCTTGAGGAGGAATTCATCTTGAAGATAATAGCAGCACTCTTAGTATTAGGATTCATCATCATTTTTGCTTGGTCGATTATCAAAATAAGGTCTCTAATAAAAGAAGGGTATAAAGAATTCACAGAAAAATATGTGAAAAAAGAAGATAGCGATGAATCAGAAGATAATTATTAAATCATATCCAATAGGAAAATGAAGCTAAATATTAAAAAAAAATCATTGGAGAATTTGGATAAATCCCCATAACTCCCTTGATCTATGATTTTTAATGGTTAATTGAGATCTGTTCGAATTAGATGTTCATAAAAATTGCTCCAGTAAACATATTTGTCTCACCAGTTTTGGTGAAATTCCATGAAAATGTTATCAGATTCTGTAGAGTAGAATTATTCAGGGTAACTGAATATCCTTCAGGTCTATAAGCGTAAACGATTATTTGAGATATTTCGGAATTTAAGGCATTTAATTTTGCTCCATTATAAATATCCACTATTTTAACCTGTGAGTCCTCTATCAGTATCTCAGAAAATTCAAACATCTGTATTCCAAAATATTGATTTGAAATTTTCGTGTTGTTACAAATAATAACCTTTGAATTATCGCAGCAGGTTATGAGAGTATTTCCCATACCAAAAATTAAAGCCAAATGTGAAAAACCATTCTCAATATCTTCAAACGAACAATTATTAAGCGTTGCTATGGAGTCGAATTTCATTTGAAGCGAACTAATGGTAGAGTTAAACACATGTAAAGTTCCATTATCAATATGGATAACCAAACCTCGATAAATATTGTTGATAGATACATTAATATCATCTTTTATAGTGAGGTATTTAGTAGATCGATTATAGCATGTAGTATCTTCCAAGGTTATATAGTTAACGCTATTGCCTGCTCCGCTAATACCGGATGGATCAATATCAATATCACCTGACCCCAGAATAAAACCCTCATAGAGATTGTTTATAGTAGAATTCGTCAAATTCACTTTATGGTGGGGGTATGCAAATAATTGATCGATTGTACAATAGGTAAAACGTGAAGTTTCTCCATTTCGGTTATCTGATATCAAAATCAACTGAGATATAGACGAATTTTCAATGTCTACTAAATTTGAGGTATTAAGAATGGCCATGTTGACGATCGATCCGTTTTCCAGTTTAATTATTGATTCTCCGTAAGCTAATAAAGATTCAAAAGAACAATTATTACCGAATAATTCAGAATTATCTTGTAGATAACAAGTATACGTTGCGGATGAGTTTATATTCGCTTCATTGAGCACCAATTTAGCCGCATCGTACAAGAGAATATTGCAGCTGAAATTTGTTATCGAGAGTTGCCCAGTTCCATTCACCGTGATAAAATCATAACTCGAATCTGAGACATTAGAATTAATCAATTCAGTGGTGTTTAGATAATCTCCTTCTATTTCACCATTGGTAACATTAACAGAACCGGAAGATATGGTTAGTCCGTAAGTTAATTTGTTCGAGATCTCCGATTCATTCACTATTGCTTTAGATGAAAATACCGCGGATAGAGAAGAGAGAAGACATTTATGGAAGGTCACTTTTGAACTTCCCATCAAATTGGCTGAGCTAATATTCGTACTATCTATAAGGAATTCTGATTTTCCTAAACCAGCAAACGAATTTATCATAGAATCTGTGATTTCGCCAGTAATCTCATATCCTTTCATTTCATTAAAGTTGGTTGTCGGTTGGACCATTAATGTGTTAATTGATGAAGATTCTATTTCCAATTCAGATGATACCAAAATCATAAATTGTTCTATGTAGGTGTTATTTTTAGTTATGACCTTATTTTTATCTTTCTCGGTGCCTGATGTTATGCAAAATTTAAGAGTGCTATTATTGATATGAATGGAATTATTTCCAAACGAGCGGAGATCATATATAGAAGAGTTATATAGAGAAACGGAGCTATTATCAAATAGCATTAAATTTATGGAAGTATTCCAAATGTTATTTAAGGTCAGATTTTGATTTCCATATAAGGCAAAGGAAATTTTAGTTTGATTATTCAAAAGAATGGAGTTATTGAGAATTGTCGAATTTGCTATTGAATAGCCGTTTATGTATCCATTTAAGATATTCAGTGAATCTTCAATAAAAATATCGGTTTCATTGAAATGTACTGCATAAGCTAAATTACCAATTGTAGAGTTATTTGCATAGGTGTTTGGATAAAAAACCCCTTCTTGCACAAATATATAATCTACTATGAGAAGATTATTCGCTTCTGAACCTTCTTCGATGACATTTTCGGGATCAATACTTATAGTAATTAAATAGCTAAAACGTTCCAAAAGATATAGATGATAATCAGTTAAATTAATACTGATTTGAAATAGTTCGTTGGTTTCTAAATCGAGCGGACTTAAGGAATTATTATATAATATTAAAGACAATGAATAAATTTCTACCAATATTTCGATTCCTGCCGCGTTTTTCTCTCCTTGGTTTTGTACTGTGAATGTCAGATTATCCTTCTCGAGCGAATGAGTTGAAATTGATAAATCGGCATATTTTGGATCGAGCTGGTCGTCGTTTGATGGGGATTCTCTAAAAAGAAACATCCATGATAATACACCTGTAGGGATTGCGATGATGATAATTGCGATTATCCCAAACATAAATTTTCTATTTCGATTCATTGGTATTCATTCCTTTTTTAAGGATTACCCGTAAAAATTAAGAGTATATAACCATAGATAATGGCGCCCTATAAAAAACTTTCTTGATATATACATGGTTTTATGTCAAATATGTATCAGAATTCTAATTGAGAGTTATGAAATTTTGGATGATGGGGAAAAAATACGGGTATCTCAAAAATTTAGGTTTCTTATTCGCTTTATCTTCATTAGATAATCCCTGTAAAATAAATGTGGCCGGGCTAAGTTTTGCTCTGGATTGTCTCGCCCACTTAAGATTATAGAGATGAGAATTTCCGATGACATCAAAATCTAAAGCCGCAACGGTTTGTGCATCCAATTTTGATGAATTTCAAGGATTAATCGATTTTGAAGTGTGTCTCTCCTTGGTTGCGAGTTCCGCTCATCTTCAAATGAAATCCCGCTCTCTTCACTTCTTTGATAAACCCTTTTGAACGAATGTAATCTTTTAGCACATTTCCGTGCCGATATCCGTGAATTATTGTGATATGGTCAATATTGCGCACTCGGCACTCTTCTAAACTATAGATAATCTCGTCAATCGCTTCCCATAAATGCAATCCATGAATATCGATTTCCATTTTTCCCTTTTAATAGGTAATATAACCAGATAATTTTCGGGTTAATCCATTTCATTAAAGAAAAATATATCAAATAAGTATAATTGTCCAGATTTTTTTTCCATCTTTCAAAGTTGATTTTTCACTTTAAATATATTGGTCTAGATTTATCATTAAATTACTCAAAAACTTAAAAAATGATGAGCAAAAAAATGATGAAATCTATTCGTAAAGAAATTGTCGATATTTTGATTAAAAATCCAAAGGTATTATATGAACTTTCAAAGGAACATGATGATAAAAATGGAGCGGGGATCTATTCTCATAAAAATGCAGTCTATAATTACATAGATGAGAGAAATGCGTTTGAATTTATACTAAAGAATTACTATAATTTGAAATTTTCTGATTTCATTACTAAATTATCATCTGAATTGGGAATAAGAATCACTGAAGCTACTTTAATAGAGGGATTAATCCACGAAATCAATTCTCTGCGCTTAAATATTAATCCTAGATACAATACACTTCCAAAAGATGGATTTATTGTAACCGATCGAAATACTAATAAAATGGAAGTTATATATAGGGCAATTATAGACAATAAGAGTTGGAAAATTATTTTGAAGACCAATGTGCATATGGTATGCTCTCTGGGGCACATCACGAAAATGGATTTAAGCAAGAATACGTTGGTTTCTCATCTTAAAAAGGAAAAATTTTTTGAATTAAAATGTGAGATATGCAAACGAAAATTTAGAATTTCACCAAATTTGAGGCAATTTGAATTAATTGAATCAAATCACAGTATAAGAGATGAAACCCGAGAATCTTTAGGCTATTATAATAATAATAATGATGCATATTTAGAACTTCCCAGATTTAGAGATCATTTTCATTCCAGATCTAAAAAACCAGACTCGTCCAACACTAATCAAACTGTCAAAGGTCCAATAGAAGTTAATCAAGATTATTATAAGGTAATTGAATTACCCTCAATGAATTCTATCAGATGTTTGGATGAGTACCAAAATCAAGAAGTGGAATTTGGATCGTTTAAGATAAACTTAAATACTCCTAAAATAAAAGATATGCTCTTTAATAGAGATAATAATTATGATGGAATATTAGAGAAATTATTGGAGTATATTCAGAATAATCCTAACTTTCGAAATTTGCATAATTATCTGATAAATTGTTCAAGTAAACAGTTTTCAAAATTTCTGTTTTCACTCACAAGAGTTGCTGGAATATTCCTTCCATTTGAACATTTCTGCGGTGTATTAAATGAATTTGCAAAAAATAATTATGATTATTGCACCGAATATTCTAAATCTGCGCCCTCAATGTTTAAGAACATGATCCTTCATACGGGGAGAACAGGAATTAATTTTCCGATCATTTCTGTAGTAGATTTGAATTATAAATTAGAGAAATTTAATCAAATCGAAAATATCAGAAATGTGAAGCTTAAAGACATATTAAAAAATGTTCTTAGAAATTTTAATCAAAAGAAACTATCATTTACACAATTTATTTATGTCTTACAAATACTCATCACGTCGATTAAGAATAAAGAAACAAAAACAAAATATTTTCAAAAGATAAAAAAATTTGGATCAGAAGAGCGCTCTAAAAAAAACAAACAAAAGATCTTAGAACTAGCTAAAAACCTCTTAAAAGATCTGGAATAAATCTGAATTACAACCTATATCTAAACAAAAAATTAATGGACCCAGATAGATTAAATATTATTTGAATATCGGTATTGAATATCATAAAAATAAATTTTATAACATAGCTCTTTTATCTTGTATATAGACAATGATCGATTGGCCTCCCTCTCAGTGTGAGTTTCCCGACAACTTTGTCGAACGGATGATCGCATTTGACAAATGTGAAAATAAAATCAATTGTGAACTCTTGGGCAGGTCGAGTTATCATGAATATACCGAAAATAATGTATGGGATGAGGGTATTCTCGATGATATTTTTGCCGCGGGAGAAAGAATTCTCGATTATACCGCATGCTGCCCGGACATAAATGAGAAATCCTACTTTGGGAAAAAAATCGTGTCCATAGATATCGAGACAACTACCTGGTTCCCAAAAGCCTATGAAGGGTTTGTAAACATCTTGGGCATGTCGGTACTTGATCTGCGAGAAAATGCACCCGAGAACTCTAAACTTCTGATCCACCAGACCTTTAATATGCTGCGTAAAAAGGAACAAGCGTGTCATCTTCTCCACTTGGCACTGGACATTCTGAATGATGCCGATATCGTGCTGGTGTTCAATCAAGGGTTTGATATTAAGATATTGAATACGATTATTGAGAACTTTTGTATTGAGTATGAGTTTCCGGAAACGATTATAGATTTGAAAAATAATTATCGGAGTCTTGCGCAGTTGGAACAATATCTGAAGACCAAGGTCAATTTTCGGCGCCTCAATTCGGAGAAAGGAAGTTATCCTGACTATTATAAGTTATTTAAGGGCAAAGGAAGTAAAGGCGTGGGAAAACAAATAGAACCAATCGGAATTTATAACATCATGGACACTTTGACTCCACTCTATGCATATCTTTT
>WJIN01000252.1 GCA_014730295.1 Promethearchaeota archaeon | reverse complement strand
TGAAAACACTTTAAGCACTCAGAATGTATTGAAAATTAAAGAAATGACTAATAATATAATAATGAATGCAGTGAAGGATTAAGTCCTCAAATCTTCTCTTTCTTTATTTTATATTAGAGTATATTTTTATTAATATTGGTCTAAGCAAGAGATAAATAGTGAAGTAGGAATCCATATAATATGAAATCTCATGAAAAGGCTCTTTTAGAGCATTCTAAATCAAACAACTTTTTTCAAAAATATTCATTAATTTGGTTCTTTCTAATGAGTTATGCTTTAATTACTATAGCGGTATTATTGAAGAGTTGGCTTGGACAAATATTTCCCGAATTTCTCTATTGGATTATTTCTGCTTGGAGTCCGACAATTTCAGCAATAATTATATCTGGATTGATTGGTGGCAAGGAGGAAGTAAAATTATTACTTAGAGGACTAACACGATGGAGGGTGCATTGGAAATGGTATTTTGCAGCATTTCTAATCTTGTTAGCTCCACTTGGTTTTGCCCTAATCTATATTATCGCGGGAGGAGTCTCGCCGGGAATTGACCCATCACTCACCGTTCCCTTATTTCTCTATTACTTGCTTTTCACATTGTTTTCAGGTCCGTTAAGTGAGGAAACGGGATGGCGAGGGTTCGCTCTTCCCCGATTACAATCGAAATATAATGCCTTGCTGTCGAGTATTATTTTAGGTTTTATTTGGGCCTTCTGGCATTTACCATTATATCTGGTAGAAGAGAGGATTGCGATTTATATTTTCATACCTTTAGTACTAGTTATTTCGATTTTAATGACATGGGTCTATAATAACTCAAATGGTAGTTTGATTCTGACTATCATTATGCATTTTAGCTTTAATTTTGATATGATATTCATCGTAGGGTATTTAGGATTGATGCCAACGATGATTTTCTATATTAGCGCAAGTATCGCCATTGGAATATATCTCATTGGGGTGATAATTTATTTTGGTCCTGAGCATCTTTCGAAAAAAGCAGAGGCGCAAATTCCCCGAAAATATGAGAAGTAATCACCTTTATTTTTCCTTTTTTTTATCATCAGATAGAACTTTTAAAAGAGATTAATTATCAAAATTACAAAATTCAAAAGCTAGCAAAATGAATATTTTTAATAATATCACAATTAAATATGTTTTAACATATAATTTCAATTACAAAAACATCATATAAAAAATTAAATTTATAGGAATCCTATGACAAAAGTATTGATCACCGGTGCAAATGGATTCATTGGAGCGAATATTGTGCGTGAAGCTTTGGATAGAGGATATCAAGTGAAAGCTTTCGTGAGAAAGACCTCAGACCTTCAAACATTAGAAAATTTACCAATTGAATATGCTTATGGGGATTTACGAGACAGTCTTTCGCTTACTAGGGCAATAAAAAATTGTGACTATGTAATTCATGCGGGTGCCCTCTATACCTTTTTGCCACTCTGGTTTTGGGCGGATAAGCAGAAATTTGAAATGATGTATGAAACGAATGTCTGGGCTACGGATAGATTAATGAAGATCGCCATGGATAATGGAATTAAAAAAGTAATCTTCACCAGCTCGGAAAGTGCCGTTGGAATTCCCTCTAAGGGTAAAATTGGAGATGAATCATTATTTGCCTCTGAAACTGAATTAACTGGTCATTATAAACGTTCAAAATATCTTGGAGAATTAGTAGCATTAAAATGGCACAGAAATGGTCTCCCTACATGTTCAATTTTACCAACCGTTCCTATAGGACCATATGATATCAAACCAACCCCAACTGGAAGAATAATACAAGATTTTATGAATGGAAAAATGCCGGGATTTGTGGATACAAAACTAAATATCGTACATGTAAGAGATGTAGCAGCTGCTCATGTATTAGCGATTAAAAATGGAAAATCTGGAGAACGTTATATTGCTGGAAACAAAAATATGTCCTTTCGAGATTTTTTAAGATTAATTGCGGATGTTGCAGGAAAAGAGGCGCCTTCTTTTTCATTTCCGTTATTTTTAGCCCAGATTTTTGCCTTTTTTGATGAATTTTATTCGTGTATTATTCAAAATAAGCCACCTAAAACGCCATTAGAAAGCGTAGCTGCGGCAAAATACCGTATATTTGATTGTTCGAAGGCCCAGACAGAATTGGATATGCCAAGAACCAATATTCGACAGGCGATTAAGGAACAAATTCAATGGTTCAAGAAATATGGCTATATTAAAAGAGATTAACTAATTTCAAATATATTAGAGTGCCCGAGCAACTAAGTCGAGAAGGTCTATAACCTTAATGGAAGAATTTAGACTTTTTGCGGCTTGCGATAAATTATTTATACAAAAGGGACATGTTGTAGTCAAATATTTGGCTCCGGTGTTTTCAGCCTCCTTGAGTCGGTCTTTAGCTATTTCTATTGCTAATTCTGGAAAGCTGGATTTGACACCTCCTCCAGCACCGCAACAATAGGAATAATTCCTATTCCTCCTCATCTCGATGAAATCATCTTTTCTGATTGCATCAATCACATTTCGAGGAGCATCATATATCCCAGAATGTCTTCCTAAATGGCAAGGATCGTGATAGGTAATTATACCATCGATTTTATTTTTTATTTGAATTCTCTCCTCATTTATAGAATCATCAATCATTTCAATCGAATGTTTTATTTGGAACTCCCAATTATCTAAATACTTTGGATAGTCGATCTTTAAAGTTTTATAACACCCCGCGCAAGTTGTAACGATCGTTTCGAGTTTTAAATTTTCACATAGTTCAAAATTATGCTTAGCTAAGTTCATGAATTTATCTTCTGTTCCCGTCCGTAAATTAACTGATCCACAACACCATTCATTTTCAGATATATTTAAGTCCAAATTAGCTTTTTGAGCAATCTTTAGAAAGTTAAGGGGGATTTCATTTAATCGGTAGGCAGAAGTACATCCGACAAAGAAAAGTGTGTCACAATCCCTTTTATTGCCCATAAAATCTTTTGGAATCCAATTATTTCTTTTATTATGAGGTTCCATATAAGGATTATGTTCTTTTATTAAATGTATAAATAATTCCTTGTGTCTTTGCATTGGAGCAACTCCTGCATCCACTAGATCTGCTCTGAGACCTTCCCAAATCTCTACGTGATCCTCAATATATCTCTTGGCATTTACCTCCATGCAGGGATTTTCCATATTATTACATACCTCTCTACATGCGCCACATAATGTACATTGGAAAACGACTTCGGCTAAGCCTTCACTGGGTTCGATTTTGCCATCAAGAAGTGCTCTTGAAATAGTAAATCTCCCTCTTGCAGAAAAAGATTCAAATCCGGGTCCGTGATCTCTCATTGGGCATGTAGCCTCAAGAATAGGTTCTTTATATTGTCCTTTTAAAGCTCCACGACAGTCTCCTACTGCCACACAAGATAATATTCTATCCTCCATGTTGCTAAGTCGCCTAAATTTTTCTGTCATGAATTCTCATTTTCTCCCTTTTTTTTTATCTTAAAAGTCAATTTTAGATTTTAAATATATTTCTTATCAAGTTTAATTAGTATCATTAAACTAGAGTCTGAACTTTCCTGGACTGATAATATGATTTGGATCTACCAAATTCTTTACTTGAGAAAAGAACTTGTAAAATTCGAAATTGTATATTAATGAATCAACCAATACATGAGATCCAATTTGACCACACATATATAGGACAGCACCATTTTTTAAAAGCATTTCAAATTGATCTTTCCAAAGGCTTATAACATTATCCTTTAAATTTTCATTAGAAGTTGCTGCTAAACCTCCTCCTATATAGCAACTATTATGTGGAAGCATAACGACGTGGGAAACCCCAGAAAAAACATCTGCTTCGAGCATCTCTTCATTATGTTCTTCCTCCCATTTATCTATCATATGTAAAATTTCGGCTAATCGAGCAATAGGTACCATTACCTCTGTGGTACATGCAAAGCTATCGGGACTTAATAAGGAAAGGAGAGAATGATAGACTTGCCAGTGCCCTTGTTCTCCGTAGAACCAGTCTGTAATATTTCCCTCTTCGGGAGTGGGCCCTAACTCTTTCGTCGAATATTTTTTCGCGATATTTTCTAGAATCTCAGAATTTCTTTCCAATATCGTTTCATCATAAGCTTCGGTCACATAAAATATAACACCCCCATTTATGTCTTCCCATGTCTTGATTAAATTATCTGCGGAAATCCCAAAAGCTGGTGGTGGTGGTGTAAAAAAATAATCATAAATTCCTAATGATTTCGACCATCCCTTTTGGATCATCTCCATTACCATATCTCTCGTATTTTCGTAAGGATTCTCTTCTAAAAGAAAAGTCTTTCCTGAAAAATAAGGAGGCTTCGGGTAAATTTTAAGGGTTGCTTCAGTTTTGATTCCCATAGTTCCATTATCTCCTAAAAAGATACCCATTAAATCTGGACCTAAACCTAACCTCACAAATGGTTTTTTTACGTAAAAGCTTTCTTGAGAACCCAAAATGATTACATCCCCCGTACCTAACACTACTTGTAAACCAACGCAATTCTCACTGCATTTTCCATATTTAGCACAGCCACCCCCTCCCCCTGAATGATGAGATAGGCCTCCTCCTATAGATGCGTTAAGACCAGAACCCGGCCCCATATTTCCCGTATAATAGCCTTTATCGAATAGAATCGCGTTAAGACGAGACCAGTTAATTCCACACTGAACGGTTACAGTATTATTTTCTTCATCGATATCTAATATCTTGTCCATTCTAGTTAAATCAAGTAAAATGCATTCTTTGGAAACAGGTTTGGATCCTCCCATCAAACCACATCCTCCTCCACGTGGAACTATTGGAACTTTTTCATTATTTGCTATTTTAACAATATTAACTATTTGTTGTGTTGATTCAGGTCTGATAGCAATTTGAGGGATTATCTCAGGTAAACAAGGATCCAACCCCCTTGAATATGCAACGCATATATAATCTTTATCGCTACAATATTTCTCTCCAACAATATCAACTAATTTATCATAAATTGTCATAATTATCCTATTTGAATTATATATCTGTGTGATTGGTGAATTTACTTGTACTAATATAAAAATTACTCTTTTTGGTAAAAATATTTCTGATTTTAAAGAAAAAAATTCAACTAATTTGATCTATTTCTATTTGCCGTTTACCTAAAAGGTAGGCACTGATGATTATTAAAGAAATAGCTGAGAGAAGAAACAAAATAGATATTATATTCGTCAAAGGCAATAAAAATACCAAAAGATAGATTAGAATTGGACTTATTTGAATAGGTATTTGTTGAATAACTATTAAATTTCCCGCTTGCCCCACTGTAAATGCTTGTTGCATTTTAATAACACCAAAAGCATTTGTAAATATTAAAATAATCGCAGCAACAACAAATAATACTAATTCAACCGCAACAAAAAATCCCCCAAAGACTTTATTAATTGTTCCTATAAGAATAGAAACCCATAAATTGGATAGAGCAAACATATTACCCGAGATAATAGATAATGGGATTCCTTGATAAGAATCTGCATTTCTACTTAATCCCTCAAGTAAAAGGGATAAACCAAATAAGGAAAGGCTGAAAATAGTCACTCTGAGCAAAAAATCTATTGATATAACATTATTATTTGTAATTTCAATAGATAATTGACTGAATCCCAAAAAAGTTATTGCAATTATCATTAGAAATATCCCAAATATTTCCTTATTGCGTAATTGCTCATCGAGAATATATACTGAACCTATCGCTAATATTATTAAACCAGACGACATTAGTCCGGGAATAAGTGCAGGTCCTATAAGAGACTGAGCAACTAAATAAAAAACTGTTCCTATGCCGAAATTTAAAATTAGTCCACTTATCCATAATTTTTCTTTAATAAGATATTTCATAGGACTTCTGTTAGGAGGTAGAGTATCTGCTAAATCATTTATCACCTTTTTTTGTAATACAATCCCAGAATTAGATAAAATACCGGCTAATATAGCTGCAAATACTCCCACCCAATAAAAAGAAGAAACGATTTTCTCTCTCACCACATTTTTTTAATTGAAGACAATCAATCCCATCATAATAATAGAAAAAATAGAGTTTCTCAGTTAAAAATGTAATTATTTTAGGTATATTAATTACTCAATTATTTGATGCAATACTTTTCCTTGGAACGACTTTGGTTGAGGAATTCCGAGGAGATCAGCAAGAGTAGGGGCTAAATCGATCAAATTTACAATTTTTTTTAATTCTACTCCGGATTTTATACTCGGTCCATTAATTATCAAAGGAACACTGATGGAATATTCACCCAATTTAGTATCAGGGAGAAAATAGGCATGTGCGGCACAATTTACTTGAGCATTATAAGCTGCTGGTTTTTCTAAAAGATCTTTCGGTTGTATTGACGGATCTAGCTTCTCTAATCTGTAGTCAAATAATTGATAAGGGGGATTTAAAAAATAAATTACATCTCCAACGCGAGGACCATTTTGACCCAAATATTCAGCATCTTCTCTTTTTATAGCAAGCTTTATAATTTTTTCACCAGTATCGGGATCCCTTAACTGATATAAAGATTCAATAATTTCATCTCTCACATCTTCATATTCACTCTGATTAACAATACCATCGGGATCCCTCCCCTTTAGATTAACCCACACATATGGGGGTTCCAAATAGGGAAAAGCTTTAGTTTTTTTCCAATCCACAATATAATTATCCTTAGAATCTATTTGTTTATAATTTAATAAACCAGAATTCATTAAGGCTTGAAGAGGATTAACTACTCTCCAGGTAGGTATTGCGCCATGATCCGAGACAAGAACTATAATTGTGTCATCATTCACTACTGACTCTACCAACAGCCCTACTAATTCATCCGTAATCTGATATGCTATTCTAATATGCTCCCAATATTTTCCTGCTTTTTTCTCTGTATAAAAGGGAGATTCTTCATATACATTTCCTAAGCTGCGATGATTAACACTATCTAAATGATGAATATGAAAAAAGCATATATCCCAATTCATAGAATTTTTCATATATCTAATCGCATTTGCTATAGTAAGTGCTTCATTTCTGGCTAACCCCAAATATGATTTAACAGCTCCTGAAATCATGTAATCTACTTTTTGTTGTTCTCTTGTTAGATCATAAATTATCGCATTCCGAATAATTTTTTCTCCTAATTCTTCTGGGTTGGTCCACCCCTTTGTACTATATATGCTAGAAAATTGAAGTTCAAGTGAACTTCCGTCAGATTTTAATTTTTTTATTCCCAATTTAAACAAGCATGGCAATTCTCCATATTTGACGGTTTGGATTGTATTTGAGATCCAATTAGTCCATTGATTTGTATTTACGATTTCCCATTCATTTTCTTTTCCAGCTTTCATAGCTAAAGCATTATACCCTTTTTTTTCGGTGTCGATGATATAAGCTTCAATTGCTGGGAATTCTTCAATACTATTATTATCATCCAGTTTTATGATAATCTTAAGGGGAGGAGAAAAACTATCAAACTTTATATCGAATTCTTTTTCTATTGGTATTATTCTCAGAGAGGGATTAGGACTATTCAAACTATATTTTTTCCTAGTTTTAAGAGAAAGTTCCATTGGTATTGATTCGGGTAATGGCCATGTTAGTAGGCTAACTACCCCATTATTAAGGTTTCCTGGCCAACCACCGGGATAATTCAATATGAATGATTTGAATCCCATATCATCTGCGGCTTCCCAAAAATATTTTGCACCGCAATACTTAGACAAAGACGATCTGGAACGGATTTTAAGTCCATAATCTAAGGGCTCACCTGGAATGTGCATATAAAAGCTTGTGGCCCCATGCACAGCAGTAGTAGCTCCAGTTGCGATAGTACTCCAATTTGTGGGGGTGTCACAGGGCGGGCAAGAATACGCCTCTCCTTTTACACCCGTCTCAATAAGAGTTTTTATATTTGGAAGTAGTCCCTCATCTACGAAGGTATTGATTAAACACGGGATTGCCTGATCAATTCCAACTAAAAGAATTTTTTTAGGTTTAGTAGTCAATTTTCTCAAATAATAACTATATGATTTGGTAATTATAAGATTTATATTTCAAGATTATACTAAGATTTTTAAATATTTTCAGCACCATATTTTCATTCTATTATTAAATTCTATCCCATTAATCGAGGAAACATTTAGTATTTTCTATTATTGGGAAATATATTTCATAGCTTATTCGTGTTTATTTGCATTAGATTAATAGATTTTATTTAATAACGTAGAATTTTGGCTTTCTATCATTAAACAGATTATTTAAATTATTTAAAGTTTTATCGCGAGCCAAGGAGGGATCAATATCGATTATTTCTGTAAAGGAACTCTCATTAGGCGCTTTCGAAAGTACTATTCCATCATAGTTAGTTATCTGACTTTGCCCTGTGAAAGCGAAATCATCTGAACCTCGTTTTTCTTGACCAAATCGGTTTGCTGTGATCGCAAAGATGTGGTTTTCTAAGCAACGTATTTTCATCGCATCTTGGCAGTATGGTAATACCAAATTAGAGGGATGAGCTATAATATCCGCTCCTTGAAGAGCTAAGCTTCGAGCTGATTCGGGAAAAATCCAATCAAAACAAATCATAATCCCGATATGTATACCATTGACTTCAAATACCTTGAATCCCTCCTCACCTGGAGAGAACCAAATTTTTTCCTTATTAAAGAGATGAATTTTTTGATATGTGTCGTGAAATTTATCCTGAAACACAATCAAAGAGGAATTGTAAATTTTTTGAGCCTTTTGCTCCACAAATCCACCAACAATAATCGCTTCTGTTTTAAAACTGAGCTCCTTTAAAAATTGGAATGTTATCCCATTCGCAGTTTCAGCTAAGCTTCTTGCTTCCTCTTTTGATGTAAATGTATACCCCGTTGCAAATAATTCTGGTAAGACTATCAAGTCAGCTTTTTTATCTTTGAGAAGATTGTCCACTTGAGTGAAGTTTTCTTTTTTCTTTCCAAATTTTGGGTCAAATTGAACATAGCCTATATTCATTTATATATCTCCTATTATATCTTTGAACTACCAGCCCCTAAAGGAGCTGGATTCTTGCTTCCTTGATCACCGCGCCTAAATGACGTCTTACACGATCTCCACAAGCGTAACTTCCCGTAGTCCCTACGGTAGGTCATGAAATGACTGTGATGCCTCTCTCTTCTAAGAAGCGTATTCCTTCTTTCTTAATATTAGCAGACGCGTTTTTATCTCGGTGATGATGAGTGCCACATTCGGGGCACATCCATTCACGCTCGCTTAAAGAT
>WJIN01000251.1 GCA_014730295.1 Promethearchaeota archaeon | reverse complement strand
GTTATTGGAGATTTTGAGTAATATCTGAATATGAAATTTTTATTTTGGACAATTATTCTCTATACCATCTAAAATTCCTTTGAGTATCACTTGACTACCTTGCGTTTCATAGATTTCCATCAACTCACCATAAGAAACCCGGTAACCCTTTTGGGCAGATAAATAGCTAAGTAAGACTGTTGCTACTGCTTCTCGGGCTTGTTGCGGGCTAAATTCTGGTGTGTTATCTTCTAAAATACATTTAGTAAAATAGGAGTCTTCAATACGAGCTGAAATTTCATAATACTTCGGAAATGGTCCATGCTCAATTTCTGGAACTACCCATTTGCCGCTATCTTCGCCCATTTTGTCATGATTCGAGTAAATTTTCACGGGATCTTCCATCATATGATTTTCAAGAATCGTGCCCTTAGTTCCATAAATTTCTAATGAGTTTGTTGGTGGAGAAACCACTGTGAAACTAACAACCACATCAACAATCGTCCCCTTTCTATATTTGAGAAAGATCATCGCATTGTCTTCTGCCTTTTCATCTAAATCAGTGCATTGCTTTGTTAACCAGCTATAGGCAGACTCAACATTATCATCTAAGATCCACTGTATGGTTGCAAACTTATGTACTCCCATATCCATTAATGACCCACCGCCCGCCTTTTCTGGGTGTCCTTTCCATAATTCAGGATTCATGAGACCGGGAATTTCGTTTACTCCTTCATAGGCTCTAACTAAAAAAATATCTCCTAATAACCCATCTTGAACTGCCTGAGCAATGTATTTATGTGCGGGAAGAAATCTATGGTTTTCGGCAATCATGAATTTTACTCCTGCCTCTTGAGTCGCTTCAATCATATTATCGCATTCTTCCAAGGTTCTTGCCATCGGTTTTTCACAGAGGACATGTTTACCGGCTTCCGCAGCTTTGACCACAAGTTGTTCATGTAGATAATGAGGAACCATTATTAAAACAGCATCTATCTCACTTTCTAAAAACCTATCATAATTTGTATAATATTCCAAATCATAAATACGTGAAATTCTCTTTAATTTGCGCTCATCTATATCATAAGCTGATACAAATCTGATCTTATCATTATCTCTGGCACCAGCACTGTGAAACATCCAGGCTCCTCCGATGCCCGCTATTCCATATTTAACATATTCCATAATTCATTTTTACCTTTGGACATAAATAAATTTTATTAAACATAAATTAACAGAGAGAAAAGAAAATTAAAAGTATAAATTGTATTTTAAATAACATTGAATTAAATAGGAATTTTATAAATTATATTAAACTATAGAGAAAAACAATGTGAAAAAAATGGAACCAATAGGTTATAGAAAGGATAAAGCAAAAGAAGTTCTGGAAAAAAGAAACTTAGACTTATTAATAGCTTCCAGCCCCGTTAATGTATTTTATACGACTGGATTGCCTGTGACTCATGTTGCGCCAAACCCAATTTTATATGTATTGAAGAATCAGTATCCATTTCTCTCTATGATAAGGAAGGATGGAGAAGAAAGTGCAATAGTATGGTCTTTATATGATAGCGTCGAAGAATTCTCTTGGATTGACCCAAGCGAAGTCTTTCGAATCGGAAGTGTTGAAGCGTGCATTAAAACTTTAGTAAAAAAGATTAAGGAATGGAATTTGGAAGATAAGACTCTTGGTGTTGAATCTTTAATGCCCCGCTATCAATCTGAAGCATTAAGGTCCAAATTTCCAGACGCGAAGATAATAGATGCGGATGATGCATTTTTAGATATGAGGTTAGTAAAAACGGAGGAAGAAATCACACGTATTAAGAAATCGACAGAAGTAGCCGAAAAAGCCATCAAGGCTTGTATCGATGCGACTAAATTAGATGTAAAGGATACTGAATTATTAAAAATCGCGAGAAAGACAATTGTTGAAGAGGGCGCATGGGGTTGGGATCACCTTACAATGAATATCGGACCCTCCGATCCAGAAGCACCCGGACTTGGAATACCTGTGACTCCAAATGATATAGTACGATTCGATTTTGGGGCGGTTTGGGAAGGATATATTTCTGATGTAAGCAGAGGGGTAGTAATAGGAGAAGAACCGAAAAAAGCTCAAGATGCCTTAGAATATATGATTCAAGTTCAAGATTTTTGCGTAGATAATATTAAACCAGGAGTTATGCCAAAAGTACTTGCTGAAGATGCTCAAAAATATCTCAAAAATCTGACAAAAAGGGGTTTTTATTTAATTACTGGACATCATATTGGATTAGAGTGTGAGGAAGCACATATGTTTGGTCCCGTCTCATCAATGGATATTCCTTTTGAAAAAAATATGGTATTAGATATCGAGGTATGGCTAAATGTAAGGGGACAAGGTCTAGTTGGTGTAGAGGATTGCTATAGAGTAACAGATACAGGATGTGAACGATTGTCTTCGTTGGATAAACCCACGGTAGTAAAATAGGACACACGATTCTTATTCCTATTTTTTAAGCAAAATTTGATGAATAAATAAAACCAAATTAACGAGAGAGTATGAGAGTTAAAGATAAAATATGCGTTTTAACGGGAGCTGCTTCCGGAATAGGAAGAGCAACAGCAAAATTGTTTGCAGAGGAAGGGGCTATATTAGTCATTTCGGATATAGATGAAGAAGGGCTGAAAGAGACATACAATCTACTAAAGGATATAAAAGAGAAAACCTCTTATATTAAGGTAGATGTAAGAAATCCCAATGAAGTAAAAGAAATGATCGAATTTACTATTGAAAAACACGCGAGAATAGATATCTTAATAGTGAACGCCGGTGTGGTGCGTGTAGGCCCGGTCGATGAATTCCCCGATGATGATTATGATCTAATGATTGATGTTAACCTAAAAGGAACATTTTATACATGTAAATATGCAATTCCCTACTTTAAAGAACAAGGTGAGGGCTCCATTATTACACTGGCAAGTGTTGCAGCCCATATCGGCCAAGTTAACCATGCTAACTACTGTTCTACAAAGGCGGGGGTTCTAGGTTTTACAAAAGCATTAGCACTTGATATGGCACCTTTTAATGTACGAGTGAATAGTGTATCACCAGGTGCCACGGATACGCCAATGCTCCAGAGCGATGTGGCAAAGCAAGCAAAGGATAGAGGAGTAGATTATGAAATTGTGAAAAAGGAATTTGAAGAAGAAGGCGTCTTAGGAAGATGGGCAGAACCAGAAGAAATCGCTACGGGAATCCTCTTCTTAGCCACTGATGATGCGTCTTATATGACCGGAGCAGACTTGCGTATGGATGGCGGATGGACCACTCGTTAGGAGGAGGAAGTATTTCGTTTAATTCTAATTTTTTTAGGTATATTTTTATTTTCTAAATTCTATATCTTCTTTTATGGTACATCCTATTAGATTTGGTATTATTGGTTGTGGTGATGCCGCTATTTTCCATATTACAGCCTTTAAAAGAAAGGTTCAAGAGAAGCTAGAATTTGTTGCTGCACATGATACTAATAGCAGGACGTTAAAGAGATTTTCCAGAGCCCATAAATTACAACCATATACAAAACTTCAAGATATCCTCGAAAGTGATATAGATGCTGTGTTAGTTTCCGTTCCTCATTATTTACACAAAGAAATCGTAACCAAGGCAGCAAAAGCAAGAAAACATGTCCTCTGTGAAAAACCGATGGCAAGAACCTTGGAAGAATGTGATGCGATGATAAAAGCCACTAGAAACGCAAATGTGAAGTTAATGATTGCCGAAAACCATAGATTTCTTCCGGCTCACCAACGTATTAAAGATTTTATAGATGAGGGACTATTAGGAGATATCTTTTTGATTAGATCGTATGAAGGTGCTTATTGCGACCCAAAACAGTTCTTAAATCCAGAGAGTTGGCATTTCTGTTATAAAGAAGGTGGAGGAGGAGTAGTTGCGGATCAAGGAGTTCATAAATTTTCAACAATTAATTGGCTATTAAATGATTCAGTTGATTCGATTACATGCTGGATTGGTAAGGCATATAATTCTCCCGATAATAAAGGTGAAGATAATGCGATAATACTTGTTCGATATAGAAAAGGGACGATGGTTGAAATTACCTTATCATCTACAACCCTACATCCACTTACTAACAAAATTGAATTACATGGAACGAAAGGTACCATATTTGAGGATCATTCTTGGGAAAAGCCTATTCAAATATATTCAAACCATCCTAATGCTGAAAAAATAGGTACGTATTTTACTCCTGAGGTTGAGCATGGCCCTTTTCCGCAATATTATTTGATCTCAGCATTTTATGAAGATATGTATTTTTCAGAATGCATAAGGGATGATCGAAAACCTGAATTTACCCCACTACATGCTAAGGATGCGGTTGCTGGGGTCTTACTTAGCTATCTTGCAGCTAAAGAGGGTGGAAGAGTTTGCATGGAAGAACTAATGGATTTTGCTAAAGAAAATAACACAGAACTTATCTTTCAGAATTTAGATGATGCTATTCAAAAAAATTATACAGAGTTAAAATGGGATTTATAGCATTTGTATCTTGTGGTGTTTTAGATTGTCATCCCACCATCGATGGATAAGCTTGCACCCGTTGTGAATTCGTTTTGAACAAGAAATAGCACGCCTTCAGCAATTTCCTCAGGCGTTCCTAAACGGCCCATTTTCTGTCGCGCAATGAAATCCTTTTTTGCTTGTTCTGGATCCTCAAATTTTTCTAATCGCTTGATCAGTGATGGTGTTTCAGTAGTTCCAGGGCAAATGGCATTGACTCGAATTCCATCTTCAATATAATCCGCAGCCATAGCTCGTGTCATTGAAAGAACCGCGCCTTTTGATGCGGTATATGCAGCTCTATCTTTTACACCCTTGAAGGCAACAGACGAGGAATTATTGACAATTACCCCCTTTGTGCTCTTAAGATGAGGGATCGCATATTTTGAGATCAAATATATCCCTTTCACGTTTACCGCCATAGTCTTATCCCAATCTTCTGTTAAGATTGAATCAACTCGTCCCGGAATAACAATACCAGCATTATTAAACAAAATATCCACTTTGCCAAAGGTTTCTAGGGTTTGGTCAATTATTTTTTTTGCTTCACTTTCTTTTGAGACATCTGCTTGGACAAAAATTGCCTCACCTCCACCCTTATTTATTTCCTCAGTAATCAGTTCAGCGGATTTTGATAATGAATTACATACAACTTTCGCACCTTTTTGGGCAAATAATCGGGCAGTAGCCTCTCCTATGCCAGCTCCTGCCCCTGTAATAATAGCTACCTTATTTTTAATTTCCATTTTGTTCATTCTCACTCTTTATACAATACTTTTTATTCTATTTGTTCAAAATTAGATTCCTAATATCTTTCTGCCTTCTGAGGGAGTTGCCACTTCTCTTCCCATTTCTTCACTAATTCTTTTCATTCTGGCGACAATTTCAGCATTATTTTTTGCGGGAACTTCTTTTCTAATGTAGGGATAATCCTCAGTACCAACGCGTACATTTCCCCCCTTAGATATTGCTAATGTTGCGATTTTCGTTTGCTCTTCTCCCATTACACTAATTGTATGTTCGCATCCATTTGGCATATATTTAATTCTATGCAAATATTCATCCGCTGTCGGAGGTGACCATGTCCCACCGGGCCAATTAAAGAAAAGTGTTAAAATATGTGGTTGCTTGACCAATCCTCTTTCAATTAAATAATTAAGGTTCCAATATGACCCTGTGTGCCATACTTCCCATTCTGGCTTAATATCATATTCCAAACATTTTTCACAATATTCCTCTAGCTCATCTAACGGATGAAGCTTATTCACACTGATCTGAGTAAAATGTTCATCATGATGATTCAAGATTATTGACATCATATCCGGTTTCGCTTCGAAATCACCTTTTCTTTCTGGAATATTATCACTAGACATACCCGCTTGAATTAAAATATCACAATTTTCGCGAATCCGTTCTACAGTTTCAATTTCGTATCCTCTTGCTAAATGCACATGAGCGATCGTTGCTCCCGCTTCATAGCATTGGACAACATCATCAATCAAATCATCTAGATTTTCCGCCCAGTTTTTACACTCCGGATATATCCATGAATTCGCAGTAGTCGCAGTTAATACCATTTTATTATAATCATTCATAATATTATTCACAATTGATAATTACGATAGATTATAAAAAATAGAAGAAAATAAGAAGTTTTTTTGCTTACGTATGAGAACGATAGTTAACTTTACCTTGAAATTCGACCAGAGGCATTTCCTTCAATCAATTTAAGTACTTCCTCTTTAGATACTAAATTGAAATCCCCTTCAATACTATGTTTTAAGCATGACGCACCAACTGCAAAATTTAGGGCATTCTGTAGATCATTCTCATAAGTTAAAAGACCATAGATTAAACCCGCATTAAAGGAATCTCCACCTCCGACTCTGTCTACAATATAATCAATATCGTACTCTGGGGCGGTATACATCTTATCTCCATCATAAAGAAGCCCCGACCATGTGTTATGTGTGGCTGATAAGGAGCCCCTTAGCGTAATACCTATTTTCTGAATATTAGGATATTGTTTTGTAAATTCATCAACAACATTTTTATAATTATGAGCCGAAAGTTTCCCCGAGGAGATGTCTACATCAGGAGGGGCAATATTAAAAACTTTTTCAAAATCTTCCTCATTTCCAACCGCGATGTCGCAATATTTCACGAGTTCTGACATAATTTCGGTGCAAGATTTTCCGTATTTCCACAATTTACTTCGATAATTTAAGTCACATGAGACCGTGATATCATTATCTTGAGCCACTTTTACTGCCTTCAAACAAATATCTGCCAGATTCTGGGAGATAGCGGGAGTTATTCCAGTCCAATGAAACCATCTTACATCTCGGAAAAGTTTATCCCAATCAAAATCGTCGATAGCTGCCGTAGCGATGGAAGAATGAGCTCTATCATATATTACATTACTCGAGCGAATGGAGGCTCCTTTTTCCAGGAAGTATATACCTAATCGTTCTCCGCCTCTCACAATTTTGTCAGTATTTACGCCAAATTGTCTTAGATAATTAAGGCAGGCGTCTCCTAATGGATTATAGGGTAATTTAGTTACATAATCAACCAAAAGACCATAATTAGACAGAGATACAGCTACGTTTGCCTCACCACCGCCATATATCGCATCAAATGAGCTCGCTTGAATGAATCGTTGAAAGTTAGGTGGAGATAATCTTAGCATTATTTCTCCAAAAGTGAGTATTTTCTCATCCATTTCTATTCAAATTTTTATAGCAATTAAATACTAAAAAATTATTCTAATCTAAAAAGCATTATATCTTATGAATTGAAAGGTCAACAATATCATCAATTTCCACCCAAATTTTTAGGATCTGACCATCTTTTTCACATCTAATTCCTTCTACATTTGAATGAATCGAATAACCATCTGGATATTGAATTTTAGGAATGTAAAGTAGAGAGGGCGCTTTGATTAGGGAATTTGCTCGAAATTGAAAATCAAACTCTCCTTTTTTCTTGTTAAATATCATTTTTTGAGGTTCACCTGCGCATCGGAGGAAGTGCGGACGGCAAAACCCTCGAATAGCTCTGCCACCACTATTAATATCATCAGGATTGATTTGTTGATCCTTGCTGAAAATTGAAAGATCTTCTAAGTTCCATTTATCTCCCCATCTGTTGTTATTATCTGGAGTATAATTCCATTGAGTAGCGTGAAGTAGATTCGCATCCAATGCATTATAATACATATCCAAAGCTTTTACATGCGTTTTCCAGGCTTTAATGGGTTTTTTTCTGAACTGTTTATAGGCTTTCTTGTTTTTAATATCGTAATGCAGCCCAAATTCCCCGATAAGAGTGGGAAATTCTCCCTCTGCAAACTCTTTAATTAGCTTGAGTTGACGGGTAAACATGTTTTGCACATTTTGTTTTCCAATAACCAACTTATCTCTTGTAATATCATAATTTGCTCGTAAAAATGGTCTCTTAGTCACTAGGGTAGCAGCATCATACCAGTGACCCGCATGGACTATATTATTAGGGAGTTTTAATTTTGGAAGTGAATTCGACATAGTAGAGCCCGGATGCCCTTCAAAAAAGATAATAGCACTATCATCATACTTACGAACCTTATCTGCAAATTGGTGAATGAATGGAGAGAGATAATCTTTATGGAAATCTATTTTCCTTCCATTCAATTGCCTGAAATGATTATTTTTAATTATCTGTGGATCCCCGTCCTTATTTATTTTCCACACATCTTCATTTCTCCAGATATCATATTCATCCTTTATCCAGCAACTAGTATTATCCTTATTTAGAATGTCTCGTCTTGTTTCTTTAATTCCCACTCCTTTTATTTCATTGTAGCCAATTTCCCGCGAAAATCCAGCTGAAGTTACCATCGCCTCAAAGGGAGTAAAAACATATCCTCTATAATCAGAAATAGTCTCTTCCCCTGATCCATCTACTCTTTTTCCGATCCATCCCTTCTCTGGTTCATTTAAACTGTCATAGCCGATAATATGAGAATTATTATTTAGTTCCTTTACAATTTGTAAAATGGAATTGATATAGTGCTCTTGCAAATAATCTTGAGCACTTATTCCGTCTATTTTTAATGAAGGTGCAAAATCGTTTCCTCCAAAAAATAGTGTCCACATCGTACCGTTGGCAAAACGGGCGGCATTGCTAGACCAACACATTGGAGGATATGAGGAAGGGTTACTTGGATCATATCGTTTCTGCATAGTAAAAGCGGCTTCTGATTCATCCAATTTAGTTATGTCAAGTCCAAGTTTTTGGAGTACCCATCCTGGTGCTCCATCACCTCCAGTCATCCTGCTCCATACATCTTGATGGGGATCAATAAAAATAAAGAAATCAAATTTCGTGGCAATCTGTAATACTTCTATGAGATATTCAATATATTCTCGATCATATTGATTTGGACCTTTGTGCTCGATAGCTTCCCATGTTATCAAGAATCTAAGGCAATTAAAACCCCAATGTTTTAATCTCGAAAAATGCTCCTCTGCCTCATCCAAAGGAAAAGGACGATTAGTAAATGATACATGTTGATGGTTTGAAAAATCCGTGGGGATATGAGTAGCACCACTTGGTTTACTCGGGACTTTTGAGCTTCCACCGAGATTTACTCCTCTTAATAATACGGTCCTCCCTTCTTCGTCGATAAACCATTCTTTATTAATTTTTAAACTCATAATTTTTCTTAAATAAATTAAAATCTTCGCAATATAATAAAGAATAAAAGAAAAGATAATTATAAAATATTAGCTACATTTGCCAAGTGTTTTGGATGATCTTATAGATTTCATTGGCAAAAACTGGTTGATGATTAAAAACCTTTTCGGAAGAATCCGTCAAAATTCTAAATCTGACTATTATGAAGTGTTCGAATCCATCTATGTGATATGTGGGTTTGAAATTAAATTTTTTCTTGTATGATTTACATACTTCCTCGACTTTCTTCAATGAGAGTCTGAATCGTTCGTAGGGAAATTCCATCGTAAAAATATAGTTATGAATTTTTGGATTATCTTTTCTCTTTATTGTCTTTTTAAATAACCTTTTTAATGCAAATTCGCTTTCTTCCTTTAATTCCTCTGATTCAATTGGGGGAAATTCTGAATCCTCTGAGTAATGGATTTCCCGCTTAAAATCGACAAAGCTCTTAATTTTATCCAATTTTATCGTATAATTAGTCATTTCGGTATTAATGATTTCTTTGTTGGAAAATTCCACTCTGACATTATCAAAGGTTTCAATCGTGGTTTTTGTTAATTTTAAATTTCTCACTACGCCTATTTGACCCTTGATTTTGATAATATCATTAAGATCATACGGTTTAATGATCAACAAGGCTAATCCAGAAACAACATTATCAAATATACCGCTGGAAGCAAATGCTATTGCCGTGCTCAATGAGCTTGTTAATATGGCAGTGTAGGTTGGATCGATATTCCCAATAATGGGAAAGCCCTCAAGAATAAAATATATCACTACTGCCACCGAGATTAAACTAAAAGCAAACCTCACGATTATCCGAGTTTTTGCTGATACTTTTTTGCTTCTTGTAGCGACAGTTATTAATCTATTGAGAATCAGTAATCCAATAATTATTAGGCCTAGATAAAATAGTGCTTCGAGATCCGTATTGAATATCGCCATTTATGCTTTCCCCTCCTTTTCTTTTACAATATCAATTATATTACGTCTGTCTCCCTCCCAATCCATAAAGATTTTCTCAGGATATAATTGAAATAATATATCCCTTAGAAATGAATTGCGATAGAGCATAATCATCTTTGGGTCTTTTGCGACGATTTGGAGTGTAATATCGCATCTATCTTTAAAAGTATAGTTAACATAATAGAATGGCTTGATTTCAAAGACCTCTTTATATCTCTCAAAAATCTCCGATAATTTTTCTTTTAACTTATCGGGCGTAAGATTTGACAGAATCCTGACAGTCTTAATAAATCTAGTAATTTTTTCTTCTTTGGAAATAATTTTACCGAATTTATCTACATATTCCCTCAGATGAATTCCCTTTTCTTCATTCTCTTTTCCTGCGATTTCTTTCAGTTTTCGATGGGTAAATTTTTTAGTAGCAGCATTAAAGACATTACTATTGGGTATATATGTAATTATCCCATTCAATTCCCGTATTTTTGTATAATTTAAGTCAATACTTAGAACGATTCCTTGGATACCATTGGTCTCTATTAAATCTCCAACATCGAAACTTTCTGAGGCCAGTATAAGTATTCCCGATGCGATATTATTAATGCGGTCTCTAAACGTTAGAGAAACTGCAACAACGATGAACGATGTGATCGCGACAGCAAAAGTTTGGAGTGCGGGAATGATAAACAACAATTCGAAAATAAAGACGATCCATATGATATTAATAATTATATTGATTAGGAAGCGTATTAACCTCGTTTTTAAGAGGAAATTCACCAAACGAATTAATATGGTCCTTCCCACATACACAAAAATATTGAGTATTATTGAATTTACCAAAATAGGTTCTAAACCTAGAAATTGCCATACTGGATCTCCGTAGAAAAGTGCTAGAATTCCTAAAACAGCTAAAAGTATTACGAGAATAATTTGATATTTTTTTTGCATATTTACATTTTTATTTGGATGAATTAAAAAAGTTTGTTTTAAAAAATATTAATTCAACAATTATTAGGTGAGGTGTTGATTGAAGCCAAATTTTAATAATAGGTTTATCTCATTCTATAATAAATAGAGAATGATAAAACAATTATATGGTGAAAGAAGATTTCAAAGAAAATATATGAAAAGTTTCGTAGGAACAAGAAATATACTAAAATAGGAGAACCTCCTGGGACTCTAAAATTTCCAGTGAAGAAAGAATTAGAAGAAACTTCAATAGTGCAAATAGATTACAATAAGGAAAATTATTCTGTCATAGATCTTGATAGAATTGATGAGGAATTAACAAAAATTGAAGAACCAAATATTAGATGGATTAAACTTTCAGGATTGAAAAACCTTGAGAAAATTGAATTTTTAGGCAATTTATTTGGACTTCACCCTCTTGTTTTAGAAGATATAATCAGCACGAATCAAAGACCTAAGTATGAAGAGTATGAAAACTATATCTTTATAGTATTAAAGGTGAGTATTTGGGATGAAACTCTAAATGTTTTCACCTCTGATCAAATTAGTATTATCCTTAGTTCTAATTACGTAATATCTATTGAAGAAAAAAAGACAGATCTTTTTGAACCTATTATTGAAAGGATAAAAGTACCCAAAGGGAGGGTACGTTCAATGGGAACGGATTATCTTGCCTACACTCTATTAGATATTATTATTGACCATTATTTTCTGGATCAAGAATTAATAGGTGAATATATTGAAGAAATTGAAGAAAATTTAGTTAAATCACCAGAAATTAGCGTTTTACAGTCCATATATCAATTAAAAAGAAATGTAATTGATCTTAGAAAATCAATCTGGCCTATGAGAGATGTGGTAAATAAATTCCAGAGAGAAACATCTAATCTAGTAAATGATTATTTGCAGGTCTATTTAAGAGATCTTTATGACCATGTATACAGAATAAATGAATCCATTCAAAATTATAGAGATATAATTACTGGCATGTTGGATTTGTACCTATCGAGTGTCAGCAATAAAATGAATGACATTATGAAAGTGCTCACGATTATTTCTACAGTTTTTATTCCATTATCCTTTCTAGCTGGTTTTTATGGTATGAATTTTATACACATGCCAGAACTCAGTTCTCCATTTTCTTATCCAATTTTAATCATAATAATGATATCAATCGCAATGTTGATGCTATTATTTTTCAAAAGAAAATCTTGGATATAAAATGATTTTGTTTCCTCAATTGAATTAAAATGAGCGTCTAAGAGAATATAAAAGAGATTTATAACCTATAATTTATATTTTAAGAGAAAAATATTAAAAAAATATTAGCTTTCCCGAAATTTTTTAGTAATTTAAATATTTCTAATTGCTTTTTAGAGTCCGCAACGTATATAAAACTAGAATTTCCCTGCCTTGGATTCATTTCCTCGATGGATATTAAACCTACATTTCCTTTACGATTGTTCTTCAGGCTTAGGCGGAGGTATGAATACGAGCCTTTCTCCCTTTCGGGCTAAGCTCATTGCATCTTGTGGACTAATCCTTCTTCTTCTGATTCTCTCAAGATTTTGAGGGCATTATCCTTAGTAATTGGTTTGGCAAATTCATTTTCAATACAGAATTGTGCCGTTCTCCCCACTAAGATACAATTTTCTCGCTTATCAGTCTTCTGACATGGTTCATCGATCAAGTCCTTTCGATGACGACAATAACAGACTGCGTTTCTCGATTCACATTAAAACCATGATTCTCAATTTTCCGATATGAAAATTTTTCACCCTATTTCTATTCGCCTATTATCCCCAGAAGCAATCGAGCGACACCATTAAGTAATAATGAAATTGCGATTGATACAACCACGTATAATCCGCCTATACCCGGTATTAAAAAGATCAGTAATGATAAGATAAGTGTGGTGATTCCGACAATTAATAACAATATTCTAAACCAATTGTCATATTCCTTGGAAGTTATTGCGAGGAGGATTCTTGCTAATCCAATTATTAGAAATGATACCGCAAGAAAGAAATACCAGTAACTCAACGCTAAAGATTGGTCTGTAATAGCTAAAATAACTGCACCCAAAGAAACGATTACAGCGACTAATCCCGAAATAAATCTTCCAATTACTCTATAGTTTTTTAATTCTTGATCAGATAACGCATTAATTATACGACTAATTCCTGCTATTAAAAGTCCAATTGATAATAATAATACAATCGCAATATTTGTCGCATTTGGAAAAAAGAGAGCCAAGATGGCAATGAATATCATCAATAATCCAATTAAGATATTTTGTCCTCTAAAAGTTTTTTCTAAAGATTTTTCAGACATATATATCACCTCTCTTTAGCTAAAAAATTCTATTAATATTCAGACTATTATTTTGAATATCAGATTACATAGATTACACACTAAAAAATACATTTAACTATATAAATATTAATTAGATTTTACTTGTAAAAATTAAAATATTATAGTAGTTTAGAAATATCAATTTAATTTGGTGAAATACTTCCAAAAAAAGTGAATTAAAAACATGGCAACCAAAACTGAAATAAATAAAATAATGTATATCTTGACTCTCATCGGAGGGATTATCGCAATATTTGAAGCTGCCATAGGGGTTTCTAATATAAAAGCTTTTAATTTTGATTATGATTTAATAAGTCGAATAGTCGCCATAGTTATAGCAGTCTTAATTTTACTAAGTGCTCTAAAGCCAGATGATCCGATTCCATTCAATTGGGTGGTTTTACTCGTTTTTTCGATACTATTAATCATTTTCGGGAGTTTTGCGGGAGGTATTATAGTATTAGTTGCCGCTATCTTAGGATTGTTTTCGGAAGCGGATGTTATATGAAACTCTTATAGATTTTGAGTTAAAATATACTTTTTCTAATATAGAAAGAATGAGGGAAATTGAAAAATAAAAGAAATGGAAATAAATTTAGATAATCTATTTATTCGAGAACTTCTTCTGCTGTATTTAATATACTTGGTTTTTCTGGTCTCTTCTCCATTAATTCAGGCATAACTTCGGCAATCTTTTGAGGGCTGAATGATTCACCACTATTATCGACTCTACCAACAGTACGCCACCCATCGAACACCCATAATTTATCTCCGGCAATTCTAAAGACTTCTCCAGATATTTTTCTTGCTTTTCTCGATGCTAAGTAAACCACTAACGGTGCGACGTTAGAGGGGTGGAAGACATCCATACCAGATTCAGCTTTCCTTTTCATGACCCCAATCATTTTTGGGGTAGCATCGGTTGTGAGCCTGGTTCGAGCCATAGGTACAATGCAATTCACTGTGGCATATTTTTTAAGTTCCATTGATGCGATATTTGTCATGGCAGCAATCCCGGCTTTCGCAGCTCCATAATTTGCTTGACCCATATTTCCCAAAAGACCCGCGTCAGAAGCAGTATTAATAATCCTCCCAGACTTTTTTTTCATTCGTCCTTCTTTAATTTCTGTTCTAAAAAACGCCGCCGCATGACGCATCATATTGAAAGTTCCTTTTAAGTGGACCGCAATAACTGCGTCAAATTCTTCCTCAGCCATATTGAATAACATTCTATCTCTGAGAATTCCCGCATTATTTACGACAATATCAAGTCCACCCAATTCAGAAACGGCTTGGTCTATCATTCCTTTTGCCGCATCAAAATCTGTTACGGAATCATAGTTCGCGGCTGCTTTCACGCCAAGATTTCGAATTTCTTGCGCAACTTCATCTGCAATTTTTGTTTCTTTACCAGTCCCATCAAAGGAAGCACCTAAATCATTGATGAGAACATTGCATCCTTCTCGAGCCATAGCTAAGGCTTCTTCTTTACCCAATCCTCGACCCGCGCCAGTTATAATAGCGACTTTACCATCTAACATTCCCATATTTTTTCACTCTTTTTTTAATTTGTATTTCTTATTTATTAATAACATTTCATCTTTTATGTTTAAATACTTTTAAGACTTTTCTAAAGATAGAATAAACATTTACGATTCATTATTCAAATCCACTACTAATTAAAATACTCATGGAAGCTATCACTCATATTCTCACAGGTGTGGTTCTCCAAATAATAAGTTTTAAATTTACTCCATTTCCTTGGAATTATATCCTAACAATCGTATTATCGTTTTTTTCTCACTTCTTAATAGATGCATTAGCAAAAATCACTTATCATACGCCAGAACCCCATAAAGACGATACCTTTTGGGTTGCATGGCATATAATCATCCTTGTTGCATCCATAGGTTCCGCGATATATTTTTTCATTCCTTATTGGGTTGGGGCGATTTCTGCAAATGCGGTGGATCTTTGGGATTGGGCGATAATGAGAAGAATCCAGAAAAGAAAAAAAGAAAATGAGAATATCGATAAATGGGGTGAAAAATATTTTATTCATTACAAAATAATCGATAAGATTCGTGAAAAAGTCTTTTTCTGGTTGCCAAATTGGAATCATAATAAATATGCTATCATCCCAGAATTGATTATGATTATTTCTCTCATCGGATTAATAATAATACTAAATTAAAATAATTGGGACGGATATTCTCTATAATAAAATAAGTGAGTTGAGCAATCACAATCAGAACAACCAAATCCATCGACTAATTTATCGGCGATCTTTTCTAATTCAGAAGCAATTTCGCATTCCAATCTTATTTTACTTGGGCAGAGCAAAATTGATACTATTTGCGCATTATCGTTTCTTAATAAATAATCTATATGCCAATGTACCCTTTTTTCATTGGTAGTTCTTAGATGCCGTTTGACTCTATTAAGAATTGTGGATGGTCCTATTTTCCCCATTGCAGAGCCGATATACATATAATATCCCGGAGTGAATGTTATAGCTCCTTTTGCTCCAATATTTTCAGTAAATTGTTCCACTATTTCAATAATAAGCAAATAGGTACCCATCATAATACAGTTCAAATCGCTATTTTTAAAGAGGGTAAAATTTGTTTCATCAAGAAATAGAATGATTTCATCGAATTTATAATTTTTAAGCATTAGTTTAATATATTCTTATTTTTACTATAATGTAAAACGGATTTAGGTGATATTTATTCGTACTCGTGCGTGTATTAAGTGTAAGCAATATGTTCCTATTCACCCTGGAAATCGAGAAAACAGAGTAAAAGTAAATAATTTCGAGGAAAACCACCAAGGACATACAATTGTCACTCTTGAATTAGAGGAGATAAAGGGAGAATACGCGAATGCGATTGCAGAACCAGAGGGAAAGCCGGCTTCTATGGAAGCCTAATTATTCGCTTTTTTTATCTTTCTTTTTTAATCTCATTATCTTTGAAATTGTTCTGAATAAAGTAGTGATAGATTCGAAGGTTGGGATATTTAACTTGTCTTCTAAAACCTCTCTCCATTTGAGCAATAATTTTTTATCTCCCCCGAAGAATCCCATATAAATAGCAGTGTTAGGATACTTTTGATTGAATTCGTGAAGGATGTTCCAGTCAAATTCAGTCTCTTCGATCCCGGTGAGAAAATAAATTAGTATGTCAATGTTATTTTCTTTAAGGAACATATCCCCGCTGAACTTATATGCGGTATCTGGTCCGACCTTCTCAACAGCCGACCAGATATCTAACGGATTATAAATATCGTGCCATGCAAACTTTGGAAAAATTTCGTGCAATTCCCCAATTTGGGTTTCATTCATTTCTACTAGTCTCAGATCATATTTTTCGCTTAAGTCTGAGGATAAGACAGTTCCTGCCCCAGAGATAGAAATAATTCCAATTCGGTTGCTCTTCGGGATCGGTTGATTTAACAAGCATTTGGCTACATTAAACATCTCATCAAAATCATCCACTTCAATGATACCAAGTTGCCTACATAAAGCTTCGATGACCTTATAATTACCAGCAAGTGATTTTGTATGAGATATAATTGCTTTTTTACCTTTTTCGGTTTTTCCTGATTTAAGTAAAATAATTGGCTTATTTTTCATAATACGACGGCACTGTTCTTTAAATCTAATACCATCCTTAATATCTTCCAGATATAGTCCAATTGCGTCAGTATCATCATCATTTTCTAAGAAATCAAGAATATCGGATTCATTAACATCAAATTTATTACCAATAGACGCAATTTTTGAGATGCCGAATTCTTGAATATAATTATATGATTGTAATAATCCAGAAAGAGTTAATCCTGTTTGTGAAACAACTGCCAAATTTCTTTCTTTAAGTGTTGGCAACTGATCAAAATAAATGAGAGAAGTGATAAGCCCGGTATTGTTCTTTTTAGCAGAATATATTCCGATTGAATTAGGTCCCATAATTCTACTCTCATAAAGCTTTCCAATTTTAGATTTTATATCTTGAACCCGTTTCTCTATGTTTTTGTCACTTTCTCCTTTAATATAAAGAGAGCCCGATTCTAGAATAATGGATTTGACACCAAACCTTAAGCATTCTTCTAAAGTATCTAACACATATTCTACGGGAAGGATGATTATTGCTAAATCAATCTCCTCTTGTGGAAGTTCAAAAATTTCTTTATAGCATTTAATTCCGTAAATTTCTTGATGACGAGGATGAATTACAAATACATTATCTCTGGTAAAATTTAATATATTTCGAAGAACGTGATTTCCACCTTTCTTTTCGTTCTTACTCGCACCAAAGATCACAATTGAATTAGGATAAAAGAACCTTTCCATAATATAGAATTAAAGGACTTCAAGCTTTTTATTGTTTCTTTCGCATTTAAGGATGGGTTTTTAACACCATTTTATTTTTTATTTCACGCACCATTTCCAATCCCTCTTCATTGATTTCTAACAGAATATCGCGTAATATTTCGTTAATCTCCACACCCTTCAGTTCACATGCGATATATAAAAGAGAAAGGATCTCTCTAGATAAAGTTCTAATTTGTTTGATATCATCAATAGGAATACGTATCCCTAATGCTTTAAGATCTTTATGAGTTTCCTTTTCTTGCTGCCGTATTGTAATGAGAAAGTCATTTTTACGGTTTTTCCACATCTCCGTAATAGCTCTTATAGATAGGAGATAACGCTTTGTGGGACTTCCGATTCCGAATACATCTTTAGCGAAATTAAGAGGTTCAGAACTATCTAGTGATTTTAAACCAAAAGAACGATTGATTTTATTGCTTTTATCTAACTTATGCTTCATTTGATAGACTTCAGATGTTAATTTTTCAATTTCTAAAGAGAGCTTCTCAATTTTATCTAAAAATAGATCCTTGTCAACATTATTTTCGCATTTATCACTCATAAGGATCACCAGTTCGTTTTTATTATGATATGTGAGTTTACATAATATAATAAAAATCTAATTATTAAAGGCGTAATCTGTTTGAAATTTGTAATTTGTATAACACCCTTTAAAAGAAGTCAGATAAGGTTTTTTGTGTTGAAAATTGATGAAATGGTTGACCAAGCTGCTTTTTTAATTCATTTGCAGTCTCTGGAGCAAATCCAGTGTAATGATTATTCACGATGATAAAGATTTCTTTTATGTTTGGCTCATTTTCGAGCTGTTTTACCTTTTTGAGTAGTTGATCGATTTCATTTTTCTTTTCTCTTTGAACCACTTTAAAAGTCTGTAATTGCCGGTCTCCAATTAAGCGAATATAATAGGAGGTTTGATTTGGATGATAATATGGTACAATATCTTCAAGATAAGAGGTCCCAAGAATGATATTAGGTTTAAATGCGAACTGATTTACTATATTTTCTTCAAACCAGGCATTATCCCGTAGTTCGATCACATATTTATTGGTTTTAGGAAGTGTATAAATTATATTTTTTAAATACTCCAAATGTTTTTCAGAATATTTAAACCAAGGTGGGAATTGGAGAAGATAACAGCTTATCTTATCATTTAGAGGTTCTAGTTGAGAAAAAAATTGTTCTATTAAATAATCAAGGTTTTCTCGGTCTGATTCATGGGTGATTTCCTTCCATACTTTAACTGAAAATCGAAAGTCTTCTGGAACGCGATTAGACCAATTATATACCATTTCTTGAGAGGGTAAATTATAGAATGTTGAATTAATTTCTACATATGTATAATATTTGGAATAAAATGTTAAATGTCCAGAGGGTTCAAGATTCTTGGGATAAAATGTCCCATTCCAGTCCTTATAACTCCAGCCAGCACAGCCAATAATTATATCTGTCATTCAAATCTCTTCATTAACAATAAATTTATTGCGAATAAAGTCTAATCTTGTGGATACAATTCTAGTAATTATTAAAAACAATTTTTTAAATTTAAATCAATTTTCGATTATAAATAAATTTAAGAGGAGTTGCGCGTTATTTTCATAAAACAACAGAAAAATATATAAAATATATAGAATATAGAACGATATATAGTTGTGGATTATGACTCAAGTTGAATTTTATAATTTACTCGTAAAAATAATCGTTTCTTTCTTTTGTGGATTTGTCGTTGGAATTGAAAGAACTCGTCAAAGTGCTCAATATGGTGCCCGAGACCACATCTTCTATTCTATTATTGCCACCACCTTAATTATTCTCTATGAAAATTATTTGGAAGACATAGGAGTATGGATTTTGAGCATTACCTTTGGAGGTATGATCCTATTTCTGTTAATCGGAAGTGTGTATCGTCTTTTCCACGAGGAAGATCCAGGATATACCACAACATTGTCCATGATTTTAGCGATGGTGGTCGGGATTTTATCATATTATAATTTTGTTTTATCGATAGCAGTGTCAGTAATTTTTCTTATTATACTCTCCACCAAAAAACAATTTTATAAAATAAAGGAATTGCAAAGGATAGAATGGACTGGAACAGTGCAATTCATTGCGATAGTCGTTTTGCTGTTAATACTTATTCCAGAAGATATTGTAATTGTTAATATCAATCTTAGGTCTGTAATCATTATTTTCATTACCATATTAGCGATTAAATATTTCAGCTATTTCTTATTGAGGTATTCAGCGGAGCATAATCTATATTATATTTCTCTTTTAGGAGGATTTGCTCACAGTGAAGCCACTACGGTACAGTTGGCGGAAATTGGAGCTTCATCCGCCTCAATATGGTTAGTTATTCAAACGATGTTAGGTCGTATGATTTTAATATTATTATTAGGAGCTGTAGATTTATTACAATATGCATTTTTACCAATTCTATTAACAGCGACAGTGGGATTGTTCGGCTCTTTTCTCATATTGAAAAACAAGAAAACTAAGCTCAAATTTAAAAAAATTGAGAATCCCCTATCTGTGAAAAGTGCGATGATATTTACCGGGACATATGCTCTGGCACTCTTAGTTACCTTTGTATTGGATTACTTTTTACTTCAAAATTTCATAGCATACTCAATTATCTCCTTCCTCATCGGTCTCTTATCAGGAGGAGCATCATCACTATTTGTCACCACAGCATATCTAAGTGGATTGATAAACAGTGGTCAAGCACTTATATTATTAGCCATTGGGCTGACTGCTGCCATTTTAAACAAGATATTCTATTCTCTCCGAGTATTAGATAAAAAGAAGAACAAGAAAAAATATGCCATTCATTTGATTTTTTATCAATCTATTACAATATTTTTGCTTGTTTCATCTACTGTTCTTACGATATACATATTTTCATTGCCATTTTTATAATTTAGACTATTAATATTTTAATAGATATGGTAGATTTAAATTGGGACGATAAAGAACGATTAGAAGAGAGTATTAGTAAAATTCAGGATAACCTTCGTTCATTTGAACGTATGGAACTTAATTCAAAACCAAAATATGATTTGTTAGTCAATGCGAATGATAAAGATTGGATAAATAAACTTTATTGGGGCGATAACCTCCAAGTGGCTCTTTATTTATTACCAAAGTTCAGAGAACAAATAGATTTGCTTTATCTAGATCCTCCTTTTTTCTCTGGAACTAATTATCAAATCCAAATTTTAGAGGGTAATAAGGAATTTGAAACATTAGCATACCATGATAAATGGCAAGATGGCTTAGATGTATATTTGAATACAATTTATCAGCAATTTTATGTTTTTAAGAAACTTTTATCTCCACAGGGATTAATCTTTGTCCATGTTGACTGGCACGCAAACCATTATATTCGAGCTATATTGGATGAGCTATTCGGAATCAACAATTTTGTGAATTCAATTGTGTGGTATTATTATAACAAATATTCTGCGGGAAAATATAACCTGCCACGAGCACATGATATTATTTTTGTCTATTCTAAGTCTGATGAATATACTTTTAATGAATTGCGAATACCAAGAAAAAAACCTATAAAGCAATTGAAAAGGGTAATGGTAAATGGAACGTTAAAAAATGCAAAAGATGAGAACGGGAATTTGATTTATCGTATCGTTAAGGATAAGAAAATGGATGATGTATGGAGGATTCCTTGTATGCAACCCGCATCTAAACAATGGACAGGATATCCTACTCAGAAACATCACAGATTACTGGAAAGGATAATAAAAATAGGAACTAACGAGGGTGATTTAGTAGCAGATTTTTATTGTGGTTCTGGTACTACGCTTTATGCTGCTGAGAAATTAAAGAGAAGATGGATTGGTACGGATAATTCTAAATATGCAATTTATTTGACCAGAAACCGATTATTGAACTATCTCCACAAGAAAAACGTAAATAATCTTTATCCATTTGAAATTGTTACAAGTATATCTGAAGAAAGACAAGAGATATTGAATTCGGATTTTTTTCAGAAAGAACTAATAATAAAAAGGAAAAAATAGTTTAGAGATTTTGATTATGAAAGTCAACATTCCACCCTAAATATGTTGTCAAGGCTTCGGAGATAATACCTCCAGCTTTGGTTAAGCTTGCTGCGACGTGATGAGCAAAACCGCCTTTACAAACCCTTTTCAAGAGATCTTGGAGTTCTGGAATTTCTATTACTCCAAAACCGCCAAATGTATCCAGCTTGTCTTCTGTGTAATGTCCTTCGGCGATAATTCCCTTAATCTCTCCAAAAAGATCATCGGTTTCTATTCTTAGTAATGTACATGGTTTTGATTTGATTCGCCCTTGAATGGCTCCAAAACTTACTTCTCCTCCTTTTTGGTCCGAAATAATAGGATGAATAGTCATTTTCGTATCCTGAAAGAAAGATTTTGGGAGGTTACTACAATGGAATAAGACCATCTTATTAGGATCCTCACCATAATTATTGTTCCAATCTAGGATGGCAGAAGGAGTCTCAGTTGCGGCTTCCAATATATACATACCCACTAATCCTGCGATATCTACTTCACATGCTGCAGGGATTAGGCCTTCACTAAAGATGCTCATAACTGCGCAAGGAACGACACCAAAGTTATCCTGGATTGAGGGCCAACATTGAAATGCAAACCCATCAAGTTCTTTCTCCTCTACCCATTCCTCCACGATTACAGCAAGCTTTGCCAATTTCAGAAGTCCTTCCTCAGGAAATACGTCAGTTGAAGTATAGGATTTAATATATTCAATTTTCTCACTTATTCGAGGATCATTTTGATCCAATTTACCAATTCTCCCAAAAATCTCCGAAAGATCGATTGGTTCTATTGTTATCCCATAGAATTGTAATAATTTCTCACTATATCTTACGGTGTCAAATGCATTTGGTCGCGTTCCAATTTGTCCAAAGCGGGCATTTTTCACTGATTTTACTACTTTGCAAATTTTATCAAATTTTCTAAGCTCATTCTTAAATATTTCCGATTTTATCGGGCATGTATGCTGTTCCGTAAGAGTATATGGAATTCCATATTGGTTTAATACTCCGCATACTGATATTTTTCCGCAAAATGCGTCCCTTCTATGATCTCTCCCCATCTTACCAATCTCATCTGAAGAGGCTTGCACAAGCACTGGGACATTCAATCCTGATAACTTTATCGTATCGGCTACACCCTTCTCATCGCCAAAATTAGGTAGAACTACTAAGATCCCGTCTATCTTATCTTTATTATTTCTAAATAGTTTAGCACATTTTTTAGCATCCTCATACGTCTCTACTACTCCAAATTCCGTATCATTTTCAGTTAGGATTAAGTAATCAAAGTCTAATTCATCAAGCACTTGAATAATCTCTTCGCGCCCTTCTTTTGCTAGTTTCGTGGGAAATACATCTCTATTACCCACAATCACACCAAAAGTATTTTTTTTGATTTCTTTTTTGATAAACGACATAATATCTCTTCGATATTGTATTATTCTATATTAGAATTTAGCAATTAAAAAATACTATATATAATAAAATAGGTTAATATTAGATTATTAGTTTCTCATTCTATTGATGAATCAATTTCATGGGACATAAATCTTTTAATCCTAACTACAACATTTTAACCATAAATCTATAAGAAATGTCTTACCATCTTGAATTCTCCCCTAATTTTATATCCAATACCGGTGTGCCATTGATGGCATCCAAATTTTTTACATATAACGTGGTATCTTCAATTTTAACAAGCTTCACATTCGAAATTCCTATATGAGAAGGACGATCTGGAGTCCTCGAAGCAAATATTCCCACTTTTTTACCGTCTAATCCTCGATGAAAAACAGATCTAATTTTTCTCGGCTTATGCAGATAATACACAACCAAGATATGTTTCTCCTCATCTAAATTATGAAGAAATGATTTTTGAGAGTGAAATAGATATATTTGAGAAAGTTTGGATTTATTACCCTTCACACCAAAACCTTGCCCTCTTTCTAATTCATTTTGTATATATCCAATTGGATATATCTTAAATGGTTTGGAATCTTGGTAAAGGCAGGAATAGCAAATAAATCCATCATCGATCTCCTCCATTTGAGAACGCTCAAATTCCTCGTTGCATTTTTTACATGTCGGCATAATAGAACTTTCTCATTTATATTCGATTGATAATTTCTCCTAAGATTTGGTCGTTAAAGGAGCCAATCATCACACCATTCCGAATTACTAATTCTCCATACATTTCTAAATCTTTATTCAATAAAGTGCCATCCTCAAAAAAGATTAAGGCGGGAATTGCAGTAATATTTAATTTCGCCGCCAATTTGCCATTTTCGCTGATATCTATTTCTTTAAATCCAATCTGCCACTCATCCTTAAAAGCATTTAATTTTTTAGCAAGTAATTTACATGATCTACACCATTTGGAGCAAAGAACAATAACAAATTTCCCCTTTTCTTGTCCGCTAACGCCAAATTGTTTCAGATTAATAGTTTCCAAAATCAAACCCCTCCGATTTGTAAATAATTTTCATTAAATAATTAAGAAATTATTATTTTTATCTTATTCTTATATTTTAAGTTCCAATACATTTTTTGAGATTCTACTTATGAATAAAACATAAAAAATTTTGAAATAGGGGAGAAATTCTAATAATTTTTGATATAGTATATTATACGAATGATTATTCAAAAATCTTAGAGTTATTAATGAGAGTTTGAATTTTGAATTTTAATAAATCTTAAAATTCGATTATCATGGAAAACTTATTAACCAAGATATTTATATAATTGGAAAACACGCCCCAATCTCATAATATAGTAATTTAAATTATTATGATATAAATTAGTTGGATCTCATTTACAAAAAAAATTCATAAAAGGATTTAAATAAAGATTATAAAGAATAAAAGAAATAGAATAAAAAATACAAATTTATTAACCGTAAGTCAAGATTAAAGAATAATAAGTACATGAAGCTAAAGAAAAGACAAAAAAGATTTAACATAAAGAAGAATAATGCGAACTGAGAAAAAATTTTCCAGAACTTTCTAATTCTTATTAAAAAATTCGCTAGTTTTTATTAAACCTAAATTTTAATAAAATTAAAAGAATTAAATTGAATAAGACAACTTTTTAAAAGTTAATAAAACAATAAGTCATTATAAAATCAGAAATTTAGGTCTTGGACCCGCAAGAACGAGTTTTTTTGAATTTATATTGATATTAATCAAATGTCAAGAGAGCGAAAAACGATAACATGGAAATAATACCCGCGATAGATATAAGTGATGGGAAATGTGTGCGGTTATTTCAAGGAAAAAAAGGGACAGAAACAATATATTATGAAGATCCGCTGGATGCCTTAAATTACTGGAAAAAAATAGGCGCTAAAAGATTACATTTCATTGATTTGGATGGAGCTTGGGGATCGAATACGAATAAACAGATCTTAAGAAAAATGATTCGGCAAACGGATAGCCAAATACATGTTCAAGTCGGGGGGGGTATCCGAACTATAGAAGATGCAGAGAGTCTAATTGATTTAGGTGCAGATCGAGTGATTGTTGGGACGATGGCAATTAAGACCCCCCAAAACATCACCATACTATCCAACAAAATAGGCTCAGAACACTTAGTTGTGGCTTTAGATTATAAAAATGGACGCGTTGCTACCCATGGGTGGACACAACAATCAAATAAAGATCCTTTTAGTTTTGGTAAGAAAATTGGGGAGTATGGTGCGGGATTTATACTATTTTCGGCAATAGAATCTGATGGAGCGTTTACGGGACCAGATTTTACAAATATTGAAAAAATGGTTAATTCGGTTTCCACACCGATCTTAGCGGCGGGTGGTATAAGAAACGAGGAGGATTTAGATAAATTATATGATATTGGAGTACATGGTGCGGTAATAGGAAAAGCTTTCTATGAGAAAAAAATTGAACCTTCGATTTTAAAAAAATCTAAATATAAAAATAAAGGCATATAAAATATTATATCCAAAAAGTCAAAATCGTAATTTAATAGAAAATGTTTCAATCTTTTTTCGAACCGTATTTAGTTGTTTTTCTTATGGCATTTATTCTTGGGTTTTTACATACAATTCTACCTTGTGAGGATAAAGCAATTTTCCTCTTTTGGTCTCTCGGAATTTCAAAAACACCCAAAAGAAGCTTTTACATCCTCGCGCTATATGGATTTGGGCTTATTGCGGCAAATTTGATCATTGCGGGTGCATTGATATTTGTGACCATCTTGCCTTTCTTTTTCGGATTACCTTCTCCAGATTCAAGCACGATAAATTTTTTTGGCGCTCTCTCATCAATCATCGCCGCAATTATCCTCTTATTAGTAATTCTCAAGGGAAAATATATGCCTCATAATATTTCAGAGAATGAAATTCCTCCTCATATGAACTGGGATAAACCCAAAACCCCATTTATCTTCGGTGTGCTTGCGGGATTTGCCCCTTGTATCTTTGAACTTATTATTTATACCCAATGCGTGCAATTTACCTTTAGTGAAGGTTTTCTTATCGCCCTGATGATTGTGTTCCTGTTTTCATTAGGAACTTTTGTTGGGTTGTTTCCTTTGGCTTTAGCAAAACTGGGAAGTTCTCAAATATTTAAGAAGAAATCAAATAGGAAAAATCGAATTCTCTATGCGATGACAGTCATCATAATCGTCTTTAATGTCATCGTGATGGTGTTAAGTTTGTTAGAAATAGTGGTATTTCCAACGGAACCAATCTCTGCGAATTTATAATTAAATATATTTCATAATTGTTAAATTCAAATTTTATGTAGTATTGTTTTAATTTGAGATATCAAATTTATTATATTCACAGAATACCCAATTTAGACTTTAAAAAATTGGACTACTATAGATTAATTATATCTAAAAATACGATAAAATCTGCCGATTTAAAGTTAATTGGTTTATAAGGATGTTAAAATAAATCAGTATTATTTCTTGATGAGAGATTTAAAATAGTTTTGGGGGTCCCTACCGCGAATTTTCCTATATAAGTCCTCCAACACGGGTGGCACGGAAGTGAAACAATTCCCTTTGAGTTTAGGCAGCCTTTTCAATCCGATTAGCCCGTTGGGAAGAGTGCTCAGCCGATTATTCTCGAGATTGAGCTCGTATAACTTGGAGATGTTTCCCAAGGAACCCGGGATTGAGATGAGGTTATTGTTGTTTAACTTTAGATATTTCACGTTATCGAGATTGCCCATAGTTTCCGGCAGTTCGGTAAGGTTATTCAAACTCAACTCAAGGTATCGAAGGGAACAAAGGTTCCCTATAGAATCGGGAATATGTTTGAGCCTGTTATGGTCCAATTCTAACTTTTCCAGATTGCGGAGGTTGCCGATTGACTCGGGGAGGCTCTCAAGGTGGTTTTTTGGGAGATACAATTCCTTTAGGTTAG
>WJIN01000030.1 GCA_014730295.1 Promethearchaeota archaeon | reverse complement strand
CTTATTTAACAATTAATATATCAAATCCACAAGTGATTAAGGAATTTCAATATAGGCATCATTTTAATGATGGATTAGACAATTGGACGATAGTGGGGTCTGGATGGAACGTATTACAGCAGAGCAATCAAAATGATGATCGATCGAATCTTTATATGAATAATTGGAGTGCGGTTTATTTCGGAACGCATCACAATTATCCAACCAATTACTCCTATCAACCAACAGTTATGGGCGAATATAGCAATGGTTCATTTGTTAGTCCATATTTTGACCTAACAAATTTGGAAGATAACATTAATCCAGTTTTAGAGTTTGGATGTAGAATTAGTATTAACGATGGAGATTATATTAATCTGCTTATTAATATTAATGGCTCTGGATGGGAATCATCTCCCTTGAAAAGATATACTAATCTTGAATCAGATTGGGCCTTAGAGAAAATAAACTTAAGTGAATATAAAGGAAACTATGTAAAATTAAAATATGAAGCAGTCTTAGATGAGTCTCCGGATTTAATTAACTATAAGGGATTCATTATTGATTTTGTTTCAATAAATAATTTTACAAATAATAATTCTCCTCAAATATACTTCAACATCAGCGAGAACGTTCAGTTCGGTTCAAATTTAAAATTCCAAAAAATTAAATTTTCCTTAGATTATTATGATTCAGATAATAACTATCCAGAATTCGTTATTCTTGAAATTGATAATAAAAACTATTCGATGATTAATTCCTTTGGAGATTGGAATGCAAGCTCGATTGTATCTAATGAGATGGGAATATATTTTACAAAATCTTTAACCCTTGAAGATGTTTCAAATCGATCTTTTAGGTTTTTTATCTCTGATGGACAAAATATAAATTCAAGTCAAATCTACAATAAAGACAATTCATTGATATCATTTTCGATTCCAAGTAGTCTTTCGTATAACGTATATCAAAAATCTATACCAATCGGTTATCTATTTAATGAAACTTTGGATGATTTTTATGTTGCAGGAACTCCAGTCCAAAAAGAGAGTACCTCTTGGCTTCAAAGCGATAATACTTGGCATACTATAAGGAAATTATATAGAAATTATTTATATGGAGGCAGAGCTAACCTTTTTAATTCTCAGGAAAGAGGATACGGTAGGAATTGGGAAGCAGAATTAATAACTAAACCAATTGAAATTGTTTCAAATAAAAAGGTTTTTCTAGAATTTAGTTATGAGATAGATTTAGAGTTCCAAGGGGAAAATGGAGGGGATGAGGGTGTTGTATCCATTTCAAATGATTATGGAGAAACTTGGTCTATTTTAAAGATTTATGATTCCAATGAAAATACCCAAGAAAAAATAGATATCTCAGCAAAAGTGGGAAATGTGGTAATGATTAAATTTACTCTAAAAACAGATGATAATCTTGGAGCCCCACCAGGTTTTGGATGGCTCTTATCGGATATCTACCTGGGTTATGACAGAGATAAAGATAATATAGATCCTATAATTTCAGCCATTAATCCTTCGGATGGTGAAAAAGTAAATTCTTTAACAAATTTTCAGATAAATCTTACTGATAATACGGAGATTGATCTCTCCGAGTTGATAATACTTATTGATGGAGATCTCTATTCTCCTGAAAAACTTAATTACAATAATGAAACAGGACTCTTGAATTTCGATTGGAATACGCTTGATTATACTGATGGGACACATTCCATTAAGATCATCGCTTTTGATTCTAATGGAAATTCTGCTGAATTAGAATTAGATTTAATTGTAGATAATTTGCTTATTAATTTTCTTAGGTGGAGTCCATGGTTTATTATCGGAATAATTATTATAATTTCAATTTCATCTACTTATTTATACATAAAACGTAATGATATTAATTTAGTTGATAAAGTGAAGGGTATATATGGATCAAAATCTACACATTTTGACAGAGATGAGGATCAAGTCATTGAAAAGATAAAAAAATTAGAATCTTCCCATCTCGACCATCCTCTAACACTATATTGTAAATATTGCGATTCTTGGTTTTATTCAAATAATTTTGATATAATATGTCCTTCTTGTGGGAGGGATCAAATATATGCCGCATATAAGTGTTTGAGTTGTGGCAGATGGTATTTCAAAGATGAACCAGGAGAATATTACTGTAAAACATGTGAAGGAATAAAATTAATTAGACGGGATAAAGAAGAAGTTCAAGAAATTATTGGAAAAGAAAAAAGAAAAGTACTAAAAAAATTTGAAGGTGAAAAAGCTCAGCAACATATTATTTAAACAAATTAAAAAGCATATAAAATGAATATTAAACATCTAATCTACAAGTTAAAACTAAGGTTGAAATTCCAAGTTTTAAAACATTCTTGGCTTGATATGAGAAGGCAAAAAGCTAAAGCAATTTTTGGAATAGCTGGAGTTGCGATTTCACTTTTTTTGTTAACTGCAATAGGAATGATTAATAATACGATATCTTACAATTATATCGAAATAGCAGTTAATACTACTGGTGAAGCAGACATAATAGTCTCCCGAACTATTTCCGCTGATCTGACTTATGATCCTTTTTTTGATGAACAAATCATACAAGATAATTTACAAAATATTGAAGGGGTTGAATCTTTTTTTCCAAGAATTACAATGTTAACAAAAACTACTTCGAATAATGTAAACGGAACAGCAAATCTACAGATGTATGGAATGGATTTCGAAGCAGAACATCAGAATGGAAATATGGGCGATTTGGTTATTGTTAATGAAATAGGTCAGAAAACGGATGAATTATATACTGGAGAACCGAACTCAGATGAATGCATAATCCTTCAGAATGTTGCGGAATTACTAAATGTTTCAAAAGGAGATTCAATTCATTTAACTTACCAACATTATGAAGAAGATTACGTTATAGCTGAAATCTGCGAACAAGAGAGAAAGTTTTTGGAATTCGAAAATGCTCTGGTCTTATTGAATCTTGGAGAAGCTCAAAATTTTTTAAATAGAACGGGACAGATTAATTTCATTTATGGAACAATCGAAAATCCACAATTAGTATACGATTCGAGTAATATTGATTTAACAACCCGTAGATTGCGGGTAATTGGGTCAAATATACAAGACCGACTTGATTTGAATGAATATAGTGTTTCAATGCCAAAATTAGAGGAATTAGAACAAGGAGAATTCCTATTAATGGGTGCGACGGTGATATTTTGGTTTATTATAATGCTCTCAATGCTTATTACCGGCATTTTAATTAATTCGATATTATCAACCTCGGCTGAGGAGAGAATTCGTGAATTTGGAATCTTACGTGTGGTGGGCGGGAAAACCAAGTTTCCAATTAAAGTTGTGTTATTCGAGGGGTTGTTATTAGGTACTATTGGTTCTATAATTGGGATAATTCTCGGGTTGTTCTTAACTGAACCGATTGCTCACCTGTTTTTAAGCTCATATGATTTTGGTGGTCTTTCAAACCTTGAATTTGTAATTCAACCCCAGACAGTTCTTATTGGATTTTTAATTGGAATATTTGTGAGTTTAGGAGTTTCTTTAATACCCGCACTAAAAACCTCAAAAAAAGACATTATAAAGTCGATAACTCCTTTCCAGACAGAAGAAGAGGGTTGGGAAGTAAAGAAAGAGAGTAGTGTAAAAACAAAGAGCATTCTGGTTGGAGTGTCAATATCGACTATAGGTATGATTATTTTCATCCTAATGCCTAGAATATTTACTACGGGTGATTTTATGCTCACTGCTGGGCTTTTTATTGGTTTATTAGCAGCAATTTTAATAGGATTAGTACTTACTTCTGTTGGTATCATTCCTTTAATACAAAGAGTATTTTTAGGAATCATTTCACCATTTATAAAAAAATATAGTCATATTATCAAAATTTCACTTAAAAGGTATAGAAGACGAAACACGAGCACTATCGTTATGTTTGCGATTTCTTTCTCTTTCATCTTTTTTGTTACAAGCTTAGCAGAAATGGAAAAAGAAAATACGACCCTTACATTAAAATTTCAATATGGGGCTGACCTGGTAATGATAAACGAAGGAGGAGAAAGTGTTGAGAGTTCTATCACGATGGAAATGATAAACGATTTAAAAAAAATGGATAGAATTACTGATATCGCTATTGCCCTTCATAATACTATAGATATCCAAAGAGCAATTGCCGCAGCTTATGATTTCAGCGAAGGAACAGCAATTATGGATGAGGATTCTACCCAACAATTATTCGAAACAATATTCCAATATTATATTGGAGAGGAACGCACTAAATATGTAGTACACGCTGCCGATATCCCAAATAAGGATGAGGTAGAAGCGGGATTTATAGGTATAAATCAAGATTTCACCAACCTTATTGATAGAAATTTAATTATTTGGAGCAGTTTGGGTAGTAATTTTGAGTATTCTTTCAATGAAATGTTGGCTCATAATGATACTTGTATCATCTCTAAAGCTATTGCGGATCGTTTAGGAGTTCAAGATGTAGGGGAACGAATTAGACTTACATTTTATGACCCTCAAATAGAAAACGATCCAGGAAACATTACTCTTTTCCGGGTTGTAGGAATTTCGGGTGGAATCCCCGGCTTTTGGAATTTTCGGTCTTCGTCAATGGCCGCAAACGGAGGCGGTGTTATGGTTTCTTTAGAAAACTATATGAGATTAATGGATGTTGAAAATCCTGGAGAATCAGATATGATCGTCGATAAAGCATATATAAATCTACAAGATAAGTCTGAAAAAAATGTCCAGGAGTTTAAAGATGATGTAAGGACAGATTATGATGAGGCTGAATTTACTATCGATGATGCGGTTACGAAAATTAAATTAGTAGAAGAGATGACGGAACAACAGAGTGCCTTAATGGAAATTATTTTAATGTTTACTATTATAATCTCAATTTTTGGATTAATAAGTTCGATGTATGCGATAATGATGGAGCGAAAATTTGAAATCGGCATCCTTCGAAGCATGGGATTAAAAACACGGAATGTACGGAACATGTTTTTGATAGAAAGTATGATTTTAATGCTCTCGGCAGGAATAATGGGAACAATATTGGGCTCATTCTCTGCTTATTTATTAGAAACAAATATGGCCTTGTTGACTGAGATGCCAGTAGTCTTCACAATTCCGTTTGATACTTTATTACGTGTATTTTTGTTGTCTGTCGGGGTTGGAATTGTTGGAATGTATATAGTACTCCTTAGGTTAAGCAGACAAAGTATCATGGATATATTTAGACAGACATTTTAATTTTCCACTCTTATTTTTATATCATCTTATATTTCATTGGTTTTTTTAAGATATTGGATTAATTTATCCAATGCTTTCCCTCTATGAGAGATGTGATTCTTTTGCTCTATACTAAGTTCAGCAAATGTTTTGTTCGGGATCTCTTCTGGAATAAAAATCGGATCAAACCCGAATCCTCCAGATCCTCGTGGCGTTTCACTCACTCTCCCATCTACTCTTCCTTCAAAAAACAAGATTCTTTTTTCTGGTTTAAAATATAAAGCGATAATGGAAGAAAAGTATGCTCGAGAACTTTCAAAATCATCAATTAATTTTAATATTCCCTCATAACCAATAGTTTTAAACACATAGGAGGAATAAACTCCTGGAAATCCATTTAAAGGAGGGTCCACGAAAAAACCCGCATCTTCGATAAAGAATGAACCTTTCACGCGATCTTTTATACTCTGTAATTTTACTCTAGCAACTTCTTGAAGAGACTCGGCTTGTATTTCCATAGGATTTAGATTTAATTGCTTTAGATGGTATTGGGAGATCTTATCTTTAAAAATTTTGTTCATTTCCTTAAATTTATGCATATTTCCAGTAATAAACGATAACTTAGCCATTCTTTCTGCCATAATAATTATATTTTCCTCTCATAATAAATTCATTTAAATTTCCTCTCATAATAAAGCAATATTTAAGATTTTAAGGAGAAATTGAATGAACATTAATAGAATAAAAATAGCAAGTTTTATAACATTTTTTTGTCATATTCATATTATTTACATCGATTTCCCCAGAAGCAAATTACTCAAATAATCGGATTAAGACTTCCCAAGCAACATCTTTAGCAATAAATCAACCATACAATGATCATATATGGACAGGAGAAACTGATACTTTCCATATTGATGTCAACTCAAACATCATTAGAATTAATCTAAACTGGGATAATTTTTGGAATATGGATCTCATTTTAAATATAAGTATTGAAGGGATACATAAGTATAGTGATAATCCAGGAAAACTAAATGAAGAGATAATTTTGGATCTTACTACTCCAGGAAGAATTTATATAACTGTCCATTGCAAAAGTAGTACGGGTGGTTATTATAGCATAGCGGTCTATAACTATCCATCTTAGTTATTTCCCTTAATAATTATATTACTAATTATCATAATTATCATGATAGTAAGTGTAATTGGCACAATTTATTACAGAAATTAAAAAAAGAAAGAAAAAAGAAGACAAGAAAATATCAAGAAAATTTCTAATCCTTATAAAAAAACACCCAAGAACTGTCTAAAGAAAAAGAATCCAAAAAATTAAATATAGCGTGTCCCTTTTGTGGAAAAAGGAATGATAATAAAGCTAAAATATGTGAGTATTGTGGTAATGAACTATAAATCGAAGATTTTATTTAACTTTTTTTTAGTTGTGAGAATCTGAATAGATAACCTATTTATATAAAGTGAGTAAACAATAATAGTAATGTAAAAAAGAAGGATTATGTGGTGGAAATAAAATATGGATGAATACGACTATATAATAATTGGCGGAGGTATTTCTGGAATTCATATGGGAGCTTTATTATCTCAATATGGAAAAGTAATTATCTTAGAAAAAAGCCATGAAATAGGGGGAAGAGCAAGAGTAGAGCATCTTAAGGGATTCAAACTTGATTTTGGAGTACATCCCATTCGATTCGGTCCTCATAGTGCTTTGGGGGAGTCCTTATTAGAATTAGATAAATCTATAAGTTTTATCAAACCAGGTAGATCTTGGGCTTTTTTAAAAAATAAGAAAAAAACAATATTTCCAACTGGAGGATTAATGGCGATTGTAAGAAGTTCCATGGTTCCTTTCATTAGTACTCTGAAATTATTGTTAAAGCTTAAGAAAATGGAAGAGAGCGAATTCCAAGCTTTATATGACATATCTTTAGAAGATTGGTTTGAACAAGAAAATATACGACCAGAACTAAGAAAATTCCTTATAATGACAAGCTCAGCAATTCAAGTTAATCCATTTCCAGAACGATCTTCAGCTGGAGAATTACTCCATAATATTAAAAGTGTCTTAGAGATAGGAAGTATATATTATCCAAAAGGGGGATGGGAATCAATTTTTGCTCAGTTCATTCAATCGATAGATAAAAATAGCGGAGTTATTAAAACACGTTCAGAAGTCCAAGAAATCATTGTCGAAAATGGAAAAGCGATAGGTGTAAAAATGAATGCTGAAACAATAAAAGCAAGCAATGTAATTTGCACAATTCCCGTCCAGAAATTGTTTTCCATCCTTGATGAATCTATATGTGAGAAAAGTTTCATTAAAAAATGTAAGAATTTACGTCCCACGGCAGGAATTTCAATAGACTTCTTATTGGATAAACAGATTAGTGAGATCGATGGGATGATTTTTTTTGACGATCCTCTTTCATTTGGATTCATTCCATCGAATTTATCACCGGAAATTACTCCAGAAAATAAATCTCTGATGACTTTTCTTCGGATTGTAAATGCGGAAGATATTAAGGATAGAAATAAAGCAGATGAAATTTACCAAGAATTTCGTAATCATATCCTTAGATTTTTTCCAGAAATTGATAGATGTATTATTGAAGAAAGACCATTATTTCTTGAAATGGTTGATGGTGTGGAAATAAACATCAATCAACATCAATTTAAACGACCATCCAACCAGATTGAAGGTATTTCTAATCTTTGGTTATGTGGAGACAGTGTGGGTGGGGAAGGTGCGGGAGGAGATGTAGGTCATACTTCTGTGAGAGAATGCTATCAAAAAATAATTAAATCTGATTACTGAAATTATCTTTTTAATTTGAATTACAATAAGATTCAAATAAGAATAAAAAATTCTATAGTTATATACTAAAGTGTAAATACTCTCTAATTAAAATTACATTAACTTTATCATATTTTACTTTGGAGCCATTTTGAAAAATGAATTTTATCTATTTAGAATTCCAGCAACTATTTTTAATGTTGATTGCTACCATTGTAATGGGATTTGCATGTTTCAAAAGAAAAGATATGTATTTCTGGTTTATGGCTTATATTTCTTTAACGATTGGAGTGACTTTTCGGAGCTTTATTTTCCTAATAGAGTTTTTTGACATAATCGCCAATTTAGGATATGTTATTGCTATGGTCTTTACCTTTATAGGTATTTTTATTGATTATTACAAAACTTTTTTTAAAACTGATAAGAACTTAGTGAGAAGATTCTCAATTCATATTCTCACTACAATATTCATCACAATTGGGATAGGAATAACTACTCTTATAATTGCATTTATAAATATAATTATGATGACTCGGTTGTATTTACGAAAAAGAACTGCTACCTATGCTTTTTTCAGTTTATCTGTGTTTTTTGCGTTTTTAACTCTTTTATTTAATATTTTATATAGGATTGGAATAGAATGGTCATATGAATTTAGTGAAGGAATTGATATTATTTTATACAGTTTTTTACTAGTAACTGGCATAATCGCATTGTTAGAAGAGAGAATAAAGGAATCAGAAGCGCGATATAAAGATGCCTATAAAACTTCAGAATTCTATAAAGATTTGATTGCTCATGACACTGCTAATATTCTTCAAAATATGAGTACTACCTTAGACATAGCTTCAGTATATCTTAATGAGATGCAAGATCATAAAGAGATATTACCAATTAAAAAAAACTTAGAAAACCAGATTTCTAGAGGTAAAACTTTGATCTATAATGTCCGTACTATAAGTGATTTTGAAACAGGAACATATTCTAATAGAAAAATGAATATTCTTGATGTAATTGAGAAGGTTTTAAATTATTTTCCAGAGGAATATAAAGATAAAGATATCAATATTAAGCTAGATACCCCCAAAGATGCCTATCACATAAAAGCAAATGATTTTATTTTGAATGTATTTGAAAATATCTTAAATAATGCCATAAAGCATAATGAAAATCAAGAGATAGAAATTTTGATCAAACTTGAAAAAACAATTAAAAATAAAAAAGAACACATTAAAATCCAATTCATTGATAATGGTCGCGGAATACGAGATAATTTAAAGCATCAACTCTTTAGCAAAGATTATACTAGTACAAATATACTAAAACGAACCAGCTTAGGCTTATACTTAGTAAAAAGGATAATTGAAAGTTTTGCTGGGGAGATTAGAATAAAAAATAGAGTTGATGAGGATTATAAAAAGGGAAGTAATTTTATTATTTGGTTCCCGGCAGCTGAATAATTTTTTTCCTAAAAAAGACATTAGATCTTAGGTTTAGCGATTGCTAAATCCAAAAATTTTTTTATATAGGATTACTCTACATACTATCTTAGAGTTTCTATTAAAATTTAAAAGAAGATTTTATTATGGCACGTCTTCACAGCAGAAAACACGGAAAATCGGGTAGTACCCGTCCAGCAAGGCTGGAAAAACCCGTATGGATTGAAAGGTCAGCAGAGGAAGTAGAGTCAGAAGTTGTGCGCCTAGCTAAAAAAGGACTTTCTAAGTCCATGATTGGTATCCAACTTCGAGACGCCTATGGAGTCCCATTGGTTAAAGTAGTGACTGGGAAAAAAGTAAGTGATATTTTAGAAGAGAATGAGTTAGAGAATCCTTTACCCGAAGATTTAACAAATTTAATTAAGAAAGCACTTAATTTAAGAACTCATCTTGAAAATAATAAGAGAGATTTGGAAGCTAAAAAAGGTTTACAACGTACAGAATCAAAAATTTATCGCTTGGTCAAACATTATAAAAAGAAAGGGGTTTTGGCTCCTGATTTCAAATATGACTCTGAACGTGTTAGGACCTTAGTTGCTAAATAATCTTTTTAATATAATAATTGAAATTACTCAAATAGGATTTAATTAATATGAGCCAAAAATCAAAATCTAAACGCAGGAAACGAAAGCCAAAAGCAAAAAAAGCAGATTATCGATCGAAAAAATGGTTTGAAGTGTATGCTCCAAAAAGTTTTGATAATAAAAAAATCGGAGAAATCATTGGATTGGAAAATAATGTTTTAGATAGAACGGTAGAGACATTATTATACGATTTTACTGGAAATTATGATGATATTAGTTGTAAATTGAGATTTAAAGTTATTGATGTTAATGCGGAAGCTCAAAACTGCTATACAACTCTAGTAGGACATGAATATACCTCAGATTATGTGAGAAGTCTTGTAGGTAGGGGTGCTACGAAAATTACCACAATTAATAATTTTACAACTAATGATGAATATATTTACCGCCTAACTACTGTATGTGTAACTATTAGGAGGGCTCGCAGTTCTCAACAAAATATAATAAGACAGATCATGCGAAAAATCCTTGAAGAATTCGCAAAAACCACTGAACACGAAAAATTCGTCAGAGGAATGATTTATGGTGAATTTGAAAACCAAATAAAACGAATCGCAAAGACTATATACCCTCTTTCGAGTTGTACAATTATTAAAAGTAAACTCATTTCCATGCCCGAAGGCGGAGAAGATAGGGAAGTGGAGGATGAAGATTTTGATATCGTTGAGATCGATGTCGAGCGATCCAGAAAGTCAGAAATAAGGAGAACAGAGCGCATAAATGTAAAGAAATATGCGCAACAAAAGCAACAAGAAGAAGAATCTGAAAAAGAATCTGATGAAGAAGAAAGCGAGGAAGAGGAGGAATAAGAAAGTTTTCTTCTCATTATTAATAATCTCATTCTATTAGTTTTCACTCATTCTACCTTTTAGAATCATTTCTTATAATTTAAAATATATAGCTTTCTTACATATACTTAAAATAATTTAATTAAGGTGTTTATTATGTGTGCTCAATATCAAGAAGGTGACAGAAATAATGAATATGACTTCGATGATTTTTTGTATGTGAGAGATAATTTTGATTATTATAACGATGACAGCTTTTTTCAGGCCTTAGTGAAACATTACATACCAGATGAAGAATTTGATCAGATTGACCGAGACTTAAAGGCTTTATCTAATTATGTTTCCTTTCGTTTTCGAGACTTAGCAGAAGAAGCAAATACGCTCGAAAATCGTCTAAAAGTAACGAAAATAAAACATTATGACGCTCATAATCATCGTATTGACAAGATTGAACGATGTGGTGAGACGGAAACGCTTGAAAAAGAAATATTTAGTCTTGGATTATTCGATCCTACTCGAAATTCTGCGTGGTCACGATTTGTTAAGATGTTTCTTCTCTATCAGAATTCTGAAGCGGGCGTAATGTGCCCAATTGCTTGTACCCACGGTATGGTGGAATTCTTGAATAAATATGAAGAGAAACTCGATCCTGAAGCAAAAGAAATACTTAGACATGTTAGAAATGGGAGGGAAGGAGATTATGGTGTCGGCGCTCAATTTGTAAGCGAGATTCAAGGAGGGAGTGATGTGCCCGCTAATATGGTAGAAGCGGTATATGAAGAAGAGGAAGGTGAAGATGAAATAGCAAACTGTTGGCGTATATATGGGCAAAAATTTTTCTGCTCGGCTATACAAGCAGATTATGCTGTAGTGACTGCCAAGCCTAAAGGAGTAGCCTCATCAACTCGCGTAGCGGCATATCTTGTACCTTCGTGGTTACCTGGTAATAAGGAAAAAGGGATTCGAAATTCTTATACAATAGATAGATTAAAACCAAAAATGGGTACCTCAGAATTACCTACAGCAGAAGTTACCTACAATGGTGCGGTCGGATACCCTATTGGTCCTTTAGAAAAGGGACTTGCGAACGTGGTTGGAATAGTACTTTCAATATCCCGTTTACACGTAGCATTTGGTATGTCGGCAGCTGCTCTACGAGTAGCTCGGGAAGCTACCCTATATGCACAATTTCGAGAAGCCTTTGGAGTTCCAGTGTCAAATTTTCCATTGATGATGAATCAAATTAATGATCTTAATTTATATGCGAGAAGAGCTGCAGCAGGTGCGTTTAAAATCTATTCGGAATATATCCACTTCGGTGAAGAGCTTATTTCGGGAATAAGAGATCTACAAAATATTGACAATATGAAAGAGAGGCGCCGCCGATTTCGATTAAGGGAGTTAATTATGCTCCAGAAAATAGTCGTTGCTGATGATGCTCCCGCAATGACGCGCATGGCGATTTCTTTCTTCGGAGGGCATGGTGTTATGGAAGATTTCTTATCATTCCCCAGATTTTTCCGAGATAGCATTATTATGGAGCTATGGGAAGGACCACGCAATGTGTTACTCACTCAGATACATCGGGATTTTCAGAGAGTTGCGAATTGGTATCCAGCAGATGAGTTTGTGAAGGATTTATTAGATGGATTAGAAGAAGAGAGAGTGAATGATCTTGCTCTGAGATTTAATAAGATAATTTCTCACGAGTCTTTATTAAAAGCAGATGAGGAAACTCTCCAATTATGTCGCGATTGGCAAAACTTATCAAATGAATTGTTCCATGCTTATCAAGATTTGGCAGTAACGCAATTAGACTATCAGGAAAGAGAGTTGAAATTCTCTAAATTGCTTCGAAAATTTAAAAAGGAAAATAGATAGGAGATTTTCACTTTAGAGATTCGAAATTTTTTTATTTGTTATATTTTTCTTATTCCCTATTTCTAAAAATTTTTTTAGATGGAATTGTATTAACTACCAAAATATACATCTTGAGAAATTATTTTAAAATGCAAACCATTGAATCACAAATCTTATTCGTATCTCCGATAATATTATCAGCCGCTTCAATAGTAATGTTTCTATTATTCCTCCGAAAAGCCATAAAAACGAAACAGAAAATGTTTTATTATTTAACAATTCTATTTTTCCTCCATATTTTAAGTAGAGTATTTCAAATTGGACAATATACAGTGGATGTACAAAATAGAGCCGAATTAAGTTTCATCTTGACGCAGATGTTCCATATGTTGCTATTGTATACACTTGTACTAATATTGGAGTTCTATAGTCAAAATATCCTTTTCTCTGGAAAGAATACAATTATTTCTGTACTTGTATTTCTTGCTATGGGGGGGATGATATCATCTCCTAACCTTGAATCGGAACTCGTTGATGGCAGATATATTGTAAATTTTGCTCAATTAAGTCCAGTTCTTTTTTTCCAAATCATATTTTATATAATGGCGAGTATTTGGACAACTTATTTACTTTATACAAATAGAAAAGCTGCAGACATGAATAAACAAAAAATTCTGATAATCTTCCTCTTTTTTGGAATTATTCTGGCAATTTTTATACCAACAATTCCAAATGTAATAATTGAGATTTTGGGTCGCCCTCCAGGAAGATCTCTAATCTTGACTTTACTTCTAATGCTTATAATCGAAAATGCGGGTATTCTTATCGTTGGAATCGCATTCTACTGGGCAAGCAAGAATCCATGGCTTTTACAGCAGCAAAAGGTATATCTAATAGTAGTCTACTCACATGACGGAGTAGAGTTATATTCTAAAACATTTACAGAGAAGATTTCAAAAGATGACGTTTTACTTTTGTCGGGAGGATTTACTGCCATAGGAAATTTATTTCAAGAAGCTACGGATGCTCAAGGAAGCATTAACGCGATATTGTTAGAGGATAAAGAATTGAGAATCATCAACAAGAAATATTTTGTTTCGGCTCTCTTAGTTGATTACTCCACTCAAGCGACTGAAGAGGCTCATGAGCAATTTGCAGAAGAATTTCAAAAAAGATTCGAATCAAAATTAAAAACCTTTTCAGGTGAAGTTTCGGTCTTCAATAAAGCGGATGAAATTGTGGATAATCTTTTTTATTAGGATTTAAATTCCCCATCTCTCTTTTTTTTTAATTATCAATACCCAATAACCACTATAATAATATATATTGCTTATTTTCCCAATAGAGTTGAAGTTTAGTAAGTGTTAATCCATAATTTAATCGATTAAAATTTATTGAAAAGATAAAAAATTTCAAATTAAAAACAGAGAATCCAAAATGTATGAAATTTTAAAAAAAAGGAAATGCTTTTTGTGTGGTAATTATGATATTAAAAAGAAAAAATGTAATCTATTTAAAAGGAATCTTCCAGAACATTGTTGTTTAATAGTGGATCAAGATACTATGTTTTTTTATCTCAGAATTAACCTTTAATTTTTTTTATTATTATCCCTTTTTTAGGATCTTGGTAATATAAGCTGTCAGGTGGGACATCTTTTAAGACGATAGTTTGAGCACCTATTTGGGCATTCTCACCGATTTTTTTACCGCACATTATACTTACATTTATTCCGGTCTTTACATTTGGGCCTACAAATGTACCTAACTTTCTCCTCCCAGAATCAACCATTTTTCCTTTTATTTGTACGGATATATTTCTGTTGTCAAGTCTAAGATTTGCCACTTTTGTTCCTGCACCAAAATTGACATTATCGCAAATTATGGAGTCCCCAAAATAATTGAAATGAGGGATATTAGAATTTGAGAACACTATTGTATTTTTCACTTCACTTATGCCAATATGACAGTTATCTTGAATTGAAGTCCCCGGCCGAATATATGCATTGGGGCCTATAAGATTATTTTTACCTATATAGCATGGACCTTGAATATAGGATCCCGACTTGACGATAGTATTCTCTCCTATAACCACTTCTCCTTTTATTGATACATTTTCTTCCATCTCTCCTTGGACATTACGCTTCAATTTGTCTAATAAATATTTATTTGCGTCTAAAACTTGCCAAGGCAGTCCGATATCATTCCAATAGGAATCTTCTATTCTATATCCATAAATAGGACCATCTAATTCTTCAATCATTATCTCCATCGATTCGGTTAGTTCATATTCATTTCTTTTCGATAATCCAGTCCTTTCTATTGCCTGGAAAATCAATGGATCGAAAATATAAATTCCCGCATTTGCTAGATTTCCCAAATCTAATTCTGGTGATGGTTTTTCCGTAATTTTTTCTACTATATTTTGAGAGGTTAAGGAAATTATTCCATAATTCTGTGGATTATCGACTTCTAATAATGAAATTAATCCTTTTACCTTATTCTCTTGATAAGTTTTTATAGCATTCTTGAATATTATCGGATCAACTAACAAATCTCCATACATCATTAAGAATGCTTCGTCCTTTACAAATGATTCAGCATATCCTGTCGCATGAGCGGTTCCCAAATATTCTTTTTGAGTTTTATAGCTTATAGAGATTCCAAATGTTTCTTTTCCATCATTAAAATATTCCTTAATAATCTCTTTTTTGTACCCAACAATCAACATAACTTCCTTAATTCCCGCTTCCTTCAGGCCTAAGAGGTTATGTTCCAATAGAGGCTTTCCTGCAAGGGGGATCATAGGTTTAGGGATTGAAGATGTTATAGGTTTTAATCTTGTGCCCTCACCGGCAGCTAGTATCACAGCTTTCATATTATATAGAGAAATTTAATTTGAAATTAAAAATTGACTAAGAAACAGTTATTTTTTCAAATCCTTTACTAATTGGGCTAAATATTTTTTAAGGTGTCGATATGGCGCAAGATCTCCGCCAAATTCATCTTGTAAAACATCTTCCTCAGAAACGTCTTGCTTGAGTTTCAAGAAGGAAGAATAAAGGATATTCTCATTACCTGAAGTCGAACCGATAAAATCTAGTGAATATCCATTAATATTTCCATATAATATAAGAATTTTAGATCGTTCTTCTCTCAAATCGTTCAAATGAATCTCACTTATGTGTGTATCTGCCCTAATCGCTGTATTCATTGCTATAGTCGCAAGTTTTGCGGATAATTTCGATCCAAACACTTCAATGATATCTTCATCTCTATTTGTTTTTAAGTAATCAAAAAATTCTGGATGGAATAATTTAGAAATTATTGGTAATCCTTGAGTAGAAATTCCGCAATAAAGAATCTTATTCTCTTGGGTGAGAGGTTGATTTAAATTCGCTATCTTATGTCTAATTTCCTCAGTCTTTAAACGACTTTCATATTTCATTTTTAGGAGATCTGTTGATACACTGATCATCTCTTTAAACATGGATTCTTCCGACGCCTGTTTTAGACGCTCTATAGAACTATAAGAAGATTCGACTTTCGTATGAAAATCTTCTAACATATTATATGTTTCTTCAGAATGCGTATCGAATTGCCCGCTTATGCAATAGAATATGTTGTTATCACCTGAGATAATATGTTTTATAACGATACGCTCAGTTATTCCGTTATTTTTGAAAAATACATTATTTAGGCGCCATATATTATTCGGATTGATGCTCTCGATTAATTTTTCAATAAAAAGTATCGTTTCAAAGAGCGAATATTTCTCTTGATTTGAGCAATAGAGAATATTGTCATTTAGAATTATGCCAAAACCAGTAATCATTTTAATCTTATGTGAGATCAGTGTAATTGTATAGGCTGTTTAATTGAAAAATTATAGACCCTATTAATTTCTTTCCATTTTTTTGTAGAATGTTACCTATAGTAAAAATTTAAAATAGTTTTTTAAAATATCACCACTAAAAATATTAACTAAAATAGTTTTTACAATACAGAAAAAGCTCGGAGAAAAAATGAAAATAATTAAGTTAGCAGAACGAAAAAAGATCCATGAAGCTGCGGAATTATTAATAAATTCCAGTGATGCAATCGCGCTGACCGGGGCGGGCGTATCCACCGAATCTGGTATCCCTGATTTCAGAGGTGAAGGAGGGATCTGGGAGAAATACAAGCCTGAGATTTATGGCAACATTAAAGCTTTCATCAAAGACCCATCTAAATTCTGGAAGATGGCAGAAAGAGTTGCCCCTAAATTGTTTTCCGCCGATCCAAATCCAGGTCATACTGCATTGGCAGAATTAGAGGATATGGACATTATTAAAGCTGTGATCACTCAAAATATTGATGAATTACATCAAAAGGCAGGTTCTGTTATCGTGTACGAAGTCCACGGAAATATCAATCGGTTCACTTGCTTCGGATGTAGAGCAAGTTATACAAAGGACCAAGTCATGAGAAAGCTGAAAAAGGAAAAGCATTATCCACCTCAATGTGATGTGTGTTCTGCACCATTAAAGCCCTCCGTCGTTTTATTCGGAGAAGCATTGCCTACCTTCGAAATTTATCAATCACAAGCATTAGCAGGAAATGCTGATGTTATGTTAATTGCGGGCTCATCATTATCTGTTGACCCTATCGCAGATTTACCCTTATATACCTTAGGTAATGGAGGAAAATTGATTATTGTAAATGATAGACCGACTCATCTTGATGAGAGAGCGGAAGTAGTTATTCGCCATAAAACCGGTATGGTATTACCTCTAATTGTAGAAGAGATAAAAAAGATTCAAATCTCAGGAGAATCAGAAGAAAAGGAAATAGAAAAGGATTAACTCTTTTTCATTTTTTATAATGGGAGATATATGTTTGGGGAATACAATATTTTTGTAAAAGATTTACGCAATATTGACATTAAATTCGGACTAATTTATCCAAATATTTATTCTGTTGGAATGTCTTCGTATTCTATTCGATTTTTGTACTCCTACCTTAATTCTTTTGAGAATATAGCTTGTGAACGAATTTTCTTTCCCCCAAAGATAAAATATCCCGCATCTAAGGATTATCACTCTATCGATATTATTAGAAGTCTGGAGAATCATTTGTTACCAAGAGATTTTGATATTTTAGGTTTTTCTATTCAGTTTGAGAATGATTTCAGGAATATTTTATGGATATTAGAAAAATCTGGAATACCACTATCGAGAACTGAAAGGTATGAAAAGTCACAGCACGATAAATTCTATAATCCCCTCATTATTGGGGGAGGGCCCGTAGCAACTTCAAATCCCCTTCCATTATCGAAAATATTTGATATTTTCTTTATCGGAGACGCTGAACCCAATTTAGATGCATTTCTGCAATATTTTATGGATTTTAAATTTGAAACGCAAAATATTAATGAATTATACAAAAATTTAGTGAAGGTTAATGGAATTTATATCCCCCATCTCAAAAATGAAGCAAAGAGGGTATATGTAAAAGATCTTGATGAATCATTAATTCCAATTTATCAGATAATGGCAAAAGAGAAAGATTCAGCCGCCGGGTTCCAAAATACCTATTTTGTGGAAATAAACCGAGGTTGTCCATATCAATGCAAATTTTGTATCTCTTCTTTTCATAATCAACCTTTCAGAAATCGAAGCTTTACACAGATTAAACAAGCACTTATGGAGGCTGTTAGTGAGTTAGAGGTTAAAAAAGTAAGTCTAATTGGGTCTTGTATTTCTTCCCATCCACATTTTTTAGAAATTTGTGATTATATTATCAAGCTAAAAAAAAACCTATCTATTCCTTCCATTCGAATAGATCACATTACCTCAGAGACCATTGACATTTTAGAAAGAGGAAACATTAAAACCATTACTATAGCTCCTGAATCTGGCTCAGAGAAACTTCGATTTGAATTAGGAAAGAGAATTACGGACGATCAATTCTTCAATATTGTCCTTAAAATTAGAGATTCTGAAATAAGTAATATTAAAATGTACTTTTTAGTGGGTTTACCAAATGAAAGTGAGAATGAGATTATGGACACTGTTAATTTCATTAAAAAAATAGAGACATTCGGATTTAACAAGGATTCGATTAGAATTAATATCAATCCCCTCATTCCGAAACTAAACACCCCTTATGAGAAAAAAGTGGAATACTATTTTGAGAATACCCTCTCAACTCTTAACGAAAAATTAGCTAAAATCAAACATGAACTTAAAGACCTATTTAGTGTCAAGTTAAAAATTAAAGATACTAATAAAATTGTGAAAAACGCACGATTACAAACCCTTTTTTCTCTTGGAGATGATAAGGTTTCTGACTTGCTTTTAGAATATTATAATTATGGGGCAAACTTCGGAGCCCTTCGGAGAGCAGAAAAAATTATGAATTTCAGTATCAATGATTATTTTCTAAAGATTCAAAATTGCTTTAATCCGTGGACCTTTTCGAAATAACAGAAAAAAAATAGGGATGATTAAATCTTATTCGATTTTTTTAAATACTTTCTTTTTCGCACCGCAGACAGGGCATTCATCGGGAGCTTCTCCTTCCACAGTATATCCACATACCGGACAAATATACATCTCCTGTTCCGTGAGATCTTCTCCTTTTTCGGCAGCTTCTAATGCTTTATTATATAATTCATGATGAATCTTCTCAACTTGGTTAGCATAATCGAAGGTTCTAATCGCTTGCTTATGATCTTCATCCTCCGCATCCTTTAAGAACTCTGGATACATTTGTGTGAATTCATAATGTTCACCGTTGATGGCTTCTTTAATATTTTCCAAGGTGGACTTAATCCCGCCCATAGCGCGTAAATGATTATGGGCATGAACTGTTTCTGCTGCGGCTGCGGCTTTAAACACTCGGGCAATTTGGGGAAATCCATCTCTTTCAGCTTTTTCAGCGAAAGCTAGATATTTTCGATTAGCTTGGCTTTCCCCTGCAAATGCCTCTTTTAGATCCTTTTCTATTTTTGACATAAACAATCAGCAATAATAATTTAAGTTAAATTGGAGGATATAATATTTTAAATTGATTTTTTTAAAAAATAAAAACATCTTTATAAACAAGCTAAATTGCGATATTGGATTAGTTCCAAATTAAGAATGTTTTAGAAGAATGGAATTAATATTTTTGATTACTTTTTTCAAATGATATTCTGCCATACCCAATGTGGTTTTTTTGATGTCAAATATGAGCACGATAAAATATTGGTCATTTATATATTCGGAATAAATAAGTTCATTCTTTGAAGAGTAAAACAGTTTTAGAATCGAATTGTTGCAAATTTGAATCCTAAAATCCAACTCCCGCAATAAATTTTGCAAATTTATCGAATTTAACGAACTATAAACAATTTTTCCTCTATTATTGAGAAGCACAAGCCCTTCTAGTTCATTATTATGAATAAAATCATTGAGATATCTGATTATCGAGTATTCTATTGATTTGTTTTCTTTGAAAGAATCTTTATTGTAAACTAAATTATCAATAAACTTATTTATAGTATTATGATGGACATTTTGGATGTTTGTATTGATTTTTTTTTCTTTAATGAATTTTCGAACTCTTATATCTATCTTATTGACATAGTCTTCTAAAAGAAGTAAGTTCACATGCACATCACATAAAAATCCATAAAAAAAATCATCTCTTTGAATAATTATAATCTTTAGTTGATCCATCTCAATTATTTTGACTTGCTTGCCCACCATCTCTAAGGAAAACGAAATTAGGGCAGAACAAAATGCGGTGATTAAATTATCCTTCATTTCGTATTGATTAGTGTAATTTCTTGCATACAGACACATCCCAGCATTATTAAAAATGAAGAAATAATGAATTTTAATATCTTCTTGGAAGGTGTTTATATTTTGAACTAATTTCGAACTATTTTCTACTGTCACATCTTTTTTATACTATAGAACTATAAAAAAACCACTCTTATTATAGAAAGCTAAATTTCATTGAAAAAGGCAAAATTTATAATGGAGATAAAATGGTGAAATCGCATTTCTTAAAAGGAAAAGAAAAAAAAATTAATACTGCTTATTGAGCTTTATATTCCTTTAGAATTCGTTGCTTATCGATCAATTTTTTCTTTTCAATGGTTTTAGTATCTCCAAAAATTATTCCCGCATCTAAAACAAGGTATGTTAAAATATAGGCGGGGATATAGAGGATTATCCATAAAAATATTCCCAGAAGCTTAGTATTTAATAACTTACGTTTTTTATTGATAATTTTTGGAATCCGATGATAAATTAATTTCTGTTCGTTTTCTTCGGATACAATCCCTTTTCTATTAAAACCTTGCTGATATTCATTCTGTCTTAAAAAGGAGCGAAAATCTCTATAAATCCATATGAACCATCCTGCCAAAAATTCTTTAGCGTTGAATGTTCTAATGGAATAATCTAAGACATGAAGTTGCTTTTCTTCACTAAATTTTGTTTGGTTTTCCCAATCATCATGAAATCCATTTTTTGCACCCGCTCCAAACTCCGTGTATATCCAAGGCTTATTAAACGTAGGGGTGCGCATAACATCCAACATCAAACTTATCATCCGAGTACTTCCAACATACCAACCAAAATAAAAATTAATAGTTGCCACATCAGCGTGCCTACGGGTTAGATCAGTAAATAACTTCATAGATACATAGGTGACTAATCTCGTATCATCATGTATCCTCACCCAATCCATTAGACGTTTTATAAATTTTGAAACTTCTGGACGTTCAATTGGAATTTCATTCCCGACACTCCACCAAATCACAGAAGGATGATTGATATCTCTCATTATGAGATTTCTCATCATCTTAGCAGCAGTGTAAAACGTTTCATTATTTTTAAAATTACACGCCCAATAAACCGGAATTTCCTCAAGAATGAGCATACCCTCCTTATCGGCGATTTCGATTAAATCCTCATCATGAGAATAATGGGCAGTTCGTAAAGCATTAAACCCAAGAGATTTCATAGATTTTATATCATTTTCTCGTTCTTCATATGGAATGGTTCTTCCATACGGCATTAGTTCTTCGTGTAAACTCGCCCCTTTTAGAAAGATTCTCTTCTTATTAAGAAATATATATTTACCATTAACTTGTATCTCTCGGACACCGAATGAAGATTCATAAATCAACTCATCAGTTTCTTTATTGATTATTTTAAGATAATATAAATAGGGGTTATCAGGCGACCATAGTTCGGGATTGTGAAATGTGAGATTGAAACCTCCCAATCCCATTATTTTTGAGATGTTTCCTTGGAATAATATTTTATTATGTGTTATATCCAAGATTTCCCACCGTAGAGACAATTCTCCTATGATTTCATAAGATATATTGATATTACTCTTTTTCCTGGATTCCAGTTCGGTTTTAATAACAACATCCTTGATTCGATTCTTCTTCATAAAAAGTAATTCGACGTCTCTATAAATGCCCCCCCAATTGAGCCAATCAAATGAAATCGCGGGAATTCTATTTTTCTTTCTTATATTTTCGACACGAACAACCAATAGCTTTTTTCCTGCATTTAATTTTTTCATATTAAAATGAAAAGGTGTAAAACCTCCATTATGTTCTCCTAAATACTTACCATTTAGCCAAACCATTGTATTATAATTACTTCCATTGAACTTTAATCTGAATAAAGAATTCTCAGAGAGATTCTTCTCTACTATAGCAAATTCGAAAAAATGCCAAAAAATACCCTCATAAATTTCATATCCTTTCAGAGTGTTAAAACTATTGGGAATTTCAATATTGAGTAATTCTGAATCATTTTGATCATATAAATCTGGTCTAAACCATTCAGCCGTAAGACCAACATCATGAACATCGGGTTTACATTTCCAATTCCCATTAAGAGTCTGTTTTTTCATAATATTGTTTCTAAATGAATTCTTTTTTGATATGTAAAATTAAGATTCATTTTAAAGATCTTACCAAATTTCTATGTTAGTTACGGCAAAAAAAATAGGTAAATCAAAAAATTAAAATTTGAAAGCTTATGCTCTTTATTTATGTATACTTTTCCCAAGTTTACTATTTTAGGGCTTTCAGAACATATTTTAGAAGTGCGATACTTTTGGACTAGGAGGTTTAAGATTATGTTTTCTCACAAAATGTAATTATGAACCATTTAATATCATTCTATGATGAAAGAATCGTAGACTTTAAATATGAGTAAAATAGATTAAATAGTAATAAATATCAATTTAAAAAAATCTAAATCAAAAATTACAATTGGAGGAATAAAAAAATGGCTAAAAAAGAAGTAGATACTCTCTTCGTGAAATCAAAAGTAAGAGATTATATTAAGAGCAAGGACTGTAATACCAGTGGCGATGTAATTGACGGTGACTCGCTTAACAACAGAATTATTGACATTCTTGATAAAGCAGTCGAACGTGCAAAAGCAAATGGTAGAAAGACAGTCCAAGAAAAAGATCTCTAAAATTGTCTAATTGAAACATTGTTCTAATCTTTTTTTTCATATTATTTTTAATCTTTAATTTCTCCTTAATTTCGATTTCCTGTGTTCATTAAATACATTAATCAGGAAAAGAAATTGAAATTCGAACAATTGAATTTTTAGATCGTGAACATATTTGTTAAATTTAATTTGGAGGAAGACAATTCTAATCCTTGAGGAATATATAATCTTTGCATTTCCAGAAAATATCTTTTAAAATCTATAATATCTTCACAAAATTTAAAAAATTACAAAACTTCCATACTCTCTATTTTTAAATAATAAGATACTCTTATCTTAAATAACACACACAATCTTAGAATAGAGAACAAATATAAGTTCCAAACAAATCGCCTAACAAATTAACCCTTTTGCTGTGGAAACCTTCACAGGGATCTTACTATTTGTTTTTCTCTTTTTCTTTCTTCTTTTGCCTTTTCACGTAACTTCCGAAGAAGAATCATTATATATGAATCAATCTGAGATATCTGCTTCAATTTCCTTATCGATGATGAAAAGCTGAATGGAGAGCACGCTTTTTAATCTTTCCAAATCTTGTTTTAGCTTTTTAATACGACTATAATCTCCGGAAACAGCAATGATTTCCACGCATTTATCGTATTCTATATGAACATGCATCGTTGAGATAATCACATCAGCAAAATGATGCTGAATATCATTGTTTAAGATAAGATCCGTCTGATGAACATTCGCATAGATTGGTCTAGAACTAAAGTCATGGTCATGCATTTCTGTATCTTCTTCATGAATGTGATCATGCTCCTCTTCGATATGTTGATGACTCATTATCATCACAATACTACCAACAACATCTCCTCCAGACTCTTGAAAGCTCTCTTCAATTGCCATATATCTATGCATTGCTTTACGAACCGCATCAGAACGAGAAACATTCAGTCTTTTTCGAAAGGTTTCAAACTCCTCATAGAGATCCTTTGGTAGGGAAACAGTAAAACGCTTATATTCTTCGCTCATTTTAAACTTCTGTCAAATAAGATATTTTTTTTGATACTTGTATATAAAATTAGTTCTATGCAATATTAATATTTAGTATGTAATAAGCAAAATGGAGGTATGTAGTTACGGAACTTATGATTTTTATAAATCTTGCTTTTTATTTATTGAGCTGAATAATCCTACATTTCCTTCTAATTTATCCAAAAAGTGAATTCCTTTATTATCAATTATATATTTCCAAAAGTGCTTAGAGTGGTCAGAATCTCTCATTTTCATAATAGCAAGAGCACGAATTAATTCACCTCTATTTTCAAAATATCTGAGTAAAATAACCATATCAGAAAGAGTCGATATATGTTTTTCGGATCCTATAATTGGACCTGAAAAGGAAGGAGTAGTGGTAGTGAAAACCGAGATGATATTTTCTTCTCTTGCGAAAAGAAATAAGTTTATCAAAGATTCCCGAAACGTTAGGGGGGTGGTAATGCGTTCTAAGGCGGATATGCTATCAATAAAAATTCGATCGGGTGAGAAAGATTGAATTTCACTTCTCATATCAGTAATTAGATCTTCAATTCCCAGTGATTCGGGATAAATAGAGAAGAATCTAAATTTACCATCTTTTTCCGCTTGTTGCAGGTCAATATTCCATATTTGAGCTTTATGATATATCTGTTGGTTACTTTCTTCAAAGTTGAACAAAATACATCTTTCTCCTTGTTTTAGGGCGCCATTAAGTAATGCGAGTGTTAAAAGTGTTTTTCCAGATCCCGTTTGACCTGATATAAGAATCGAGGACCCTTTGAAAAATCCCCCGGATGTAAATTCATCAAACTTCTCTATTCCAGAAGCTTTTCTTTCTCGTTCTGTGTCTGGTAAATATGGGTTTCGTTCGAATGAAATGATCGTTATTCCTTTTCCTCCTTTTATAGTAAATGAATGCTGTCCCTTCTTATGGGGAGCGCCTCGATATTTTAAAATCTCGATAGTTCTTCGTCGGTATTCTTCAAACATCTGGTTTTTCAAAACTATAACATTATCACTAACAAAATCAAGTACATCAAAATGAGAATTTGCTCCCGTCTCATCATATCGCTCAGAGGTGAGAAGGGAGGTAACTGACAGAGATTTTAGGTGTGATTTTAATTTGATGATCTCTTTTCTTATAAGGTTATGATCTGGAAATATATTAAAAAGCGCAGCCACAGAATCTATTGCGACCCTTTTTGCCCCAATTTCTTCTACTACACTCTTTATTCGGATGAACAATCCGCTTAAATCATACTCCCCCATAATTGTAATATTATCATCAAACCGAGGGGATACATCCACAAATCTAAAGAGATCCTTTTTAATGTAATTAGATAGATCCCATCCGAATCCATTCATATTGTTTATTATGTCATCTGGGCTCTCCTCAAATGTGATGAAAACTCCGGATTCTCCATTTTTAAAACCTCCCAGAAGAAATTGAACGCAAAAAATCGTTTTTCCGCTTCCAGGAGTTCCCTCTATTAATGTCATTCTCTCCTCAGGAATTCCACCCATAGAGATGCTATCAAATCCCTCTATTCCGCTTTGAATTTTGTTTAATGAGTTCATAGTTATAGGTGGACCTTATTAGATAAAAAGGATTCAGATGCAAAAATTTAAGCCAGGTTTAGAAAAGTCTCCTATAAATCTTTCAATAGGAACAGGTTTTGTTCTCATTAAAAGAGGGGTAGCAACTACCCCAACTGATTCCGCAACCTTTGGGTTTGTTAAAATATCAATAACCATTAGATTATAATTTTTGTTACTAAATTCTTTCTTGAGATTGTTAATAGCATTTATTGATTTTGGATTATTAGCACCTGCGACAAATAACATAAAGGTTGCATCAGACATGTTTAGTTATATATTAACGGGAAATTTTGATATAAATAATTATAGTATTCTTGTAATATTTATTAAAAAGGGTATAAAAAGATTTAGTATTTAAGTTAAATATATTTCTAACTTATGTAATCACTATTTTGAATTAGTAGTTCTATAATCTCTGAGATATATTAAATAAGTTGAGTATTTAAAGCTTCAATAAATCTATTTCTCAATAAAGATTGCTATTGGTACGCTTGCTTGCCTCCATTGTGCAATTTTACCTGAATATTCGAAATCCATTTTCGCTCTTCCGTGGTCTCCGATGATTATCATCAAAGATCCGTTCCGTAATTGCTTATAATTACTTTTAATCCATTTGTCTGTTCGATTGATAAGTTTTTCGATTAATTCCTCTGGAGTCTGTTGCTTTAACCTTCTCTGCTGTTTATGAAGATTCTCAAAATCGAGGTAATGCATCCAAGACAGATCGTAATTATTAATCGCTTTTGCAGATTCTATCCACGTGCTCATATCGGTATCTTTTGGTATGGAGTTAGTTCCCCCATCATAGCGATCGAGATCTTTTTTACGTCCTATAAAGCAGGTTTTCTTACCATTTTCATTTATATATTTTAAAAGATGGAAACCATTAGGTTCGGTTTCAAATCCTCCAAACATGAGCTGATGGAGCACGCCAAGTGTGTATGGGTTCTTGGTACTTAGTAGCGACATGATTTCCGAGCCAGAGATCAAGAATTCTGGCTTATAATACGTAATCTCAAATAATCCAAAATTGTCTATCATGATAAGAATAATTCTTTTAACCCCCGAATATCTATCAACGATGTTTTTGATCGGAGACGGTATAATATCCTTTGGGGGGTCAAGCTCCAGTAACTTAATCAAAGTCGCCGGAATTTGGGAAAGGTATGCTTTAACGGTCTGTAATTCACTCATTTTATAATAATACCCAATTGTTTAAACTTTTAAACTAATCTTATATAGTTAATATTATAATAATAATAACACTTTATTATTTTATTCTACCATCCTAATAAAAGAAATTTTTAATATCAATAAGAAATTGAAAAATTCAGAGAAAGAATGAATGCGAAAAAAAAGTTAGAACTGATCGATGAGATTTTGGAACGGCATGAAGAGGGATCGTGTCTCTATTGCGGCGGAAGTTTAAATAAAGACTTGCTAGGAGAGGATTGGGATGAGATGAGATCAGACACTTGGTGTTCCTATTGCGGTAAAGATATTGATCCCTATGATGAATGGGATGAAATGACCGTTCAAGCAATTGATAAAGTTGTAAATGACGAACGATTCAAGCCCTAATCTATTAAGCTTAGATCATTTTTTTAAATTAAAGTTTTAATATTTTTATATTTTTAATTAACCAATTAAACCTAATATGAAATTCGAAAATAGTAAAAAAGAGTTATATCTTGCACTTATTGGTTTACTATTAGCAATTAGTTCCTTAGTTGTCATTTATGCAGGTGATATTTCTTTATTCAAATCACAAAATATTACATTTCAAGATTCGAATGGGGACATCCTTTTCGGAAAGTATCATCCCGGCTCAAAAAATGCGGGAATTATAATATTAGAAGGCTTTAGCACCGATCTGATGGCTATGCAGTCAATAAATTCTGAATTCAGCTCATTAGGATTCCATACCTTTGCTTTTGATTTTTCGGGTCAAGGGCGTTCTGGAGGGAAATTAGGATTTGATAACGCTGCTACGGATCGCCTTGCAAAACAGGTTTTACAAGCAAAAGAACAGTTTAAATCATTATCTGGATTAAATGATTCTCAGATCATTCTCTTAGGACATAGTATGGGGGCGCGGATCGCATTACAATCCGCAACAATGGATACAAATAATGTCTCGGGTTTAATATTGATTGGGTGTCAAGTAAATCTAATCCCAAATGTGCAAGCTGGATTCTTTACTGGTGTATCAGATTTGAGCCTTGAATGGGTGCAGAATCTCTCAGCAATAAATCCTCCTGCGGATATATTACTTCTAAGTGGTGCGCTCGATGATATAATAACTCCAGAGGCGGCAAATTTGTTATATGAGAAACTAGGCGCTGATACGAGTCCTTTTATAAGAGAATTAGAAATCTATCCTTTACTATTTCATAATTATGAAATTTATTCCCCATCTTTAATAACAAAATCGATGAATTGGGCGGTTGAAACATTAGGATTAGAATCAAATCCCCAATATTTAGCAGCACAAGCTTTAGTAAGAAAAATATTTTGGGTGATTGCATTACTCGGATTATTTATGACCCCAATATTTGGTGCTAAATACTTAACATCTGTGAATAAGAATCCTGCCGAGCATGTAAGGGAAAGAGAAAAAAAGAATAATGAACCTAATCTTGAGATAAAGAATTTAAAACGATTTTATCGATATAAATTATTGCTTTGGCTAGCTGCGATTCCAATTGCTATCTTATTATTATCACTGTTCTTTTTTATTCCTATTGGACTTCCTATCTTCAGTTTATTTTATGTTGGCTTTATTGGGAGTTATGGAATTTTGATGCTAATACTTTACTATAAAGGAAAGGTCCCCGGTACGGAGGGAATATTATCGATCAATTTTAAGATTGATAAAGAACAAATTGATAAAAAATTGGGAATATCCATAGGAATATCAATTGGATTTATAATTTTATGTTCATTATTTTTCAATTCAGGGATAAATTATGTATTTCCCTTAAATATGCGATTAGTATGGCTCGTTATATTTACACTTCTTACAATGCCAGGATTTTTTATTGGTCAAATGGAGGCGTCCTTATTAAAGGATTCACGATATTCAAGTAGAAAAAATCAAATTTGGTTATGGTTGATAGGATTGGTTCCCTTTTTCCTACTTTCAATATTATTTGCCGCTTTAGGTTCTATTTCTGGAATGATCGGATCGATTCACGGTATTATTATTTTGGTGTTTGTAATCGTGTCTGGATCTTTCATCGCAGAAATCAGTCAAAAACCAATCGTCGCAATAATTTATCAATCTTTCCTCATACAATTACTCGTCTTAACTCAAGGAGCTTTGTTTGGTATATTTTAAGCAAAATTATAGGAAAAAACCTCTCAGAAGCAAAAAAATGAAGATAATGTATATTGATATGATAAATTCTGGAATCTCCGGAGATTTGTTTTTGGGAGCATTACTGGGATTAGTGGACAATCCAAATAAAATAGTTGAAAATCTTATCCAATTGAAAGTCAATTTATCGGGAGTAAAAAAGTTAAAAATAAAATTAGTTAAAGAAGAACTGAACGGAATCTTTGTAAATAAACTAGATATAGGCATCGAAGAAAAAAAACACCACAGACATGTTAAGGATCTTAAAGATGCGTTGAATACTTATTTAGATGATAGAAATTTTACTGAAGACGCTAAACGATATGCAAATGAAGTTTTAAACTCCTTAATTAAAGCGGAAGCGAAAGTACATGATAAATTAGAAGAAAATATACACCTCCATGAATTAAGTTCTGTCGATACTTTAATTGATATTTTGGGGGTTACCCACGCTTTAGAGGTGTTAAGCTTTTTCGATAATAATCTGCGTATTTATGCAAGTAAAGTACCTTTAGGAGGTGGGAGCGTAAAAGCTGCACACGGCATTTTACCCGTTCCTGCTCCCGCAACAAGCAAGATCATAAAGGATTCGAGACTCATAGTGTATCCAGGTCCTATAGATCAAGAATTGACTACCCCTACTGGAGCCGCTCTCTTAGTAAATTTAAACCCAATTCTTAATTCTCCGAGCATGCAAATTCAAAAAGAATCCTATAGTACCGGTCAAAAAAAATTTGAAAATTTCCCAAATATTTTGAGAATATTTTATGGTACACAGCATTCAGACGAAGAACAAAAATCCTATCTCTTTCAATATAATCAAATTGTATCTATAATTGAAACTAATATTGATGATGTATCTGGAGAATTAATTGGTGATTTTATTAGTCTGATTGAAGATGATGCTTTAGATATTCACGTCATTCAAAGTCTGACTAAAAAAAACCGACCAGGCTATATAATCAAAATAATTTGCCAACCTGAAAAAAAATTGGAGATTATTGATAAAACTTTAAAAAATCTAGGTACATTGGGTGTTAGATATCATGATATAGATAGAATATGTGTGGAACGAGAAATTAGAAAAAAAGATATTAAAATTGACGGAGAATCACATACTATTAGATATAAAGCCTCTTATGTAATGAAAAATGATGATAAAATTATTATCAATGTAAAACCAGAATATGAGGATCTCAAAGCATTACGAAAAAAAACACACTATTCTATTAAGGAACTTCAAATGATGATCCTTCCAAAATTATATGAAATATATATTAAAAAAGATAGAAAATAAAAAAGTAATTACATGGGAATAGCTTTATCCATGTGTAAAATTTGTATAGTTTGATCAGAGAATTCCCATTGTCCCAAATTTCCCACACTCACTGGTGATTTCCATTTCATGTGTTTTTTTGGTGTAAGAGAAATTTCTTCTATTTTAGGATATTCACACTCGTTAAAAATCGTCAATATTAAATTTACTTAGCATATATTCAGTATCTAATGCCTCTTTAGAATATTCTTCTAATCTTTCTAATTCTGTGTCTATTAGTGAGACTTTGTCTTTTTTTCCAAGTTCTTTAAATATTTCTCTCGCTTCTATGTAAGATTTGATTGCTTGATCAAAATTTCCGCTAACTTCTTGATCTTCAGCAATGAATTGAAGGCCCTCAGCAACCTCGATTTTCTTACCCAATTTTCTCTGAATTTTCAAAGCCAACCAGTGGTGTTTTAAACTGTCCACATATTCTTTGAAAACGGAATATGTCCTTCCCATGGCTCGTAATACTAGAGCTTCTTCCTCTCGAAGATTATTCGTTTTACAATGGTTTAAGATATCCTTTAGGAAGGTTATATAATGTTTACTCTCTTTGTCTCGGTCAATATTCGAAAGAGCTTTCTCATACGTAGCGATGGTGTTCTTGATGTCACCACGTCTAAATAATTCTTTTGATTTTTTAAAAAAATCATCACCCATAATTGCGACCATTTTAGTCTCAACTACGTTCCTGTTTAATTTTTTTGAAATGAATTTTAATTTAAAATAAGTCCGATAAATCCAATATGATCTATAATTTTTTACCTATTTATACTTATCGATCTTAATAAAACAACTAGAAGAGACGAAAATGGGGGATATAATTCATTCTCTTGTGTAATGCTTATAGCTAAATTTCAATCAAAAAGATGATTAATTAAAAATATAGATATTTAACCAAAGAGTTTGATAATTAGAAATATCATTTTAAAGAAAAATGCATTGAAGGTTTTTAATTCATGTAGTAAATAACTATATTGGTAAATCAAGATCAGCTTTTTTTATTTAAATATTTCAAAAAAGTAATATAGAATCAAACCTAATAATCAATAATTATAACATCCTAAAGTGCTAAAAACAATGGAAAATGGAAAAAATAATAAAATACTTTATTTCTATATCTATTTCGTTGCTCAGCTAATATTTATTCTTGTACACAGTTATCTACCTATATACTTTTATAATTATCTTTCAGTAGATAAAACGGAGTTGGCTTTCGTGCAAATAATATCTTATTCCGCCCTATTTGCCAAACCAGTAATTTCGATCTACTATGATAAGGATGATAAACGACTAAGTTTTATGAGACGAGTGATGATTATTTCTGCGGTGGGAATTTTCGCAAGTTTCTTATTTATCTTTCTGAGCTTTTCAATTTTATTTTTATTTGGGATATTATTGGGAGTGAATTTTGCTTTTACAGCGGTGATTGATGTATCCGTTGATAAAATGCTTGTTGAAAGCTCAATTACTGAAAAACAAAAAAGCAGAAATACCTTGTTCTTACAGATGGGATCGGTGCTGGGGGCAATTATCGTCCCAGGAATATTTATGATTGTACCGTCTTGGGAACTATTCTTTCTATCAGGGATAATTCTCGTATTTCCGTTGATTGTCATTGTCTATTTTAAAGCTGAGTCTGTAATGATTGAATCATCTAAAGTTCGCGAATCAAAGGACTTAAACAAAAATTATTCTTTACGAAATATTCTACTTGTGTGCGGAGTGGCTTTTTTATTATATGGGGACAAAATCTATGAATGGCCGTTGGAACCTTTTATTACTTCAATTATCTCAGAAGAAATTTTTTCCTTGCTCTTAATTTTATTTATCATAATTAATGGTATCGGAATTTTGATTGCGGGTATGATATCGCATAAATATGATAAACAACGTATTTTGCTATATAATACTTTTTTAGTAGGAATAATGTTGCTATTAGCCCCCTTTGTAGATCTATGGGTATTCCTTGGACTGTATGCTGTAATGCAAATTCTTGCTGGATTTTTAATCGTGAATCTTATTACGCTGATGATTGATGTGAGTGGAAAAAAGGTGCTAATCTTTCAAATCATTGCGACTTCGATCGCTTTGGCAAAATTAATTCTAGTGCCATTAGGGACATATCTTTCGGGATTTATTGATACTGAATGGATTATTTTTATCGCCGGAATATTATTTTTAATGGCAATAATCCCTCTGATGGGAATACAAACGAGTAAATTTGAATAGAAGAGCAAAATTGCTTATTTCTATCTCTTTTTTTTTATAGTTTTTAATATTACATTTTTAGACCAAACTGATAATTATAATAAAAAAAAGAAAATTTTAAAATCTTTTTTAAATCCATCCTAGCGGAATAAAAACCAATAAAGCGACGATTCCAATAAGATAGATAATTCCCACAAATTTTAT
>WJIN01000250.1 GCA_014730295.1 Promethearchaeota archaeon | reverse complement strand
TTTCAACTTTTTATGTAAGTCCAAGTCGGGACGACCTTTTCGGTGAATTGCCATTCCAAAAACGTCTTCGGCACCTTCAAGAACCATCTCGCTGATAGTTGGGTGGCTATGAATAACTTCACTTACATTTTGTACAGTTAAACCATGTTTCATGGCTAAGGCAATCTCAGATATCAATTCTGGTGCTTCAGCACCAATACAAGATGCGCCAATGATCTCACCATTATCCTTATTCGCAAGAATCATGATAAAACCCTCCTCCTCACCCATACACTTAGCTTTACCAAGGGATTGGAATGGAAACCTTCCCATCGCCACATCGATACCCTTATCTTTTGCATCGCTCCTTCTCATGCCTACAGAGCCGATATTTGGACTGGTAAATATCGTGGCAGGTACAACGGAATAATCTGTAGTTTCATGATGCGTTGGAAATCCTCCTATGCTTGTTAAGGCATTATTAACGGCAACATCGCCTTCATAACTAGCCACATGTGCCAGCATAACTCCCCCTGTTACATCGCCAATCGCATAAATTCCCTTGCAATCCGTTTCTAATGTGTCTGGATTAACTTTTATAGCTCCGCGTTCTGTACCAATACCCATCTCTTCTAATCCCAGGTTTGAAGATTCTTTCGCCCTTCCAATAGACACAAGACAATAATCCGCCTCAAACACGTTTTTCTCAGCATCCTCTACTTCGTCTCGTGGGACATCGGCAGAGCATGTGGTAGCTTTCACACCATTACCTGTATTTTCTACAGATAATACATTTTGAGAGACGTGAAGTTCAATATCTAATTCATCAAATTTTTTCTGAAGTTCCCTAATCACCATTCGCTCTTCGGTTGCGATGGGTGAGGGGAGATATTCTAACATCGTAACTTTACTGCCAAATGTCGCAAAAATATTTCCGAATTCGCATCCAATAACACCCGCACCGATTATTAACAGACGCTCTGGCACTTCTTTAAAATCTGGGTGTAGAATATCATCACTTGTTAAAATTCTTTCATGATCGATATTAAAGGCGGGAATTAATGCTGGAGAGGAACCTGTCGCAATTATAATTCTTTTTGCTTTAATTGTGGTATTATCCTCTCCCTCAATTTCGATATCAAAACCACTATCAATATCCCCGCCAACTATTTTTCCATGACCCATAAAGACATCGTTTTTCCAACCTTTCTCCAATTGCCCAATTCCATCAACCAATTCTCTAACAATTTGATTCTTTCTCTCCACAGCTTTGGCAAAGTCTAATTCAACTGAGCATTTTACTCCAAAATCCTCGCCATGCTCTCGTATTTTTTGTATTAATGCGGATGATGCATATAATGCCTTGGTTGGAATACATCCCCAGTTTAAACACGTTCCACCGAGGTTTTCCTTTTCTATCAACGCAACTTTTGCTCCAAATTGAGCTGCTCTAATTGCAGAGTGATATCCTCCTGGACCCGCGCCAATAACAGCTAAATCATACATTTCATCGCTCATTTCTCATCAACCTTGAAATTAATATTATTCGTTTGTATTAGTTTACTAGTGAAAATTGTGCGATAAATATTAATTTTGATTAATTTTTAGATGCAATAGAAAAACTCTGTTGATTCATTTCATTAAAGGTTATATCTATGATCATAAAAAATTATTCTGAACTTGTTAATGAAAACTTATCGAATCCGCAAAAAAGGCTGCGAAAAATTGCATTGGAAGCATTAAAAATTGCGATTGAAGCGGTAAAGCCGGGGAAATTAATGAAAAATGCATTAAAAATCAAAAAGGACCAATTATTAATTGAAAATGACAAGTATGATATTTCTCAGACTAGTAGAATTCTCGTGATTGGTGGTGGGAAAGCCTCAGCTCAGATGGCAGCATCTTTAGAGAATGTTTTTTCTAACTACTTCCCTGAGATAAAATTTGGAGGCCTAATCAACATCCCTGAGGGATTGGAGATTGGAAAAGATGATCGCCTCTCCAAAATTGAAATAAATTACGCCTCTCACCCAATTCCAAATAAGAATGGATTAGTGGGTGTTAAAAAAATGATGGATTTGGTTGCAAATGCGTGTGAAAATGATTTTATCATTACACTCATCTCCGGAGGTGGTTCGGCCCTCTTACCCCTCCCTAAAAAACCCTTAAAATTAGAGGAATTAAAGAATATTAATTCATTGCTTCTGGAATCCGGAGCAAATATTCATGAAATCAATACTATTAGAAAGCATTTGTCGGATTTCAAAGGTGGAAATTTAGCAAGACATATCTGGAACACGAGTCGAGCAACATTAATCTCGCTCCTTATTTCAGACGTGGTTGGGAATACTCTTGATTCGATCGCTTCGGGACCCACCGTCCCCGATTCAACCACATTTGAGGAAGCGATTGCTATATTGAAAAAATATAATTTATTAGAAGAAATCCCCCAAAATGCGAGAGAGATACTTGAAGAAGGCTTACAAAACCTTGAATTAGAAAATCCAAAGCCGAATGATCCTTGCTTTGAGAGGACATTTAATTATTTAATAGGAAGTGTAAAAAATTCAGTCGAAGAAGTTCGAGAGTTTTTAACCAATAAGGAGTATGAAGTAAGATATTTTTCAGATTCAATCACAGGAGAAGCTCGAGACTTCGCAGCAGATCTCTATAATATTATAAAAAAAGAGAGAAAATTAATGAATATACAGAATATTAATAAATTGGCGTTGATAGGTACCGGAGAATTGACAGTAACAATAAGAGGCAACGGGATTGGGGGAAGAAACCAAGAAATGTTACTCAGTTTCCTTTATGAAGCGGGTAAAAATAGTCTACCTGCGAATCTTCTAATTCTAGCAGCCAATTTAGACGGAATAGAAGGAAATAGCAAAGCTATGGGAGCGATTGTTGATAATACTATAATTCAACAAGCACAAACGAAAGACTTACGGAAATATCTGAAAATAAATGATTCTAATTCTTTCTTTAAGCAATTGGAAACAGAAATTATTACAGGACCGACGGGATGCAATGTAAATGATATCCTCCTAGTTTTATTATAAAATAAAATTACTATATGGTTAGTTTCCTTCTCGAGAAATAACTTTCACACTTATTTCAACAGTCCTTTATGGTATTTTTCTGATCTAATCCTCTATAATTCAATTATAACGACAATTTTACAAAATCATTTAAAATATTAATAAAAGGTTTTTTAATCAGCATATTTTAAGATTTCATTAGCGATTTCTTAATCGAAAAATTTAGCAATAAATAAAATAGGTAAAATACAATGCCATTATTTGGAAAAGAAGAAAAGAAAGAAAAAAAGAAAGTAAAGACAATGGGCTGGGATGAAGAAGATAAAGAGGAAGCTTTGGAAGCTGAAGGTCTCAGAAGAGTGGAAATGGACGAAGGAAGAGTTGAGTTAATTGATAGAGATTCAAGTACCCCAGTTATTGAAACCTATGACGAGGATACGGGAAATCTTGAAGGGCAGATCCTTTTAAAAGACGGAAATAGACAGGGATTGCTTGCCTTAGTTAAAATTATCGAAGAAGTGAATGTCGAACAAAATCATGAAGCAGATATAGAATCTATTAAATTTAATGGAAAATTAAATGTTGAGAATCCGAGTAAAAACGATAGGATCTGGGACATAGATTTAAAGCTAAAAAATATTGATAGTACAGACTTAGAATCGGAAGAAATAGATATTGTTGAGTTAGGTACGGAAGATGATAATAATATTGATTCTCGAGATTTTAAATTAACGGGCGAGGTCAAAAACCAACTCATCGTTAAAGAATATATTAATACCTTACCGAATGCGGATGAAATTCTAAATCCTAAAGATATTCGAAATGATTTTGAGAGAATTCAAGCAAAATCTACCGATGCTGATTCAGTCGAAACTCTTGACGATGAAGAGGAATTAATAGAGGAATTTGAAGTGGATTTAGAAGATGAAGAGGAAGAGGAAGATGATGATATATTCGGAAATGGTGGGACTGATGTCGAGGAATATAGTCTTGAGTCCTATGCAATCCCTATTGATAAAGAAAATACTGTTATGTTTGCGATAGCAATGAAAAGTCTCTTTAAGAAACCAATTAAAAAGGTCATTGTAACCAAGCAAATTCCCTCTGATTTTTCGAATATCTCAATCATAGACACCACTCTCGGTCGAGCAGAGAGAGACGGTGATAAAATAGTATGGACTATTGATTCATTAAAACCTGAAAATATCGAAATCCTTAAATTCACCGCAGATGTACTTGCCAGAACTATTGACTCTAAAAAAACAGGTACTATTAAGGCAAGATATGAAGGAATCTCATCTTTTGCGGAAGGATTAGAAGTAGATAAATTTGATGCTTATACTCGAAATAAATTCTATGTAGATACTATAGAACGCGATGAAGAACCAGAAGTTTGGGATTGTAAACTTGTCTTTGAAAATACGTCAGATTTCATTTTACATCTACTGAATGCGGATGTATATTCACCCGATGATAAATCCAAGAAGTTGGTCGATGTCGATCCAAAAGACGTTCCTGCCCTTCCCTCTGGAGCAAAATGGTTTTCAGAACCATGGGAATATAAGAGTGCTGAAATTCCTGAATTTAGAAAAAAATTAGAATTTCGAGTGATGCCTGACTTTCAAACAATAGTAAATGGAACTATTGCAATCTCTGATGTTGAGTTATCCGTTGCAAGTATTAAAGGAGCTGTTGCATATAGTATTAAAGACGATTTTCCTGATAAGATACGAGAAAAAGTATCATCAGGAGTCTCTACTGAAATGGAAGTTATCAATGTCCCAACATTTCGAAAGAAGGACGTCTACGCTTCCCTATCGATTCACAATAACGGATCTGCTCCTTTAAATAGGATAAAGATTTCTCAAAGTCGGTTTACTGATGAGTTTCAACCACCAGAGAATGATGAGGTAACAGTCCTTTGGGACGATGATGAGATCGATATCTCACCAGATGCTATTTCTGTGCGTAATGATGTATTAGAGATCTCATTTGAGGATCTCAGAGACGCCAATACGGGGATGTTTGAACCAGATTCTGTCCTCGAAATCCAATACCCTATCCATTGTGTAAAACCCACAAAGGATGCTCGATTTGAGTCTGATATCACTTATCGTGCAAACACATACCCTCTCAGTCAAGAACTAGAATATATGCCCGACGTTCCAGTTATTGAAGCGCTCCATCTCAGACGTAAGTTCCGTATCGGCAAAGAAGTGATTCCCGTGGGCGGTTTGGGAGATTATGAAATAATTCTTACTGTTGAAAACATCGGAGAGATGACACTAGAAAGTTTGGTTCTTATGGATAAAGTTCCCGATTCCTTTGAATATGGAGACTATTCAATGGAACCTGAAATCACCGATGAAGTTGGTGAAGATACTCTCAAATGGACGATCGACACATTAGAGTCAGGAGAGAAACTCGAAGTCACGTATGAAATCTCTGGGAAAGGCGAATACCATCCAAGCGAAGCCCAGCTCGCACTATAATATTTATTTATATTTTTTTATTTTTTTTATTAGTAATTTTTCAAAAATTCCTAAATACAACCATATCTTCTATAAGAGTTAGAAAGATGTTAAACTATTTTGATTAGATAAAATTAAATCTTAATCCACCAGTCTTTTTTATGATAAAGAAAAGCTATGAACTCAAATGGACTTATAATGCCCCCGAAGCGATTTTAGCATGTGCTATAATTAACTGCCATGATAAAACATATCTTGTTTTTGGAGGACATGATAGACATTTATATATTATGAATGAAGATAAAGATATCATTAATTCCATGGAATTTGACGGATGGCTTCGCTGCATTTATACGGCTGATATTGACGGAGATGGATGTGAAGAGATCATCGCAGGAACGGGTGACGGAAATTTTCTTGTGGTAAAATATAGAGAGGAAGATGCTAAATTGATCGGAGTAAAACATTATATCACCGATGGAAAGGTTTTATGCTGCACTGCCGGAGATATTACCCGAAATGGACAACATGAATTAATTTTTGGGGGAGATAATAACAAATTAATTATTTTTGCTAATTTTTCCAGTGACTTTCCGCAATTCGTTCAATACTATGAATCATGGGTAACTTCATGTACTACTGGTGTTTTAAAGCCGAAATCAATGAAATCTGCTATTTTGGGTTTAGTTGTAGGTACTAAAAATGGATTATTGCAGCTTATTCATATTGAAGATCAAAATCTAAAAATCTTATGGCATAGAGATTTAGATGGTAAGCTAAATGATATTTATGTAGCAGATATCAACCATGATGGATTTAACGAAATAATAACGTGTTCTGATGATTCCAATATACGCGTGTTTAATAGCGAAGGAGATTTATTAACATGTCTGCATATAACTGAATCGAGACCTCTCAGCTTACTAATTGACGATATTGATGGAGATAATGCAAACGAGCTAATAATAGGGTGTGCAGATGGGAGTCTATTTGTATATCAGAATAATCAATTAGATTCTCTGAATTTTAAGCTAAAATGGTCTACAAAAATAAAATCATCTATAGAGGATATTGCAAGCATCGCAAAAGATGATAATAGCATTAAACAGATCATATTTGGAGGATATGATAGAACGATTCGAAATGTAGTCGATTTTGAATGGGGAAAGAGGAAAAAATTAGAAATACCCCCGCCGATTGAACTGCCAAATGTAAGGGTTAAAGAAGAAGAAGCTTTTTCTAGCATCCCTACTAATTTGGAAGAATTTATACAGAATCTTTTGGAAGAAAGAATATACATAGATCTCAATATACTTATCGAGGATTTGGAAGAGATCGGTTATGATATGAATAAAATTGAAGAAAAACTTAATGCTTTAAAAATGGAGGGAAACTTATTACATAAAGAAGAAGAATTGAGCGTTTGGCGTTTAATTCAAGTACCAAATGAGAGAGAATTTGTAGAGGAAGCATCTAAGGAAGATTTCGAAATTAAACCCAAAGATAAGTTTCAAGTGAAATCAAAAGGTAATGTTAAAACATTCGCCACACTACAAAAAGTTATATTTGAAACACTAAATCAAAAGGGTCCTATTGATTCAAAATCAGATTTGATTGATCTAGTATCTCAAAAAGGCTTTTCTAAGACTGAGATCCAGTCAGAAATCGATATACTAAATGATAAAAACCTCATTACCTATTCACGTTCCAAACCAAGGGGATGGACACTCAATATGGATCTGCAAACCGAACAAGGATTCGAGGAGAAAAAAGCATCGCTTCAAGAAAAAAAAACGAAAATTGAAGAAGATATCCTCTCTTTATTCAAAAAACAGAAAATATTTTACACAAAATCAGAACTAGTAGACGCAATTGCCTCATCGGGCTATAAAAGGGACCAAATAAAAGATATTATTGGGGATCTTAATAAACGTGGAATAATTGAGTACTCTCGATCTAAACCTAGAGGTTGGAGACTTTTATCTGCCTGAGTTGATAATTTTATCGCAACATAAAAAAAAGAAATACTTAAATATTTTTACAGAAAAGTAGAGATATTAAATCAAAAATTAGAATAAGAATGTCAGAAAATCTAGTAAATCTCTTATTAGGATTAATGGATGGAAGAGTTATTCATTTTATACTTCCAAATGAAACAAGTAAACCGACCATCAAAGAATTAACCCCAAAAACAAATAATATCAATACATCTGCATTAAGAATTATTAAAACGGCAGATTTCTATTGCATCCCTTCAGAAAATGGAAGTGTTAATATTTGGACGAGCAACGGGGATCAGTTCCAAAAACTTAAGGTCCTAGAATTAAAGAACAGAGAAGAACATCGTGGTCATTGGGAAGTAACTTCTATTGCTGCTGATGAGAATTTTCTTTACACCGGGGGCCCAAAAGGATTAATTGAATTATGGGATTTAAATAATAATTTTGAAAAAGCAGATGAGTTTTCTGTCAATGCAAATCCTATTCGTGGACTTTTTGTAAATGATCACATGATTTTTTTCGGAGCTGGAGAAGCCAATTTTAAGGTTCTAGACAAGAAGGAAAGAAAAGAAATTTATGATGAGTCATTCCCTTGGGCTAAATATAGAATTCAAAATATGATTATGAACGAGAATTTTCTTTGTATAGCCTTGACCGGCCGAGTTTTCAGTTATATTTATGATAATGAAAACTTCACAGTCGAAAAACATGCAGCATTTGCGAATACCCATAATAAAGTAAAAGGGATGTGTATGTATCATAATTTATGTTATTCGGCTGCTTGGGACGGCAAATTATTGGCTTGGAATATCCTCAGTAAAAATCCGAATCCAATATTAGGGGTACAGATGGGTTCTCTCGAATCGATATATGTTGATGATAATTTCTTATACGCGGGGGGTCATCATGGGGAATTTGTGATTCTGGAGAAAGGAAAAAAGGTACAAGTTAAAGATCGTCACGCATTTGGTAGTCCAATTAAAACCATCACTCCATATAGCTAAGTCTATAATAGGATTAGAAAATAGTAACTCAATTTTCAAATCTAATCAAAAAATTTTTTTAATTCTTCTTCAAATGATTCAAATTTGTTCAATTCCGTAAAATCTGCGCCTTGGTATGTGGTAATGAAGAATTGAATTATGGGTTCGATTTTTTCTAGAAATTTTTGGACATATTTATCTGGATTACGTTGAGATTCTATCAAACCATACATAATAATTGGTTCTTTTTTATTGCTATCTCCCGCTTTGATTTCATCGATTTTAAATGTGAAAAGCAGATTTTTCATTTCTAAGTATTCTAAGGAAGTATTTATAAATGCTTTTTGAGCGAATGTATTAATTGCCGAAATAAAGGCACCTCGTAAGTCCTCATCGGTTTCCTTTTCATTAGATTTAGGTAATTGCCTGAATTTATGCTTAACTAAGACAAAACCCCGAAAGACAAAACCTACTTCATATAAGTCCCTCATAATTAAAAACTAAGGTTCAAAATTTTATAACTGAATTAACGCAAATTATATGCTTACAATAACAATATAATTCCAAATATTTAATTTTATAACTTTCATTTAAAAGTATTTTTTCCTTATCCTAGATAAGTTCTCAAGATTCTCAGAGGTTAGAAATAGTGAAAAAAATATGCAAATGGTATAATTGTTGTCCCATTAAATTTTTTACCGATCAAGGTAAATTAGATAAGAAATGGGTTGAGAGTTATTGTTTAGTGGGAAATAAGGAGTGCGTCAGATACCAGATGGAAGAGAACGGTACTCCTCATCCCGATAACATGCTCCCCAACGGAGAAATCAAGCAAGATTTAAAATGAGATTGTGTCTCCCACACAAATCTGCTTGTAATGATTGGGGAATCGTTTTTTTATTGCTTGTACATGAGAGGTACAATGACATGCTGCTATTACTTCTATTCCTTCAAGATATGAATACTTACGAAAGCCATGAAATCCCCCTACAATTCCTTTCACATTACCTATCTTGCGTGCCCTTATGATAAATTTTTCAAGTCCAGGATGAGTACATCCGACAATAACAAAAATTTCTTGGTTCTGATTTTTCAAATACAATGCTTCTTCTTTTATAGAGCTCCCAATTTGTCCAGAAGTCATCATATTTTCCTCTATTTCTTCCTCTTGTTCTACACCTATAATCTCTTGCTGGGAAAATCTCCTCTGAAAGGTGGTGTGATTGTCTTTTGGTACGTATATTTTAATATTAGGATTATGCTTGATTACCTCGCTGAGACCACCACTATGGTCAAAATGTGAATGTGAAATAACAACATTTTTGATTTGATTGAGATTCACATCAAATTGTCGAATATTATGAATTAATACATTACCATCTCCACCCGTGTCAAATAAAGAATAGCTATTTGTAGAGGGATTACGAATTAAGGCGGAAAAACCGAATCCCGTTAAAAACCCTTCTCTTACACATCTATTATCAAAAACAATATGTATTTCAAACTTAGGCGCGGTACTCATTTTGCTAAAAAAAGAATTTGGTTAGACTTAATATAATACTAAAGAATAATCATTCATAATTCTTTAATTTATCAGTTCTAACCAATGGTGATAATTTTATAAGAAGGATTTAAAATTGCAAAACATCCCCTACAAATAATGCTTTACTGTGTTCCGGAAATCTGTTCAAAAAATCTTCTTTATATTGGGTACAATGGCACGGATAAATACAATCAATATGTTCTAGTGCCCAAAATTTCCTAAATCCATGAAATCCTCCCACAATTGCTTTCAGATTATGTGCATATTTATGAGCATAGTCTATAATATCATCCAGTCCTGGATGAGCACACCCCGTCAATAAAATTACTTCATCATACGCAGTATGTAAAATTACTGATTGTTCCTTAATATATGTTCCCATCTGCCCCGTAGAATAAATTCTCTTATCGATCTCGATTGGTTCTTCCACCCCAATTACTTCCGCTTTCTCAAATTTCCGATTATAGGTAATATAATTCTCTTTTGGAACATAAATCTCGATAGAAGGATTCATCTCATAGATTTTATCAAGTCCAATTATCTGTTCAAGATGATTGTGAGAGATAATTACCTTATCTAAATCAGCCACATCCAGACCTGCTATTTTGAAATTCTCCATCAAGGTATCTCCATCAGCTCCAGCATCGAATAAGAGATATTTATCACTTAGCAAATTGTAAATAAATATAGAAAAACCGAAACCACCTCTGAATTCACTATCCTCTTTAATAGAATTATCAAATATAACTTGCAATTCAAACGACAAATTGGATTCCACCATGACATTTTACATTTATGTAAATCAGCATTTAAATCTATTTGTCTGCTCAAAAGGTACTTTATTCATATTATTGATTTTTTGATTGTTTTACAACTAGTTTGAGAAAAGAATATATTGAAGCTACTTTTCTAATTTTTCACAATACTGTCAAGAGAATTAAATGGTGCAATAGTATTTGAGTATGCTTAAATTAGGAAAGAGAGAAAAGAAAAGGGAAAGAATTCATTTCTTTTCCAACGAGATTGCATTATTAGGACATTTAGGAACACATATACCACACCCGAAGCAGAAATTAGGTTCAAATTCTAGTTTGTCTTTCTTAATTACTCTCGCACCGAAATGACACCATTCTTCGCATACTTTACAATTGGTACATTTAGAGAAATCAGTTTTGGCAATAAAATTACTTTTAATCATGTGCGGTGAACCAGAATGAAGGAATTTGTTTAGCACCACACAGCAACAAGGACAACAATTACAAATTACATAATAAAACTCTGGATTTGGAAAAAAGATCAATTGATGGACGAGTCCTCGCTTATCACATTTTTCCAATATCTCCGCAATTTCTTCCTTTTTGACACGCTTCAAATTTTTAGATTTATAAGGAATTTCTCTAAGAGATTTGCCAAAGCCCACATGAATACACGTATAAATTGGATGATCGCATTTGGGATCATCAAATGCTCTCTGAATAGTTCGGCAATAACAATAAGATACACCCGTGATATTAGAACGGTTGATAATTTCCATAATTTCTTCAGTCGGACTAAACTGAGTACTCATCTCAATGTTTTTATTTAGCGGCACGACCCTCCCTCCCCATCTCCCTTTCAATAGAGATTTACTAAGCATCTCCATAGAATGAGAATTAAACCTTTGATCAATCCTTCTAAAGAATTCCAAAATGGGTAATTCTAATAACCCGAAAATGGAGGCCAGTAATTTGCCGAGAAATGGAATCCGTCTTAGGAGCTTATCTATAAAGTGTCCTAAACTTCTCTTTTTCGAGGTCATCCGGAAATTAAATACTTATTAAGTGTCTTGAACATACTAATATTAACAATAACTAATAATTTCTCTTTGCTACAAATAAAAAACTATAATATGATAAGTATGACAGATTCTAAAGAAGATATCCTAATAAAAGCGGAAGAATTGGGAAAAAAATATGAGCAGACTTGTACCGGATGTGCCCAAACCGCGATAGCTGCGATATTTGAAGCTTTAGGGATATGGAATGAAGATGTTTTCAAATCTGCAAGCGGGTTAGCCGACGGACTGGGGTTAACCGGTGATGGGTCTTGCGGAGCGTTGGTAGGAGCTTCGATGGTGTTCGGCTATCTTTTTGGACGAGAAAAACAGGATTTTAACGATATGTATAAACCAATGAAATCCTATAAACTCGTGAAAGAACTCCATGATAAATATATTGATAAATACGGTACTTGTCGTTGCCATGATGTTCAGAAAGCTACAATGGGAAGAACTTTTGATTTATGGTCTTCTGATGGGATGAAAGAAGCAATTAAATCCGGAATGCTTCAAAATTGTTCTGCAATCGTGGGAGATGTTGCGAAAATGGCTACGAAAATTATCCTTAAAAATGGATTTACTCTGAGGAAATAAGAATATCAACTTTAAATAATTCGATATTCAACTTATTATTTTACTCACGGAAATTATTATTAATTGGAGGTTAGTCAACTACTATGTCGGATGATATACAACAAAAATTTGATAAAAAAATTGAGGAATTAAAAGAAACCCTCCCCACACTAAAAAAAGGTGTAAACTGCGCAGAATTGACCTTTACAAATATCTTAGATGTACTGGGTGTGGATAATTACATGTTTCATAACCTTGCGATGCCGCTCGCTGGTGGTTTTGGGGGTTATAAGTCTAAAGATGGTTGGCAAGGGGCCTGCGGGGCTGTTGCTGGAGCATGCGCCGCAATCGGTATCATAATGGGCGGAAAAAAGAAAATGGATCCCGTAACGATGGCTATGGCATATTTAAAAGCTTCAAAATACTGCTCCGAATTCGAAGAAAAGTGGGGGACCGTGGTTTGTGCTGATCTGTGCGGCTATGATTTTAGCGACCCAAATGGAATGCAAGAGTATCAAGAAAACGAAATCTGGAGTAAAAAATGCCACGAATTTGTTGAATGGGCGGTCGATAAGGTTCGAAAATTAACTCGTAAGGATCTTAAAAGGAAATGGTAATGGCTCAAATTTAATGGTAAAGGTCTATCTAATTTTTTTACAATTATTTTAGACTAACTTATTGCTTAATTCTCATTTGAACTTAAATTTAAATTAGCTTATTTCATCATAATTATATATATTGTGTGAATATAATATTCAGAGATAAAATTGTGAATAATATTTCTATAGGCTAATTATTATGTCTGAGAATCATGAAAAAACGGTAGAGTGCCCGTATTGCGGTGAACTTTTATCAAAACCCTATTGGGCGCATGTACAAGAAAAACACCCTGAAGAGTACGAGAAAAAACAAACATGGATAAACCTCTTCAAGGACTATAAAGGAATGGGCATGGAAAAAGCGGTATCGCTTCAGGTAATCGGCGAGTTATTCAATGTGGATCCCGAAGAAGTCAGATTCTTTCTAGAGCAAAATAATGTACTTTAAGCTGTTTTTTTACTTTATATTACTTTTTCTTATCTTTCAAAAAGCTCAATTATACATTTTTATTTAGTTGAAGCGAACACAAATTAAAAAAAATAAGATAAAAAGATTCAAACTTAGTATAGTTTTTTAAAATTCTTCCTCTTCAAATTCATCTTTCAAAAGACCTGCCTGCTTAAGGAGATCTTCAACTGTATCTCTTGCTTTAATCACTTGTTCATTATCACTCAGTTTAAGATTATCGATAACAGAATCGGAAAATTCCATAAATTTTTTAATGCTCTGTGAGGATAATTCCTTCACTTTCTCGCTGGTTTCTTCGATAAATTCTTTGCCGGATTCTCCAAATGCACTTTCCGCGAAGTTTAACAGAGCCTCGTTTAATTGATCTACAATATTCTTTTTTTCTTCACTCATAACAAATCGCTTCTATGTTGGTATTTTAAAATTTAAAGATTAAAATCCTAAAATTATTTTTAAGTTTATGCTATATTTAAGCATATTTCTTATATGATTTTTGAATTTTGGAAAAAAAAATTATTTGAGGATTATTGATTCAGTAGAGTACAGAATTCTTCGGCAAAATTTGTAATCAAATCCCAGTCTCGCCCATCATTTTTACCGCCTGGAGTTAAATTGGGATCTTCCTCTGCCATTTTTTCCATAATTTTCTTTGAAAATCCCCCTAAATTTGAGTCTTCTGTTAAATCTAATACGCCGCCGAACGCCTCAAGCATCGCAACTTCAATCCCATTTTCTTCTAAGACCTTTTTAATATAGTCATTCCTTGCTTTTGGTCGTTCTTCGGGATTATTTGCCATCATGCATGAAATAAAAATCCCCAGTGTATTCTTTTTTTGCTTGAGAGTATTTGCAAATTTTGAGAGGAATTTTCTCACGCTTTTAGTCATTTTGTTTATCTTAATACCTGAACCAACCAATATCCCATCAAACTCATCTAAGGAGGGTAATTTTTTTAGCTTGGTCTCTTTCAGATTAACTAACTCCACATCTAAATCATTTTTTTTAAGAATCTCTCCGATTTTTTCACTAATTTCAGCAGTACTTCCATACCTACTTCCATATACCAATATTACTTTTTTCATTTTCATAATCAACTTGATTTTATATGTTGAAAATCTATGTAATTTTCTTAATCTTTAATCATCACCCTTCAAATACAATCCTGCTTATTATGAATGGCTTATTTTGATATAAAAACCACCTTTGCTCGACTTCTACACTAAAATCGGACTAGTATATTGAGTAATCATTCAAAATAATTGGTGATTTGATTATTGATCATTTTAATATTATGATAACGTATTTTTAAGATTTTTTAGATATGACAAGATGATAGAACAATTTAGGGAAAGGAATTTCAATAATTTAAATTGTTTAGGATTTTATTTACCTTATGCATGAATTTTTTAAAAAACTAAAATCTGCATTTTCGATAAGAAATCTGAGCTATCCGCTTTTTATTCTAAACTTGGTAAATATTGTCTTTGGAATCTTCTATATCACTGTGCAAATATCGTCTCTTGTATGGTATGTCTATGGAATTCTTATTTTTATCGCTTTTATTGGGAATTTCTTGCTAATTTTTCTCACGAAAAAAAGAGTAAATAAAAATTCAAGATTAGGAGGCAGAATAAATTATCTTTGCTATTTCTATCTGGTTTTCTTAAATATTTCAATGTTGTTAATCCTATTTGGAAACTTGTTGATCTCAGTTAGCTATTCAAATGAGCTAACGACTAATTTCGCATATTATTCTATGGTATACTTTGGATTTTTTAGTATTTTCGGTATAGGGACACTTTTATCTTATTTGAATATAAGAAATCTGGACAATAGGAACTTATGGAAACATTATTCAGAAGAAAGCCCCAACAATAACACGACATTTATCCAGAAGATTGTAAAAACCATATTGGGGTTTTTAGCATTAATTACGCTACTTTTCGGTTTACTTTTGAATTATTCTCTCATATTTGCCCCGTTAGATGATTATATCAACTGGTTAGCTGGAATGGTGTTCTTCTCATTTTACCTATTTTTATTCTTGATAATGTTTTCTGCTACAACTATCTTTCTGATCATGATAAACCGGCGTAAAAATCCTTATTTTTTTTATCCTGTTGCTCTTATTGGTTTATTAATTTCCAGCAGTTTTCTGCTTCCCTTATTTTCTACACCTTACACTTCGATCCAAGCAGAAAATGATTTTTCTCAAGCATTTGGAGAAACTTGGAGATCAAAGATCCCTACCTCTACTGCCCAACAATATTTCCAGACTACACCTTTCACATTAACGGAATATTTTCTAGGAAATCATCCCAAAGAGTGCAATATTGATATAGATCTCCAATATTATTCCAACGCAAGTGAGAATATTACCTTAGCGTTTGATGCATATTATCCTAAAGTGAACGGGAGTTTATTACCGGGTAATAATTCAGTACTCATCAATATTCACGGAGGTGCTTGGGTTGCTGGCGATAAAGGAATGTATAATATGTTGCAGGTTAATAAATATTTTGCAGCTCAAGGCTATGTTGTATTTGACATTCAATATGGACTTAAGGAAGGAGGAACTAGTTTTATTCCGACTCCTCCAGACGTAGTGGGGAACTTTTCTATCGATGATCAACTCAGACATATCGGGAATTTTACAAAGCAACTAAATATGAGTGCATTTGATAAATACGATATGAACCTAAATTCGGTATTTATAATGGGAAATTCCGCTGGAGGCCATCTATCATTAGCAACTGCCTTATTAATCGATAATGGTAGTTATACAGATCTATTTGGTTCCCATCTCAATATTAAGGGCATAATTCCTTTATATCCTGGAAATCCTTCTGAGAGCCTTATCGCAGGAAGGGACGAATTTAGAAACCCCGAAAATTATTTTATTACATCCGACAGTCCGCCTTGCTTAATGTTTCAAGGAACAAAAGACTTTTGCCTGTTAGAAACTGACCATATAAAAGAACAATATGATCTCGCAGGGAATGATGATTGTTGTACAATTTGGTTTCCATTTCAAGGCCACGCAAACGATCTCTACTATTCAGGACATTTTAATCAGTATAAACTCTATTATATGGAGAGATTTCTTTATCTGTGTACTCATGATTTAATAGAATAATAAAAAAGGATACTAAATTCCCTCCATCCCCTTTTTTTTAATTTTATGTGAATTTATTTTTATTCATCAAAATTAGTTTACTCCATCCTTGGATTAATTTGATAAATCGACGAGAATCTCATCTAATTATAAATTTTTAAATTCAAAATATAAGATAGAGATTTCCGAAAAATAACTTAAAATGTTTAAATTTTGTAGGAATTTATTTTGTATATGAATGAATTTTTTCAAAATATGAAAGCACGATTTACGATAAAAAACGTGAGCTATCCATTATTTGTATTAAATTTGTTAGATATATTCTTAGCAATCTTCTATATCTCAATACAAATCGCTTCTATTATATGGTATATCTATGGAATTCTTATTTTTGTTAATTTTATCGGGAATTTTGTATTAATTTATATCACCAGAATACGAGTAGATCCGAGTTCCAGATTGGGAGGTAAGATGAATAAATTATGCTATTTTTATTTAATATTTATTAATATAGCAATTTTATTGATCCTATTGGGAAATTTAATGATTTCTATGACATATTCAAATGAAATATACGCTACTATTGGATATTATTTTATGGTCTATTTTGGATTTTTTGGAATCTTAGGTTTGGGAACGCTAATCTCATATTTAAATATAAAAAATCACAATAATAGAAATTTATGGAAACAACATTCTGAGATAGAAAATGGTAAGAACAAAAATCATTCTAAGAAAATTCTAAAATCGATCTTACTATTCTTTGGAATACTGACTCTTGGGCTCCTCTCATATGTAGGATTTGCTTTAGCTTTCTCACCGTTAACTGATATCACAGCTTGGTTGATTGGAATAATTTTCTTTCAATTTTCGATATTTCTGTTTTTTATTGTGCTTTCCACGACAATAATTTTCTTAATAATGATGAATAGGCACGAACGACCATATCTCTTTTACGGAATACTAATTTACGGCTTATTTCTTTCAAGTCTTTTTTTGCTACCCATATTTTCTACTCCTTATACATCAATACAAGCAGAAGTAGACTTTTCCAAAGCGTTTGGCGAGAATTGGCGTTCCAATATAGATCCATCAATGAATCAATATTTCCAAACTACTCCATTCACGATGGCCGAACTTTTCTTAGGAAATCACCCAAAGGATTGTAATATGGATATAGACGTACCTTTCTATTCTAATTCAAGTGAAGGGATTACATTAGCCTATGATGCCTATTATCCTAAAGGGGATGGTAGTTCACTGCCAGGAAATAATTCTGTAATTATTAATATCCATGGTGGTGCATGGACAATCGGAGATAAAGGACCGAGTAATATGTTGCAAGTTAATAAATATTTCGCTGCCCAAGGATATATAGTATTTGATATCCAATATGGATTAAAGGAAGGAACTTTCTTTATAATCCCTACTCCTGAAGGAGTTGGAGGGAATTTTACTATTGATGATCAACTCAGACATATTGGAAATTTTACAAAACAACTGAATACGAGCGAATTTGCTAAATATAATCTAAATTTAGATTCTGTGTTTATAACTGGAAATTCCGCTGGAGGTCACCTCTCATTAGCAACTGCCTTGTTAATCGATAATGGGAGCTATACAGACCTTTTCGGTTCACATATTAATATCAAAGGGATTATCCCAGTTTATCCCGCGGATCCTACTGAAAATATAATAAAAGGGAAAGATGAGTTTAGAAACCCCGAAAATTATTTTATTACTTCCGATAGTCCGCCTTGCTTGATGTTCCAAGGAACGAAAGATTTTTGCTTGTTAGAAACTGAACATATAAAAGACCAATATGATCTCGCAGGGAACAATGATTGTTGTGTAATTTTATTTCCATTTCAAGGACATGGGAATGATCTCTACTATTCGGGACATTTTAATCAGTATAAACTTTACTATATGGAGAGATTTCTTTATCTATGTACTCATAATTTAATAGAATAATATTATGGGTTAATTTCCTAACTTTTTTATAAATTTAAGTCTAAATTATTTTTTTACTTCGGAATTGTTCTAATTCTTCTTTTGAATATCCTAAGAGATCAGTATAAATCTCCTCATTATGAGCTCCAAATATAGGGCCCGCGGATTCCACTGTACCATTAACATCAGAGAATTTAATGAGTGGACCTGGAATAGTTGCTTTCTCAACTCCCCACTTCGAGAAATCAAAATTCTTAAGTAGCATCCCTCTTTCTTTCAAATTTGGATGTTTATGAACCTCATTCATAGGAATAACCTTACCGCATGGTATTCTAACTTTCTCTAGTTGGCGTATCGCTTCATCTCGAGTTAAATTTTTACTCCATCTCCCAATGATCTCATCTAATTCGTCAACATAATTAAAACGTTTGATGATATTATTAAATCTTGGATCTTCTAATAACTCGGGCTTATTTAATATATCACTCATAAGTCTCTGAAATTGTTTTTCTGTTAATGTAGTTAATACAATCATTCCATCTTTTGTTTGATATTGGTTATAGACAGGTAAAAATTTAGATCCCAATTCTAAGGTCTTTGCCATAGAGATAAATTCTCGGGCTTGGGCGCGCATATTGATTGCAAACATTAGATCAAGCATGGATATATCTATAAATTGTCCTTTTCCTGTTTTTTCCCTATGATACAACGCCTGACTGATTCCGATCGCAGCAACATGTCCCGCAGTATAATCCGCTATTGGAAGTTTTGGTGGACCTTTTTTTAAACCTAAAGCATCTAATATTGCTGCCTCGCTTTGTATGATGATATCAAATGCAGTTTTGCTTGTATATTTTTCGAGACCCTCATTCCCATATCCTGATATCTTAGCATAAATTAGTTTTGGATTAATTTTTTTTAGTTCAGAATATCCCAGCCCCCATCTCTCCATAGTATCTTTTACAAAATTTTCAATTAGTACATCTGATTTTTTAACCAATTTTTTAAATATGGGTTTTGTTTCTTCTTTCCGCAGGTTTAATGATATTGATTTTTTCCCTCGGTTTAAAATTGAAAAGAGTGGAAATATAGTTTTATCATAGATCGTAAATAATCGAAAGGCTTCACCAAAAGGAGGAGGTTATGGTTAATACGCGAATGGCGTACTATATTTCCACCTTAATCACTTCTGCTCCTTGATCGGCAAAAAAGATGCTTGCCCAGGGACCACTAATGAACTGACTGCAGTCTAAAACTCTTAATCCATCAAATATTTTAGGCATATTGATAATGAATATATTTTCCTTTTTTGTTATAGATTTAATTCTCTTCATTTAAATAGATTTTCTAAGCGCATTTCCAGATTGCTTTCATAAATAATAAATCAATTGATTCTGAGAAGAAATATTTAATAGAATGAAGATCAAATTACACAATATAAAAATTCAATAAATTATATGTGGAAAAAATGAGCGAAGAACGTAAAAAATTATGGGAGCCGAGTCAAGAATGGATTGAAAACGCAAATGTGACCAAATTTATCGAGTTTGTAAATGAAAACTATGATAAGAATATCAAAGGAGCAAAAGACTTATATAAATGGTCTGTGGAAAAGATAGCCGATTTTTGGGCCGCTTTCTGGGATTTTGCAGATATAATCGCATCTAAAAAGTATGAGGAGGTGGTAGATGATCTTGATAAATTCCCGGGGGCGAATTGGTTTCCCGGTGCACGGTTAAATTTCGCGGAGAATCTTCTAAAATATGATGATGATCAACTCGCCTTTATCTTTCAAGGTGAGACGAAAAAGACTAAAAAAATAACCTATAAAGAGCTTAACAATGAAGTAGCGCGTATTGCAAAATCTCTCAGAGAGATGGGAATAGAAGCAGGTGACAGGGTAGTGTCCTATATCCCCAATCTGATTGAAACTCCAGTTGCAATGCTCGCGACGACAAGTATCGGGGCGATCTGGGCCTCATGTGGGGCGGAACTACAAGCAAGAGCTGTAATCGATCGATTTGCGCAAATTGAGCCACGAGTATTATTTGCCGTAGATGGTTATTTTTATAAAGATAGTGTATTTAGCATTATTCCGAATGTTAAGGAAGTTGTCGATGCGATTCCCTCAATAGAAAAGGTGGTTGTGGTTTCCTATGTATCAGATAATAAACCGGACATTAGCAGCATTCCCAAAGCAGTTCATTGGGATGATTTTATCTCTAAAGAAGAAGCCCCCGAACTAGAATTTGAGCAATTACCGTTCAGCCATCCTGTTTATATTATGTTTTCATCAGGAACGACGGGAAAACCAAAATGTATGGTACAGAGTGGGGGTGGAGTACTTATAAATCATTTAAAGGAGTTAATTCTCTCTACGGATCTCAAACGCGACGATGTTATCAATTATATCACCGCGCCTTCATGGATGATGTGGAACTGGTTGATTAGCTCCCTTGGAGTCGGTGCTACGATATTTTTATATGACGGTAATCCTCTATATCCGGAACCCTTACGAATGTTCGAGTTGATAGAAAAATATAGAGTGTCAATATTTGGAGTTTCGGCAACTTATATTCATTATCTAATGGGTCAAGGACTAAAACCAAAAGAACAATATGATGTTTCATCATTAAGAGAAATCTCTCAAACAGCGAGCGCCCTCAGCCCAGAAGGATTTGAATGGTGCTATAATCAGATAAATAAAGATCTCTATTTCAATTCAATTTCTGGGGGTACTGATATCAATGGATGTTTTGCGGGAGCCTTACCTATACTCCCTGTATATTCTGGAGAGTTACAAGGACCAGCGCTAGCTATGAAGGTAGAAGCATATGATGAGAATGGAGAACCAGTAAGAGACCAGCAAGCGGAATTAGTATGCGAAGCGCCAGCCCCGTCTATGCCAATCTATTTCTGGGGCGATGATGAGAATATGTCGAAGTATAAATCTGCTTACTTTGAATATTATGATGAGCTGGGGATAAATGTATGGCGCCATGGTGACTGGATTGTGTATCATAGTGACACGGGAGGGATTACATTCTGGGGACGATCCGATGCGACACTTAAACCATCAGGAGTTAGAATTGGTACCTCTGAGATTTATAATGTGGTCGAACAACTTCCAGAGGTTGCTGATAGCTTGGCCATAGGCCATAAGGATGATCAAGGGAATGTTGAAGTTATTCTTTTCGTTGAATTGGCTGGGGATGCCGAATTAAATGATGAGCTAAAAAATAGAATAAAAACAACTCTAAGGGAAAAAGCCTCACCTAGACACGTACCCGCGATGATTAAGGAAGTACCCGAGGAGACAATACCATATACATTCAGCGGGAAAAAGGTAGAAATAGCCATCACGAAAATCCTTCATGGGATGGATGTATCTAATCGTGGGGCTCTAAGAAATCCCGATTCACTGGACTTTTATAAAGAAGTCAAAGATGAGCTATAAAGCCAATTTTTAACAAAATTTAATTTCTTTTCAAATTCTTTTATCCTTTATTTTTTTGGAAGTGTAAAATAAAAAATTGAGCCCATATTTCTTCCCTCAGAAATAAGACCTATATCTCCACCGTGAAGGTTTATAATTTTTTTGGAAATATACAATCCAAGCCCCGAACCCTCAATTCTCACATCAAAGCCTTTTCCAAAGTGTTCCACTTTTCCAAATTGAGTAAATATAATTTCTTTTTCTTCTTCTGTAATTCCAATTCCATTATCTTTAATATAGATCTTCACATAATTATCTTTATTCTCAGCCGATATTTCAATGCTGCCATAGGGTGGAGTAAATTTATAAGCATTTATTAAAAGATTGGTAAGCACTTCTCGAATCTGTTTTAGGTCAATTTTTATTATTATATCTTGCTCAACGTTTATAATCACATCGTGATTTCTTAAATCTGATATGCTTTTAAGGTCTTTAACACAATCCCGTATTAATTCCGTTAAATTTTGCTTTGTTTTTTTTAGATCTAATTTTTTTGACCCTAATTTTATGGTTTTAACCACATTATTTATGATTTGACTCAACCTATCTGTACCTTGTTTAATGTTCGTGATGAATGTTTCGAATATTGCATTCTCGCGCAGCAAATTATTGAATTCCTTAGAGAGGAGTTCAAGGTATCCGATAATTGAAGTTAGAGGTGTTTTAAGTTCGTGAGAAATTCTGCTTAAAAGTTCTGTTTTCATTTTATTTAACTTTAATAGTTCCTCTTCAGCTTTTTTACGCTTAGTGATATCAATTTTATTGACAAGATCTGCTGTTCTTCCATTAAATATGATAGTCCCTGAGATATTGTCTATCCAAATCACTTCCCCGGACAGTTTTGTTACTCTATACTCATAATGGTTAATTACATTCTTTTCTCCTTTTTGTTTTTTTATGGCTTGTTCTAATACCTTTTCTTTATCATCGGGGTGAACAATTTCAATGAATTCCTTGAGATTCCAATTCTTAACCTCAGAATATGGATATCCAATTATATTTGCGAATTCCTTATTTATATACACATACTTATTATCTTGAAGTATTGCTATCCCCGAAAGCGATTTTTCCGTTATGATTCTAAACTTTTCTTCCGATTCTCTTAGTTCATTTTCAACTTTTTTTCTATCGGTAATATCTAAGATAATCCCTAGTATCGCAGGTTTCCCTTGATATTCTATCCGATTTGAATATTGTTCTACCCATCTAACTTCTCCGTCCTTTTTGAATCCTTTATATTGATATTGATTAATTACATCCTTCTCTCCTCTTAATTTTTTGAGCGCTTGGGTCTTTGTAAATTCTCTAAATTCAGGATGGATAATTTTAAAGAATTCATTCGGCCCCCAACTCAATAATTCTTCAGTTGAATACCCCGTCATATCTGAAAATTTTTTGTTGACATATTTATATACTCCATCTTGAATAAGAAAAATACCTGCTAAGGCTTGCTCCGCCAGCATTCGAAATCTTTCTTCAGAATCTTTCAGTTTTTGCCGTGCAACTATTTTGGGTGTGACATCTCTTTGAATAGCTATGAAAGATGATATATGTCCCTCATCATTTAGTAGAGGAGATATTTTAAAATCACAATAGAAAGTGGTACCATCTTTTTTCTTATTCAAATGAGTCCCCGTCCAAACGTTCTTAGAAAGCACAGTCTGGTAAATCTCGTTTTGAATTTCTTCAGCCATAGGTTCTGCGTTTAAAAATTCTGGGGTTTTACCTAACATATCAGTTTTTTCATACCCATAGAGATCTTCTGCTGCCTTGTTTATATAGATAATCTCAAATCCCATGTTGGTTATAATTATCGCATCCTTTACTTGTTCGGTGATAGAGCTGAGAAACTGAGTTCTCTCTTCTGCTTTCTTATGATCTGTAATATCACGTGATACAATTAATGCTTTTCTTTCTCCATCTTCATCTACAAATATCTTTCCTTTTGCTTCTACCCAGACCCACCCTCCTGCTTTTTTATGTAATCTAATTTGAGCGGAACCATATCCTTTTTTAAATCCTTCATTTAATTCTCTAGTCGCATCTTTCAAATCTTCAGGATGGATATAATTAAGCACACTTTCCCCAAGTAAATCATCCCTACCATAACCTAAGGTATGCATAAAGGTATTTTCGTTAAGATATTCATATTCAAATGAGCGATTTAGTACTCCAATTAAATCATTTACATTTTCAGATATGAGTCTATATTTTTTCTCCGTCTCTTTTGCTTGTACTATTTTCTTTTTAATCTTATTTTCTAAAAAAGAGATAAATCTATTTACATTATCATTCTCAATATCAGAAATAGTATACTCTTTGAGTTTTTTCTTGATTTCTGCTATTTCCTCAATAGTGAACGGATTTTCTAAGGGATTAAAAATATCTAACCTCAAATATTTGGTAATTTTAAATTAAAAGAATACAACTTCTTAATTTTGTTTAATATTCTTAAATTTAATCATTTTTTATTCTATTCATTTTGAGGGTTTAGGTTTTTATTAATAAAGGGATTTAGTAATAATCAACTAGTTAGAGGTAACGAAAAATAAAAAGTTGAGCCCTTATTTCTTCCTTCGGATTCCATCCAGATCTCTCCACTATGTAATTCTATTATTTTTTTTGAAATATAGAGACCGAGACCTGAGCCGTCGATATTTATATCAAAACCTTCTCCATAACGTTCTATTTTTCCAAATTGTGTAAATAAATCTTTTTTTTCCTCTTCTGTAAATCCAATTCCAGTATCTTTTATTGAAATAATAATATTTTGCTTATTCCTTTTAGAATAGATGTATATTTCACCTTTAGGTGGAGTGTATTTTACTGCATTGGAGATTAGGTTTTCTAAAACGGCTAAAATCTTTTCTTCTTCCCCTTTCGTCATTAAATTGTCCTCAATTTCAACAAAAATTGATTGGCTTCGAGATTTTGCAATCCCCTTAACAGCATTTACAGCATTTTCGATTATTTCTGATAAATTTAATTCTTTCTTTTTTAATTCCATACGACCTGATTGCAATTTTGCCGTATTTAAAATATCTTTGATTATATTTCCCAGCCGATCGCATCCATATTTAATTTCATTAAGAAAACTTAATGCTTCTTGATTTAATTTGTCTGAATGGAATTCCAATAATAAATTGGTAAATCCTCTTATCGAGACTAGGGGCGTCTTTAATTCATGGGACGTTCTCCTTAATAATTCTGATTTTAAACGATTTAGCTTCTTTAATTTTTTTTCTGATTCTTTTATTTTTTCTTGCGCTAATATCATTCTATTGATATCACTTACCGTACCTCTAATACCTATGATTTGTCCATTTTTATGGATTGGAATGGAATGAACTCGAGCATAAAATGGTTCTCCATCTTTTTTAACCAATAAATATTCGTGGGGTTCAGTTTCTTTGCCAGATAATACCTTCTGAATATTCTTTAAGGCTTTTTCTTTATAATCCTCTGAAACCAAATCCAAGATATTAACTCCATTATCTAAATCCTCCTCACTATATCCGAATTTTCGAAACCCGGCAGAATTTGTATAGGTAAATTCTCCTCTCATATTACCTTCAAAGATTATATCAGGTAATAATTCTGCGATATCCCTATATTTTTGTTCTGATTCCTTTAATCTGCTTTCAGTGAGTTCACTTTCAGTGATATCACGGATAATACCCGCAACTCCAATAATTTTTCCACCATCTTTGATTGGGATTTTTCTAGTTTCATAAATTCTTTCATTCATCTCTTCTATTCTTTTTATAGGTTCTCCTTTTTTAATTGCTTCTAAATCTGTTTCTCGACAAACTTTTGCGGCATTCTCGGGCATAAGGTCAAAATCTGTTTTTCCAATGATATTTTCCTCCCTTTCTCCAAAAAAATCGGCATTTGCCTTATTTACTAAAAGATATTTCAAATTCTTATCTTTTAAAAAAAACATATCGGGGCTCGAATCAATGAATAATCGAAGCCTCTTTTCCGATTTCTGCAACATATCTTCATACTTTCTTTGTTCTGTAATATCTTCTGCGGAGCACACGACATACTCTACATCTCCAGCTTCATCTAATTTCGGAGTTTTTGTTATAGAATTCAATCTCCTTTCCCCAGAATGATGTGGAACCCACTCTTCCGAATGGATCTGCTTTTTAGTCGTGAATACTTCGATATTTCCCTTTTTACACACATCTGCGACATCTTCTGGAAAAATCTTATACAAATTCCTAAAGGCCATCTGCTCCTTTTCGAGTCCATAAAATTTCGCGTGTGCTTCATTGACCGCCCCATACGTTACTGGATCTGATAAATACCATACTTGTGTTTGAATATTATCTAATAATAATTGTTGCTCTTCAGATTTTCGCTCTAATTTATCTTTTGACTTCTCTAATCTCTTTTTTGCTTTCTTTTTTTCCGTAATATCTCTTACAATTGCCCAATATCCACAGAATCCCCCATTTTTGTCATTTATTTTCCACGTTTTCAAACTTACTGGAAAGTTTTTTCCGTTTTTTCTTATATATTCTTTTTCGTACTCATCCGAATAACCTCTTTTCTGCACTTGGTTTTCGAGAATATCTTCTTCCATCTCATGATATTTGGAAGATGTTAAATCTTGATAGGTAAGATTTTTAATTTCATTTTTTGAATATCCCACCATGTTTAGAAATGCCTGATTACAATCTGTTATTTTTCCTTGCTGGTCCACCATCGCAATTCCATCAAGGCTGGATTCAAATAAATTCCGGTATCTTCTCTCACTTTTTTTTAGGTTTTTTATTACTTTTTTCTCTTTATCGATTTTTCGCATCGTACCAATTATTTGCCTTTTATCCCCAAAATCAACGATCTTTCCCTTAGATTTTACCCATACATAATTTCCATTTGCATCTCTTGCTCTATATTCTGCTGAAATACTAATTTTCTCGGGAAATTCTTTAAATTTTTCTACTACACGATTTATATCTTGGGGATGGATATATTCAAAAAAGGAATGTCCTAATATCTCCTCTTCTTTATATCCAAAATTCGTGTGGATCTGTGGACTAACAAATTCTATTCTTCCTTTAAGATCGAGAATCATCACGACATCGAATAAATTCGCAACGAGATTTCTGTATTTTTTTTCCGATTTCATTAAACGATTTTCTATCTCGTGTTGTTTGGTGATGTCTCTTGAGATCACTAAGCCTCGAACCCCCCCATCGTAATCTGTAAAAGTTTTACCTTTTGATTCTATCCATATCCAATTACCTTTTTTATCCTTGAATCGAAATTCAGACATGGCAAAACCCTCTTCAAAAGCTTCTTTTAATTTCACGGCAATCCTATGGCGATCCTCTGGATGAAAAAACTCTAATACTGACTTTCCAATTAGATCTGACGCTTGATACCCCAATTTTTTCTTGTAAAATTTTTCGTTAATCTCCACAAATTCAAAGCCTTGATTAACAATACAGATAAAATCATTCGCATTGTCTAAAAATAGATGAAATTTTTTCGAATCTATTATAAGGTCATTAAATTTTTCTCCAAACTTATTTTCAATCATCTGAATAAATTCATCATAATTATCATCAGATTTTTTCAATTCTTTTTGAATTTCTTCTCTCTCATCCAACGAAAGCCATCTATGATTAAAATTCGGCAACAAGAATCAACCTAATACCTTAATAAAATTATGTAGATGAAAATAATATCCTATCTTCATAATCTATTTTTAATTAATAAATTTAAGTAAAAAAATCAGGTATTTTCCTCTAATCTGGACCAACGAAAGCCCATTTCTTTAAATAAATTCATTATAAGAATAAACAGAAAGAATAAAAGAATGGTAGAATGTTTTTTATATCTATCTAATCTAATCTGACGATTCGGATCCTTTAGAATTCGACTCATTCACCAGAATTTTGAAATTTTTCACTAATTCCTCGAGATTAGAAAAGCTTGGAATATTATTATCACTTAAGATTTTAGTATTCCGTATGACTTCTTTATTTTCTCCAATCAAATAGAAAAACACGGGTTTCTGAGATCTTTTAATGATTTCTATTAATATTTCAACATTACTCATTGCTCTAAACTGTTTACTACAGAACATCATATTAAACAACCCTTCTATTTCGGGATCTCCCAAGACGGAATTATATGCCTTTCTCATTACCTCGTTCGGATTAGCTCGATCTCCCATAGCTTTTTCCATAGCTGGCCAAATGTCAACCAAGGCAAATCGATTGGGAGGCATCCATTCCGGAAATATCTCTTCTAATGTTTTGTAGGCAGTCTCGCTCAATTCTGGAACGTTTAAGCCATTTTCAGTTATTAAATCTGTAAGAATAGTACCAGCTCCTCCTGAACCAACAATAATCGAAAGATTTCCCCTGTTTGGTAAGGATTTATTTTCCGCATGCATCATTGAAAAAGTTCGCGCATACAAAAATAATTCATAGAAGCTCTTTGCGTGGATTGCTCCAGATTGATTTATTATCGCTTTTATTAATCGTGAATCTTCTGAAAGTGCACCCGTATGGCTTAAAGTGGCTTGTTGACCTTTAGACGTTATACCTCCCTTTACCAGAATTATAGTTTTTTGTCGTATTTTATTTGCTTTTTTACATAGTTCTATGAATCTTCGAGGGTTCTGAAAGGATTCGAGATAGATTGCAATCACTTTTACCGTCTCGTCCTCAATCATAAACTCTAAAAACTCATTCTCGCTGAGATCCATCTTGTTTCCAATAGAACACACATATCGAAATCCCAACCCAGGATATTTGGTGGTTATGTGCGTAAAATAGCCTCCGTTCAACATACCTGATTGGGAAATGACCCCAATATTCCCTCTTTTATATTTTTCAAACACGAGAAAGGAAGAAAAAAAGCCGCCTTTTTCTTTTGATTTGCTATCAGCATCAATTCGAGTTAAGCCCATACAATTCGGTCCAACCACTCTGATTTTCGAAAAATTATCCGTAATCTCAAGAATTCGATCGCGTAAATCAAGACCCGCCTCTCCTATCTCTTCAAAACCCGACGCCTCAATGATGGCTCCTTTTATTCCCTTCTTAATACATTCTGTTAAAAGTCCAGGAATCAATTGATTGGGGACATAGAAAATTGCAATATCAATTTCGCCTTCGACATCCAATACCGAATTTTTAAATTCAATTCCAAAAAGTTCTCCCTCCGCATTCGGATTTATGGGGTAAATCTCACCTTCAAAATTATTGGAAACAAGATTATTGAGAATACGATAGCCCCCTTTCATGGGATTTTTGGATGCGCCAATTAACGCGACGGATTTGGGATTTAAAAAAAGATTAATAATCTCCTTGTCTGTCAACTCTCGTTCACTTATGTGGAAACTGTTATTATTCTCTAATATTAGTAATAATAGTTTGATGCATTTTAAGTTTCATTTTACCAGTATTAATCTTCATCGAATCTAACTTAGATGCATTCATAAAGAAGGAAAGACCATGTTGTTAACTAAAGCTTTTCTTTTCTTTTTTTCTGGCTCTCTTCCATCTTCTCCAATGCTTTCTTTGTTACTTTTTGAAGTCTCCGCTCCTTTTTTAGCAGGAAATCGGGGTCTTCCATATTTGCTTTCATATTGGCCACCATAATCTCAGCAACTTTCTTCGCCGTAAGATCTTTAAAGTCACTCTTTTCTTTTTCTTCTTTTTCATCCATATTCAATCCCTTTCTAAAATATTTTTATTCCATACATCTATATTATAATCCTTTTCAAGAATATAAAACTAGTAGTTAAAAATTAGTATATCTCAAAATAAGAGTAATTTTATGTGCGGTTAAAATTTAATCTGTGTTTTGCTTGAATAAAGAAAAAAATATAAAAATTAAAATCTTGCTAACTATGCTAACTGATTTAATACAAAATTAAAGATAATGAATATTAGATGCGAAAACCTTTTCCACTACTGTAAAGATTTTTACTATTGTCTGCTTCTTCAAGAACCTCAACTTTCTTTGCCATTGGACCCTTTTCACCCTTGACAATTTCAAACTCAACTTTATCGTTTTCATTGAGAGATTTGTATTCGTCCTTATCTCCTTCAATAGCGGAATAATGGACAAATATGTCCCGTCCGTCTTTAGCTTTGATAAATCCATACCCTATTCGCAAAAAGAGGAAATCTCTTTAGAGATTGCGAGAGTCATACCATTTAACGAAGCCAGTCTCTTTACTCATTTTTTAACATTTCTCATAAATTATATTTATATTTTATTCGGTTTAATTTACCTTTATTATAATAAGAGAGAAAAGTTATTAACTTTTTGTTTTAATCTCTTATATAATAATTTTTCTTATAAAAATAAAAGAGATGGCAAACAAAATTCAATGATTGGAAAATAACACTACAACAAAAACTTTAAAATAGGAAGTGCAAATGCTGCAGTTTTACCTGTTCCTGTCTGAGCACATCCCAAAAAATCCCGTCCATGCGAGTAATTCTTGACCCAAATATCATAACAGTAAGGACAAAACCACTCATTCTTTTCCGCGCTATATTGCATGTCTAAATCGCTTCGGTGGCAGTGTCGACAATAACATATTGACCTGCGTTCTAGTTGATTTAACTCGGATTTTTGGGTGTTTATAGTGGCTATTTTTTTAGAATTTTTATTGACATCTAATTTACGTCTTTTTCGAGTTAATTCAAGTTTTCGACGATCTAATTCATTAAGTTAAAGAAGCCTGAGATTATTCCTGATTTTTCTAAGAGTCTTATCCTCTATACTAATAATTCTCTCGTGTTTCATTTCTATCTCAATAAAAAATTAATATTTAGATTTTTAAATTTATTTATTCTCATCCTTTAATTTTATCTTCAGATCTTCCAGACTCTTTTCAATAGGGCAATATCCCTCTGCGAGAAGACATCGGCGATGTTAAACTCGGAAGTCTCAATAAAATTGGTTATCATCAAATTCTCGGACTGAAAGACCACTAATTCAATTATATTCTTAGCGAGAGGATAAAAACGTGTGAGTATCGGATTCCATTCATTTCCGCCTTTATTTTTAAGTTTAAATTGTCTTTCGAAAAACTTGACATATTGACCGCTCTTAATATCTCTTCTCGCATCATTCCACTCCTCTAAAAAGTCTTGAAGTTTGACTGGGCGACCTCGTTTATCTAACCATAAATCTGCGAAAGGCTTGCCGTATACTTCTATACCTCTGAATTCTCTTTCAATATCAGCCTTAGACACGTCTCCTTCTTGATTGAATAGTCTCAGAATAGCTTGCTCGATCTCTTTTATAACGCGTTGTCCCTCTGGGGTTTCGGATAATTTTTCAAATTTTTGATGGGTATCGTCAGGGACGGTGATTGTTGCTTGGTTATCAATACGCCATTTTTCATGCTTGTTCCTATGCATTCGGTTATATACCCCATAAGTAAAAACGCTCAAAAAGTGAAAAATCGTGTCATTAGAGATTTGTTTAAGCCCCTTACAAAAAACCCTTTTAGTATTAGCAGTCAAGCAGGAAAAAGGCGAAGAGACGCATTTTCAAGATATCCAATCCCCTCTGGATCGTGATAAAAGTCAAGTGTTCGTATTACTCAAATCATTGGAACAAGATGAATTGATCGAACGCACCAACACGAGACCGCAAAAGATCACCCTCACCCAGAAAGGATCGGAGTTAATCCACGAGCAAGTGATCTCACCCTCCGAGTATTATCTCACCCATCTAAATACAGGATTTGAAAATAGAACCAAGAGAGATCAGAATGATTCTTCCTTAGAAACCACCCGTGCCATCCTCAAAAAATCGGAGATTATCGAATACATCCTCAAAAAAGTGAAACCGCGGATCGAAGACGATCTTAAAACGATTGACGAGTATATCACCGCTGAGCAGTTCGATCTTCTTAAAGATTCGCTCCTCGAACGTTTTGAATCCATTATTACCTTCCTCTTTTCCCGCCTTGATGTGTATAAAAAGCCTAAATAATTAATATTTCATTTATTATTTTTTTTTTACTTCTATTCAGAAGCCTTATTAAGATCTTGATTTTGATATTCCTTGAATAATGAGATAAGAGTTAGATTTTTAACCTGATAAAATGTAGTCCTGAATGCGATATGATAAACCAGCAACTTACACCCCTTTAAATTTCCGAAAATGTTCCCATTAGTTACTATTCATTCAAAAATGCATCTCATTAAACCCAAATATAAAATTAAATAAGAAAATGATAGCATATCTATTAACCCTCGAGAAATTAACCCCCATCTACGATCTGTTCCATAAATTAGACCTCAAACCCGATAAAACCGAACAAGAGAAAATCAAACTCAGAAATTTACGCCGATTTATAACTCTCTTTCATAACCACGCCTATTGCCCCCTTCAGAAGCGCGAAGGATTCGAGGACCAGCTGTTCAGTTGTATGATGTCCGAGTTCGGACAAATTACCGAGTATGATTACCTCCACCGCTGCAGTTCGGAATTTTGCAATCACTGCCGAGCCGAACGCGCGAATGAACCCATCGAGCAGAAAAAAATCGCCTTCATTTTGAATCATATTGAAGGCACGATATTAGAGCAGGTCGGCATTATTCGAGACGTCCGCGAGAAGCTGACGTTTGCGAAGGCAGTGGGACTCTATTTTCTCGAGATCGATGTAATCTACACGATTTTGCCAACGAGAACCATTACCAACAACTTCTCAGCGACGCCCGATCATTTCTATAACCGATATTTATTCCCTTTCTATTTTTCTATTAAGGGTAATTTTTACTAATTTAAATTTGCTCTATACCCTCTCTTCTCATCATAGCTTGACTAAATTAATGATGGAAATTCGATTTTGTAGAAAATCCTTGACGTTCAATTGTCCCTTTGAGAGTATAATAATTCCGTGGGATGTAAACCAATTGGTTTTGCTTTTTTGGGTCCAATTCACCGTTATCAAGCAGATATTCCTCTATATTGACCGCGTGTACTTCTCCCAAATAAACCATATGTGTACCTATTTCGAGTGTTTTAACTACTTTACATTCTATATTAATGGGAAACTCTTTTATGAGGGGAACGGAAACTTTGGTGGCCTTTTCCTTAGTTAAGTTTAAGATGTCCCATTTATCGACTTTCTTTCCTGTTCTAGTTCCGCAAAAATCAACCTGTTCCACATTCTTCGAAAAAGGAATATTGATGACATATTCACCTAATTCTTCAATTAAGGAATAAGAATGTCTTGAAGGGCGAATGGAAATTGACATAGTGGGCGGGTCTGACACAATTCTACCTACCCACGCAAGTGTAATAAGATTCGCATTATCCCAATCTCCCACAGATACCACTACCGCGGGAGCTGCAATTGGAGTTAGTGTTTTATTTATTTGTGTTTTCATAGATAAGTCTAAGTTATAACTCCTAAAAAAGTCATAATTTTTATTTTTTAAGAGTGGTGAATTTGCCCGTTATGATTTGATTTAAAGCATAGAATTACCTTTATAATCTAAAATAGCATACTAAACAAAAAGAAACTAAACTGAAATGAATTCAAGAGAACGGGTTTTGGCGGCGATTAGGCATGAAGAACCCGATAAAGTACCGATTGATATCGGATCTCATCCATCCTCCAGTATTTCTATAATTGCATACTCTCGACTTAAAATCAATTATTCTTAAAGAGAATTTGGTCAAAATCTAATACATATACGAGGTTAATTCGATATAGCTCAATAAAACATTCTTAAATATCAAATAGCTTATTAAGCTAGTATCGTTTAGATTTATCACGAGGATTTAATTCTCCCAGAAATAAAATAATGTCAGAGATGGTAATTAATTCAAATGATATTCCAAAAATAATATATCCAGAATTAACTTAATAAATCGAATAATAAAGGGTTTATTGAGACTTTTAATAAGGATTAATTTAAGACCAATTAATTAAATACAGTAAGAGAAAGATCGTAGATGTAAACAAAAAAATATATGATAAATTTTTATCCATAGTGCTATTAGTCATTTTGTGATATCTACCATGTCAACATCCGGGAAATTACAGTAATAAAGATTATTGCGACAATTATTGCCATAATTGCAATAATGGTTCCCCAAAATATTGGAACATTTTTATTCTTTTTCTTAATTTTTTGAGCACAATTTAAGCAAGTCTTTAATACAACATCATCCCCTGGCGTATATGCAACTTTTTTAACATTTGTAGTGTGAACTTTGCAAATAACTTTCATGCACTCTGGACAAGTCATATCACCTTCTTTTCCACATATATAACATTCTGACATTTTTCCTCATTAATCGATATATCTTTGGCAAATTATGCTGAGTGTTATATAAGATACTTTTTTATTTAAATCATATATTATTTTTTTAATAATTCAATATTAGGAAATATAATGCCGTGTATACACAAGTATTTTTCTATTTCTTTAATTATTAATATGGGTTATTTAAGTTCTATTTATATCAGTTTTTATAATCTATTATAGCATACTAAACAAAAAGAAACTAAATTGAAATGAATTCAAGAGAACGGGTTTTGGCGGCGATTAGGCATGAAGAACCCGATAAAGTACCGATTGATATGGGATCTCATCCATCCTCCAGTATTTCTGCAATTGCATACTCTCGACTGAAAAACTATTTAGAAATTAAGGAAGGTAATATTAGAATTTATGACCTTTCCCAGCAGCTCGCTCAGGTAGAAGACGAAATCATAGGGAGATTCCAGATTGATGCGATTGATGTTGGAAGAGCATATAATACCGATGATGATGACTGGTACGATGTTCACATTAATGGAATCGATGCCCAATTTCCAGCATGGTTCCAACCCATTTTTAATGATGACGGCTCGCTGGAGGTTACCAACACTGAGGGCACCGTTTTAGCGAGAATGTCAAAGGATGCCTTAGTAATCGATCAGACTCACTATCCCTATGAAGAGAGATATCCTAAGACTATGAATGATTTTCTAAAAGCGCTTCCTAACATGCCTGGATTCGAGATGGTAAATCCTCCTTTTGATCATCTAAATACTAGAGGTTTTTGGCGAGATCTACGAAGACGAATAAAGAATCTCAGAGAAAATACCGACAAAGCTTTGGTATTGTCCGCGGGGATTAGTTTCTTTCAATTCGGCACGTCAATGAAACCGATGGATAAATTTTTGATGGATTTTTTAAAGCGACCAACTGAAGTAGAAAAATTCTTGGATCTCGTGTTAGAATTCCAGATGGTGCAAGTTTCGATGATATGTAAATATGTTGGGGATCTGGTGGATGTTATATGCATTGCTGATGATTATGGGGAAAATTCGGGACCGTTTATGAATCCTAAAATATTTCGACGCATGATTAAACCCAAATTAAGAGCTGTCTGTGAGTATATTAGGAAAAATTCTTCAATGCATATCCTTTTACATTGTTGTGGTTCCATAATTCCGTTAATCCCAGATTTTATTGATGTCGGGATTGAGATCTTAAATCCTGTCCAAATCAACGCGAAAGGAATGGAGCCAGAGTTTTTGAAGGAAAATTTCGGTGATGAAATCGCTTTTTGGGGTGGAGGAGCGGATACCAGAAACGTATTAAATCGAAAATCTCCAGAGGAAGTGAAAGCGCATGTCTCTCAGCTTCTTGAAACCTTCTCGGAAGGGGGTGGTTATATTTGGAATACAGTCCATAATATTTTACCCGATGTACCACCAGAAAATATTGTTGCGATGATTGAAGCGGTTCATGAATTTAATGCAAAACTGTATTAATCCTTGACCTCATCACATAAAATATCCAATCTCTAACTTATCTTATTAGGTCCACCTAAAATGGCTTTTCGTTATTAAAAAATTTAAAAAGAACCATTCACATTATGTTGTAAATTAGGAAATAATCCTATCTAATCGAATTTAGAGTAATAAACCCCAGTTAGAGTTTGAATAGCCAATGAGAACACATAAACTAGGAAGATGGAATTGGAGTGATAAAGCTAAGAAATGGGTTTATGTGGAGGGTGAGAAAGGGGATCGGACTTATAAATATAGCGAAAAAACTCCAAAACAATTTGATGAACTAACGAAACAAATAAAGATCTTAAATGATAAGTTAAATGCTGAGAAGGATCACGAGAAGAGAAACAAAATATTTAAAGATATGATGAGACTTTCAAATAAAATGCAGACCATGAGAAAGTAAAAAACTCTTCAACACATTTGTTAGTTTAACGTAAAAAATTGTTCATAATATGTTTTGAGACTACATACTCTATTTTTTATTTCCCGCCTATTCATTAAATTTATTAGTTTCAGTTCAAAATAATAGGTAACTTAATTTCTACATAGATATAAAATGTTTTCAGATAGAATAGATAAAGTAGAACCCTTTATGGTAATGAGGATTCTCGAAAGAGCCTTGGAATTGGAAGAGCAAGGAGAGGATATTATCCATATGGAAATTGGTGAACCAGATTTTGATACCCCTTCTAAAATCATTGAGGGATGTACTTCTGAAATACGAGATGGTAAAACCCATTACACTCACTCCTTAGGGTTTTTGGAACTTAGAAAAGCACTTTCGCAATATAAATTTGACACCAGAGGGATTAATTTCGATCCAAAAACCCAATTTATGATTACTTGCGGGACGAGTCCTGCGTTTTTTTTGATCTTTTCAATTTTATTAAACCCAGACGATGAAGTGATTATAACCGATCCCGGCTATCCTTGTTATAAGAATTACGTGAAATTTTTCGGGGGAAAGCCCATCTTCTTACCGATATTTGAGGCGGATGGATTTGATTTCAATATTGAAACCCTTAAACAGTTGATTAAACCTCGCACCAAGGCAATCATTTTGAATAGCCCTTCCAACCCGACTGGTCAAATAATCTCTGAAAAAACTCTGGAAGAACTCACGGGAATTGTTAGAGATAATAATATTTGGATTATCTCTGATGAGATCTATTCTGAATTAACATATGAACAGAAAATTGCACCCTCACTCAGTGAAGAAAGATTTAAAGATGTCCATAATCGACTGGTTGTTCTCGACGGTTTTAGTAAATTTTGGGCCATGACAGGCTGGAGAATTGGTTATATTATCTCATCTCCCGAATTGATTGAAAAAATGATGCCGCTACAACAAAACTTCTTTATCTGTGCGCCGAGTGTCTCCCAATCCGCAGCATTACACGCTCTCGAGTGCGAACAAGAAACTTCGGATATGTTGAAAATATATAGAAAAAGAAGAGATTTTATTATCGATCGCATTAATCATATAAATGGACTAAGCTGTTTGAAACCGAAAGGAGCATTTTATGCATTTGCAAATATAAAACAACTCGGAATATCAAGCTTAGACTTTTCTATGCGGCTTTTGGAGGAGGGACACGTTGCTACCACCCCTGGGATCTCATTTGGCGAAAATGGGGAGGGATATATACGTATCTCTTATCCCACGAGTATGGAAAAGATAAAAATTGGATTAAATAGAATCGAGGAATTTATTCAAGAGAAATTATAATCAAAATTATCTAAACTCTAATCTTTATCTTACCTTGGAAGACTAAAGTAAAAAGTTGAGCCCTTATTTCTGCCTTCAGATTCTACCCAAATTTTTCCATTATGCATTTCAATTATTTTTTTTGATACATAGAGGCCTAAACCACTCCCTTCACTTATTACGTCGTATCCTTGACCATAACGCTCTATTTTACCGAATTGGGTAAAAATAGAATCAATTTCATCTTCAGTCAATCCAATTCCGGAATCTTTAATAGAAATTATAACAAATTGCTCATTTATCTTTGAATTGATTTCTATTGTTCCTTCTGGGGGGGTATATTTTACTGCATTTGATAGCAGATTATTAACCACGTCACGTATTCTTTTCTTCTCGCAATAGACAATCAAATTGGAATCTAGATCAACCTTGACAATGTGTTTTCTAAGTTTAATAAACCCTCTCAATTCTTCTACGCTATTTTTGACTAAATTTCCAAGATCAGTATCTGATTTCTCAAAATTAACATGTCCAGATTCTAATTCTGAAGTTTTAATAATATCCTTGATAAGATCTTCCAAACGGGAACAACCGTTTTTAATTTCATCAATGATTGATAGTATTTCAGTGTTCAAGTCATTTCTATATAATTCAAGCAAGAGATTTGTGAATCCCTTTATAGATACCAAGGGCGTTTTTAATTCATGGGATGTCCTTCTTAAGAGATCAGATTTCATCCGATTTAGTCGCTTTAACTCTACTTCTGCTTTTTTTCTTTTATCTATGTCTTGAATAATAGTCTGTATTAAATATTTATTATCCACCTTTATTAGGAAACTCCGAATATACACCCAAATTAATTTTTTCTCTTTTGTATATAATTGAGTTTCAAGCGGATCTACTAACTCTCCTTTGATTAATTTTATAAATCTTTTAATAAATAGATTAATCTTATGTTCAGGATGGATATTTAAATCTTGATGAGAGCTCCCAATGAATTCATTTTTTGAATATCCAAAGAGATCCACCGTAGCTTTATTACAATCTTCTACTTTCCCTTCCATATTAATTAAATATATAGAATATGGGGCATTTTCAAATAAGGCGCGATATTTTTCCTCGGAATATCTTAATCTTTCTTTCGCTTTTTTCTGATCACTTATATCAAATGAAAAAGCAATAATTAATTCAGTCCCCTTATCTTTGAAATAATTTCCTGAAACTTTAACAGGATAAATCTCTCCATCTTTGGTTATATGTTTAGTTTCGAAAAGGTGCGTTTTATTCTTTTTTATGGTATTCCAAGCATCTTGAAATCGTTCTTGGTCAAACATAGGATCAACTTCGGGAACGGACATTCCAATCAATTTTTCATATTCATATCCAAGTTTGGTACATACTACATGATTGACATATTCAAATCTTCCTTGAGGATTAATCCAATAAACTTCTATTAGATTGTGGTCTATCGCAAATTGGTTAATCTTCAATATTTTTTCTCGTTCCTTTAATTTTGTAATATCTTGCCCTATGAGATGGATATATTTTTTATCTTTTATTTTTATAAGAGATGGTTTCAATTTTAGCCAGATGAATTTCCCACTTTTGGTTTTCAATTGTAATTCCCGAGCACTTAAATTCTCACCTTCTAAGGTCTCTCGGGCTCTTGCTCTAAGAATATCTTCGTTTTCTGATGGCACTAACGGGATATCTGATATACTTCTGCCAATTAGTTCCTCTTTGGAATATTCAAGCATCTCTTCAGTTGATTTATTTAGGTCTATAATTTTCCAGTCCTCATCGATTAACATAATATACAATGGAGAATTTTCAAATAAATGCCGATATTTTTCTTCGGATTCAGTAATTTTTTTCTCATATAGTTTTCTTTCCGTGATATCTCTTACCAGTGTGAGAACTTTGGTTACCTCATTATTTTCTATAATTGGGATTTTACGTGTTTCAGTATATATAGTGTTTCCATCCACTTGGGATGTGTTATGCGTGATAATCGTCTCACCAGTATCAAACACATGCTTATATTCCTCTACCATTCCCTCAGGTAAAAATTCAAAGACCTCTGTAATTTTCTTTCCAATTAACTCATCATCATAGCCCAGTTCTCTCACCCAGTTTATTAAAGACTCGTTCACATAAATATATCTTAAATCCTTATCTAACACATTTATTGGATCTGCGATAGAGTCCAAAATTCGTTTATAATTCTTTTCTAAATCAACTCGGCCAGAGATATCCATCATCACTATTTGAAGAGCTCTCCAACCTTCATAATTTATCCTACTTACAAAGGTTTCTACGGGAAAAAGCGAACCATCCTTTCTGACAGCGAGGGTTTCATAATGAAGAGGTCCATTAATCTCCTTATTAAGTAATTTTAATCCTTTTTCATAGATCTTTTCTTTTTCCTTGTTAAATAAAGGAATAGTTGCCTTTTTACCAATTATCTCATCGTAATCGCTATAACCGAACATCTCAAGTGTAGCTTTATTCACAAAGACTATTTTGTTGTGCTGGATTATCGAGAGTCCGTGAGGCAATGATTCTATTAGCTTTTTATATTTATCTTCGGTTTCTTCTAATCTCTCTTGCGCGGACTCTACCTTTGTCATATTTTTCTAAAGGGGAAAATATTCACATTTTTAATCAATACTAAGATATTTCATAACTTAAGGTTGTTGTAATTGAATGCTACTTAGTTGCTGCTTATATATTCTTATAGACGTAAAAAATAAATCCCGATAAACATCATTTCCACCAAAATAACTAAGAAATATATTCTCAAAACTAATATTTAAACTTTTTTTATTCATGGGTAGCCGATATCTTTACGATTTAGGATGGAAATAAATTTAGGAGGAATATAATCTGCAAGAAACATATCCCCGGATTTATAAAACACAATTCCTTCTTTTTTTGCCTTTTTAGTGTTTATTATTAGTATAACGGGATTATTTGTCCTGCGTTTGCCGACTTTTTTAGCAGTTTCAATATCTTTGGAAAGATGGACATATTGCCGTTCTTGAGTGCGTAATCCATCCTTTAAAATATTCACATACGCTTTTGGAGTGGTTCCATGATACAATCTGGCTGGGACTTGTCGTGCCTCTGACATTTGTATCTTAGAATCAATGCTGTGGCCATAATATGCCCGGATATAATTTTCAGTTAGCTCAAATCGCGTCTTGTCTGAATTTTTGATCATCTTTTCCAAGGTATCTCTTGTGATTTCTCTAGAGTCAAATCTGCTGTTGAGAATAGCAAGAATATGCTCTAAATTTGCGTAACCTTCCTCATTTAATCTTATTCCATATTTTTCTGGATGATGCCGTAAGATATAAGATAAGAACTTGGATATTTCTACGTAATACGTGCTCAATTTTGGTCTAAATAATAAAAAATTAGATATATTAAGAAGTTTAGGCAAATAATTCAACGATTTTGTTATAGGTTGCTCCTTTTAAGCTCTTCATGGCATTGGTCATATTATATTGTATTTTTTGCCATTTTCCTGTATGAATTAATCCTCCATCATTTAGATTGTATCGAATTGCTTGAAAATCTCTCTCATCTTGATAATCCCATTCCAATTCATCAGAGAGATGCCATGCGATTTCCTTAAATCTGTTGACAATTTCATATTTATGATTTTTTAACTTTCTAAATCGGTTTTTATTAATAGACGGATCATCATGATTAAAAATTAACTCAACCGCAGCGCCCTCCTTTTCAATAATATACCTAAATTCAATCCCATTTACTTCGCTATTCTTTCCAATCCATTTTTTTTTTCGTATTTTAATATCGGAATGTTCTGGGAAAGTTTCATATATTTTTTTGACTAATTCAATCCAAAAATCGATTCGTACTTTTTGAATTTTTGTTAATTCTTTATTTTTATTCTTAAACCTTAAGGCTAATTTTATTTGAGAAGGTTCTACGAGCGTATTAAATAGGGGGATTGGAGGATAATCTTCAATCTTTAGGATCTCGAGTTGTATAATGTAAAAGAGGATATCCTTTTCAGTTACTTTATTTAACCATTTCACAGCAGTATTGAATTCTTCAAGGGAGTTTTCGCATATCCATATCACGTTCTTAGCATTATGTTTTGCCATTTTCGAGATTAGAATTCCTAAGTGATAATAATCGGTCTTATTAAATTGATTGATAATGATTGTGGTATTTTCCAGTTCGTCTTGAAAGATAAGATCATCAGAAAAACTTCCAAATCCCGTCGTATCTCGATTTAAATCTAAATCCAAGTGATCATTCAATACTCCAATATTCTCTCGTAACCAGGGAGTAAAATCCGTCTCCACATTATCCCAAATTTTTCTGATAGGAACCTTCTCATAGTTTAGATCCTTCAGCTCTTCCTTATCGAGCTTCAATTTTTTTCCTAATATCTCTCGTTCTGTGCTATTTGAAATTATCTTATAGACTTCTTCTGCTTTCATAAAACGATGAATTAATTGGAGTGCAAGCATTTTAAAGGTTTCATTTACATTTTCACCAGTTTTTGCTGACGTTTCTATATAAGATAATTCTAATTCTTTTGCTAATGCTTCCCCTTCTGCTCTCGATACAACTCGTTCTTCTTCTAGATCAATCTTATTCCCCGCTAATATTAAAAAGATGTCCGGGGGGGCTGCTTTTTTGATTTCTTTATACCAATTAATGATATTATCATAGGAATCCCTATCAGTGACATCATAGACTAAGATACCAGCACCAGAATTCGCTACATATGTTGGTCGAATTCTCTTGAATTGTGGTTGACCGGCGAGATCCCATATAACAAACCGAACCATAGAATCCAAACCTTCAAATGTGCATTCCTTTTTACTGATCGATGTACCAATTGTAGCCTTGTAATCCTTTCGAAATGTGCCTTCTGTGAACCTTTTGACGATGCTTGTCTTACCCACTGCACCATCTCCGCCAAGAATCAGCTTATAAACGTTTTCTTGGGAATGAATCCGAAATTTTTGAAGCGTAGAGACTTTTCTCTCAATATTTTGGAGATTCTCATCTACAATTATTTTTGGTATTACCGGACTTACTGGCTCACCCTCAGTTATACGCGCTATTTTCTCTGCAGATAAATATGCATATGCAAAATAAGGATCTATCGGAGAAAGTGCGTGAAGAACCGTAACTAATATGAATTCCGAACCTGCTTCACAAAAGATAAAGCGATATTTATCGGTATCAAAAGTTCCCGCTCCGAATGTCCCAAGATCGAAATCTTTTGTGATCTTTTTTAAAACTAATTCTACTAAGGCTCCAAAAGCACCTATAAATCTCCTTTCCACCTCTCCCTCTGTTCTTTTGGTGATTGCATCAACAAGAAGACCATCTCTATCAACAATTAAAGCTGCGATCAAGTCATCTCCGACTTCTTGCCTATACCACTTTAACAAGGCGCGGAGCCTACGCTTATCTATATACATGATTTTTAATATCCTTTTTTGCCTAAAACTTATTCTAATTTCACAATAATCAAGCGCAATGAATACAATAACATAATAGACTACTTGTTTATATTTTTATTTTTATCCATAAGAGGTATTTAGCTCAAGTAATAATGCGATTTATGCAAATTTATATCCTTGGAGAGCATTTCTTTACCAAACTTTATATTCTTAAAGATATAAGTAATAAATTGTCAAGATGCTAGATATTATACTGATCCAACATATTGATACTGGTCTAAATCTATTCGAATATCGTCAAGAAAATACGAAATTTAATTCAGACCATTCTGATATTTTCACTGGATTTTTATCTGCTATTCAAAACATATCAAGAGAATTAGATATAGGAACTGTTGTCTTAATCTCAACGGAGGGCACGAAGGGACATAATTGTATAATAATTCCTAAATCTCCTATAAGTGTAATAATGCTTGTGGATCAAGATGATCCGATTGATGTTTGGAGAGACACAGGGCACTCCATCGCAGAACATTTTCTTAGAAAATATGGATTGGAATTTGACTATAGTAATATTTCTCAATTTAAGGATTTCAAATCGTATTTAAAAGAAATATGTGCTCAGCATAACTATTGTGAATAGAAAACATCATATTTTCCGTAGTGTATTTAGCAAACTACTTGGAATAGGTTAACAAGAAGATTAATCATATAAAGGAAGTCGTAGAATAAATGTAGCCCCTTTATTTCTGCCCTCTGATTCAGCTATGATTTCTCCCCCATGAAGCTCTATTATTTCTTTTGAAATATATAATCCTAAACCAGAACCTTCAATATTTAAATCAACATCCATTTTATATCTTTCAATTTTCCCAAATTTCTTGAATATTTTTTCCTTTTCCCGCTCCGTTAATCCAATCCCGGTATCCTTTACACTGATATCTATATGAGAATCTTTTCTTTCTAATTTCACGGTTATCGTACCATTTGGCAAAGTATTTTTTACAGCATTAGACAAAATGTTTGTAATTGCTTGTTCTATTCTTTCTCTATCAAGTGTATAGCGGAATTCAGTAGGAAAATGGACATTAATCAATAAATTTCGGGATTTAGCCATCTCCTTTATGTTTTCCAGACTATCTTGAATGATGGATACGAGATCTTCCTCTCTCAAATTTAAACTCATTTTATTCGAATCAAGAATAGTTGCATCTATGAGATTTTGTATTAATTTTGTTAGTCTTACACACCCACGATGATTCATCTCTACATATTCCCTTACATCTGCACTCATTTGGTCCTTATACGTTTCTAATAAAAGTTGTGAAGACCCATACATCGTGGTTAGGGGGGTTTTAAGCTCATGTGATATTCTAGTAATGATATCCTTTCGCAATTCATTAAGTTCCATCAATCTATTATATTCTTCAATGATCAATTTTTCTGCTTTTTTCCGTTTTGAAATATCCATTACTGTCATGTATTCCACATAGGATTTTTTATAGTACACTTTTTTATAAAAGACTTCTATCCATTTAGAATTGGTAGACTTTGTGCATATTCGAAATATACTATTGAATTTTTGATTCTTAGCGTTTATATTGTTTAACTTGCTTTCCCATTCTTTTTTATCTTCGGGGTGTATAAAATTCGAAAAATCATGTTTCGTCCGTATTGTCTTATCGTGAGAGATCTCAAGGATCCGTGATAAAGCTTCATTATAATATTTGACAGTTTGATCTTCTATTATCATTATACCCATGAATGAGGTTTCTGCAATAGTTCTAAATTTTTGTTCTGATTCAATTAACTTCTGTTCCCATTTTTCTCTTTCTTCCATATCTCGACAAATTCCAAAAATGACTTCCTGAGATCCCCATTGGCCTTTGGTTATATTTGTATTTACTTGGATTAATTTTCCCTCTTTAGTTTGGAGTGGAAAATCACAAAAATCTGCTTTATTATTAATAATTTTTTCAAATTGTCTTTTTGTCCATTCTTGAAGTTCTCGAGGATGTAAGTCTAATACATTCATTGAAGTTATCTTATCCTCCGTATATTCTAATCGATCAAGAACGATTTGATTTACCTTTAGAATTTCCCCATCCTCGTCCAGCACAAATATAAAATCTTCGAGAGAATTAAAGAGATTTTGTAAATTATTTTCGCTCTGGGTTACTAAATTTTCAGCTTTAATTTTGGTTATTATTGTACCGATTTCATGCCCAACTGATTCAAGAATTCTTTTTTCTTTCTTAGTGAGAGTTAATGAGTGAGAAGTTATAATGCTTAAAGCTCCGATAATTTGATGATTATCGAATATTGGAACGGTTGCCATAGAGCTTTCACTCAAACTTTCGTCATGATTTTGGTCAAATTCTTGAATATATAACGGTTTTCCGTCTAAAAATACAATTTTATATGGATCTTTATTAATTGGGAGAGTGTTATATTTCTCAATAATATTTTTGGATAAATTTTTATGGTGCTTTATTTCTGCTGATTTGGTTGTAAAATTTGTTAGATAGATCGCTCCAGCTTCAAAACAAACCAAATCCAATACACAATTTAATATAGATGACAGAAGAGAATCGATATTTGTTGCCTTATTTCCAGCGATTATTATTTGATTAATAATTTCTAATTTTCGTGTTTCATCTTTTAATAATTCTCTTGCTCGTTTTCTTTTAGTAATATCGTTTCCCACAGATTCAATACCGATCAAATTTCCATCCTTATCCTTGATTGCTTTATTGGTCCACGAGATCCACACTCTCTTTCCCGACTTCGTAATATTTTCATTTGTAATATTTTTATATTTCTCTGGATTATTGTAGATATTATTAAGCATTTGATTAAAATCTCGCTTAGTTTTTGCCGAAGGAGGAAGAATAGTATTATATGCATTCTTTCCTATCAATTCAAACTTATCAAACCCGAAAAATTTTCGACCAAAATCATTTATAAAAACGATTCTACCATACATATCAAGTTTGAGGATAATACTGTTAGCATTTTTGACCAAATTTTGAAACTTTTTCTTGGATTGTTTTAGATTTTCTTCAGATTTCTTCCTATGAGTAATATCAATTAAAGTAAATAAATTAGCAGCTCGACCAGCATATTGAATTCTTTTTGAATAACAATCGAGATATATGGTCTCGTTATTTTTTCTTATTCCTTTAAATTCAAAGTGTACTTCCGATTTCACCGCTCTTTTAAAAATGTCTTTAACTTTTTCTCGTAATTGAGTTCTTTGATTTGGATGAACAACATTATCAAAATCATACAATTTCCAAGATGTTATTTCTTGTGAGGTATACCCAAATATTTCCGTTCCTCTTCGATTAACATATTTAATTATTCCATCTTGGATAAGAAAAATTCCCGCATGAATATTTCCAATGATCTGTGCTAAATCATTCGCATCGCTCTGAATCTCTAATTTATTTTCCATGAAAGAATCAAATTTCATTATTGTTATTTCCAGATAAGTAGTGAAGATGAAATTTTTAAATATTAACAAATAAAAAGATATAAAAAGAGAATAAAATTACGATAAATTCATCCAGAAATTGATGATTTAGAGCTCCTTTGCTTTATTTTTAGAGATTTTTTGAAGAATAGGGATAAATTCGAGTGGGTTTGCAAAAACAGGAACTTTCTGTTGTTCTAATTTTTTAGTTACCCGTTCACGGTCTTCCTGGCAATTTGCCCTTTGAATAATGGGAATTAACGGTTTGTCATGTTTTTTTCCCAACCTTAATGCTTTGATCATGTTAGGTTCAAAGGTTTCATCTTTATTGATATGATACTCCATATTAAAATACCAAGGGGGTAGGTCCATGATTAAGGCGTCTATATTATCATCTGAGAGAGCAATATCAATTATTTCGTAAACTGCTTCAGAAGCATATATTTGTGCAGAAATATCTAAAGGATTACTAGAACTCGTACCAAGTGTAAAGAATCTCTTATCAAGCTTTTGCTGAACTTCATAACTAAATGAAGGAATATCAAATCCCGCTTCTTCCAAAAGATCCACCAAAATAACACCATAGCCTCCACTATTACTTAAAATCGCAAGATTCTGAATATTAAAAAGTCCATAACAGTCAATTATCCGCGCGGCATATAATAATTCTTCCATAGTGTCCACATGAATGACACCATACTGTTCAAATAAGGCTTCCCAAATTTTTTTTTCTCCGGACAACGTTGCTGTATGAGTTTTTGCCGCTTGAGATCCTTTTTCAGATTTCCCTCCCTTCAGAACAATTAAAGGTTTCTCATTTAGGTCTAATGCTCTTTTTAACGCTTTTCCCCTTTCTTTGCTTATCCCTTCAATATAACCCAATATGATTTCTGTTTCAGAATCTTCGCTCAAAAAATGCAATAGATCTACAAAATCTAAGTCGGCCCCATTCCCAAAGGAAAATACTTTTGAAAATTTGATATCATGTTGCTTAGTAGTGTAAATGGCAATATTGCAAATACCACCAGACTGAGCAATAAACCCAATATTTCCAGATTCGTTTGGAAATTTTGGCCTCCAGGCTATTCCCAATTTGGGATAATATAATCCCATTCCATTAGGACCAAGAATCCGTATCTTATTTTTTGCATGAGTAATAAGTTTTCGTTCAAGTTCTCTTCCTTCCTCTGTACCCGCGTCAGAAAACTCGGCAGTAAAAATACTCGCCAATCTCACCCCATTTTCCACACAGTCGTCGATTACATCAATAACGACAGAAGGAGGAACGGCAATAAATACGAAATCTACTTGTTCGGGGATCTCTCTTACTGATGGATAAATTTTTCCTTGCGTTCCATCATCAAATCCCGGTATCTGCTTAATCTTAGGGTGAACCGCATATATCTTGCCGTGAAAATTCTCTTGGTGATTTCTTAGGAAAAAGAAATGTCGTTTCTCTGAAGGACCAACTACAGCCATCGTTTTAATATTATTAATGAAGGAGATGTCTTTAAAAACCTTATCATCGTATTCTTCAGTCATCAAACGGGATAATATTAGAAAAAATTAAAAATTTATCATTATATTCACTTATTTGATTTGAGAGATTGAATAAATAGCAATTTTGGAAGAATAAATAAAAGTTTGATTAGATTTTTTCTATAATTGTTGCTACACCTTGCCCACCACCAACACACGCTGTTGCTAGTCCATAAGTACCATTTTTTTGATGGAGAATTCTTGCAAGCGTTCCGACTAACCTAGCCCCAGTAGCACCTAAGGGATGTCCGATTGCGATTGCCCCACCATTAATATTTACCTTTTGTGGGTCTATCTCTAAAATTTTGCTCACATATAAAGGTACAATTGCGAAAGCCTCATTTATTTCCCAAAAATCAATATCTTCCACATTTAATCCCGCCTTTGAAAGTGCTTTCTTACTCGCGGGAACGGGTCCAGAACCCATAATCCCCGGATTAACTCCCGCCCACCCCATCGATATAATTTTTGCGAGGGGTTTTATTCCTAAATCCTCTGTCAATGATTTAGACATTAAAACACAAGCACTTGCACCGGAATTTAGGGGTGAACTATTTCCTGGTGTTATTTGGGGATCTTTATTAATTCTTTTTGAAACCACCGGAAGCTTACTCATAATGTCCATGTCAGATCCTTCCCTTATTGACTGATCATAGTGTATATATTTCTTTGTACCATCGGGAAGGGTTCCCTCAATAGGAAAGTTTTCTTCATCAAAGAACCCATCATTGCGGGCTTTTATTGCTTTCTCGTGCGAGTCAAGGCTAAATCTATCCATATCATCCCGAGTAATATCAGAATTCTGTTCCCAAAGTTTTTGAGCGGTTTGTATCATGGAAAATCCCGTCTTAAGGTCATACTTTCTATGGTCTGGATATTTCTCCTCATCGCATAATTCCGTGTGTTTAAGTGTTAAATCTGTACCTCTGGGAATTCTGGTCATGTGCTCCATCCCACAAGCCAGTACAATATCAGAATGTCCCGTCATTATTTCCAATGCGCCTATATGAATACTGGACATACTCGATCCACATTGTCTATCTATTCCCATCGCCGCTATAGTCTCAGGTAGTTTAGCTAAGAATACGGGCTGCCTTCCCCCATACAGAAAATTTTCCTTTACTTGATTCGCACATCCTATTATCATCTCATCTATATTATGAGGTGAAAATTTTGCTCTATTTATTAATTCCTTTATGATTTCCGATAGCAATCGATCTGCAGAGATTTCATGAAATACATCCTTTTGTGGTTGATTCGGTCGACTTCGGGAAAAGGGGGTCCTCAAATAATCTATAATCACAACATCATGCATGAGATTATCACCTGAAGTAGGAAATAAATTTATTTTCCAGAAAATTCTGGTTCTTTTTTTTCAATTATTGCATACACCCCATTCTTGAAATCTTTAGTTTCGGCAGATTTAATCTGCATTTGCCTCTCGAATTCTAAATGTTCACTTAAGGGTTTTTGGAGTGCCTCATAAAACAAATTTTTTGTTCTCGCGTAGGTTAATGTAGGACCATTTGCTAAACGCTCTGCCCATTCCAAAGCAACATCTTCCAAATCTTCATCGGAAGTAATTTCATTAATAAACCCGAGATCTTTCATTTCATCTACAGTATAAGTATCCCCAAAAAAAGCCATTTGCGTTGCTTGTTGCCAAGTAAGTTGGCGACTTAATAATATTGTCCCAGCAAACCCCGGGATTAAAGCGAGTTTGCAAAAAGATTGTCTAAATTTGGCATTTTTAGAAGCGATAATTAGATCACACGAGAGCGCAAGATTCATCCCTGCTCCAACCGCCCATCCATTAACTGCTGCGATAACTGGTTTTGGATATTTACGCAAAAGTTCGGCGATTTTATACAAATCTTTTGTTAGATCGTCCATAAATTGCCCGGGGTCTTTATTTTCAATACTTTCTTTAAATTTTTTTATATCTCCACCTGCCGAGAATGCATTACCCGTTCCTGTAATAATTATTGCTCGGATTTCATTATTATCCCGGATGGATTCTAACTTGTTTAGCAAGTTTTTTGCCATTTCTTTGTTTAATGGATTATAGTTCTCTGGATCATTCAGCTTCAAAATTGCGACATTTGCTTTGCTAATTAAGTTTAATTTTTCGCTCATCATATCACCTCTTTATTCCCCCCACATCCTTGGCAATTCCCTTGAAATTAAATATCTCATAATTTCTGCGGTACCTGCCGATATTTGTCCTACTTTTGCATCACGATAATATCTTTCTAATGGATATTCTTCAGAATAACCTATTCCTCCAGTGACTTGGATTGCTTCTTGAGTAATCTTGACTGTATCATCTGCTAGACGAGCTTTTATTGCTGCGACTGAAGCCCGACAATATTTCTCATCATCTAACATTCTAGCTATTTGAGTGACAGCCATCCTATTTAATTCAATCGACATAAACATCTCGCTAATCTTAAAAGAAATCCCTTCAAAACGAGATAAAGGTTTTTTAAATTGCTCTCGCCTATTGGCATACTTATATGCGACCTCAAATGCGCTTCTTCCCAGTCCGAGATATTGAGACGCAGTAAAGGTTCTTTCTCCGTCTAATCCGAACATTAAAACCTCTAAACCTTCATTTTCTTGATAGAGCACGTTTTCGGCAGGAACTTCGCAATTATTAAATTTTAAATAGGAGTTTGGCATCCCTCTACGTCCCATATGCTTGTAATCTTTAACCACTTCGAAGCCTGGCGTGTCAGTTTCGAAAATAAAGGCTGTCATCCCTTGATGAGGTTTTACTTGGTCATTTGTAATCCCATAGAGTAAAATATAGTCGGCAAAGCTTCCGTTCGTAATAAAACACTTTTCACCATTTAATACATAGTTTTCTCCCTTTTTTTTCGCAGATAACCTCATCCCGCCTACCGCATCGGATCCTCCTGTTGGCTCCGTAATACCTATCGCGCCGAGTTTAGTCCCGTCCGCAATACCAGAGAGGTATTTATTTTTTTGTTCGGGCGTTCCGTATTCGATAATGGGTCCCGCATAAAGGCATGAAGAGGCTCCAAATATACTTGCCAACGCATAGCTGTAAGCGGTTAATTCCTCTCCAAAAATAATTCGATATAAAATGCCTTTTCCAAGACCACCCGCCTCTTTAGGGATGATAATATCCAAATAGGGCATTTTTTGTAATGTTTCTACTGCTAACTTCTTGTTCCTCTCTCTATCGATTTTTTCAACGACAGGTGCGACGTTTTCCTTACACCAATCTCGTACTTCCATTCGAAATTCATTTTCCTCTTTACTAAAATAGTGCAACCGTTCGGGCATGCATGAAAATCCAAATTCTAACTCTAAATCTTCAAATGTAATTTGTCCTTCCATTTACTTCACTTTAGTTTTATCTATTTCACTTTTATTTTTTTTTACTATCCATAATTATTTGTAAACAATATTTGTTCTTAGCACTAAAAATACTTTATATTTTACGGAAATTCTTACATCATTACTTACGTAAAATATATCATCATTTTGTTGAATTATAAGAAAAATAAAAAAAAATATTATAGAATTGTAAATAGTTATGCTGGACTTTGGTATCGGGTTCTTTTAAAACTAGCGCCTAAACAAGGCCACGGAGTATCTTCCAATCCAATATTCCCAAGTTCAATAGCATATAAATAGCCTCCCATATCACCGATATAAAGTGTACCATCGTCATCGAACGTACACGAACACCATGTTATATCTCTTTCTACTTCATAACTATTGACTAAGTTTCCATTTTGTTTATTCACACGGAACACTTTACGATCTTCAGTAGCGAAAAATACAGAACTATCATTTGCGATGGTGGGAGAAGAATATACATCTTTAAGCGGTTCATTATATTTCCATTTAACCGATACTTCTGTCCCACTTGTATCCAGAGCATAGAATTCAGAGTTTTGATCATTTTTAGTTCCAAGAAAAATGGTTCCATCGGAATCTATTGCAACATTTCCTCGCACTTTTGCATTTGAGGTTGGAATTGTATATGTCTTATTTAGAGTTCCATCAGGATTAATAATATAGAAATCATTACCGTCAGTTCCGGCATATATTAACCCATTATTATTAATCGTGATCATATTAAAGCGGAAACAGTCAGAATTAATTTCGTATTTCCATTTATAAGTTCCATTCGTATAAAAGGCAGAGATTGAAATTTTACTGTCTCCACCAGACGGAAAGTAAACAGTATCGTTGAAAATGGATGGAGATCCGGCAGAATCAAAAGCGACTGTTAAAGAATCATTGTACCATCTCATTGTGCCGTTTTTGTAGAATGAAGTGACATTATCTTGGCTCTGAAAATATATATGTCCATTCAAGTCAATAGCAGGATTCAGACAATTTGGACCCCATGGACTATCATTGATATCTTCAGTTAAAGGATCTGATGTCCAATTTAGAGTTCCATCATTCATATTTAAGGCATATAACTTATTATATGTTGCGTTGGGTAATGAATCATATATTGAACTCATTGCTTCTGTTACAAAAATAATTAATCCATCTGGATGAACTACGGGTCCTCCTTTAATAAGCTCTGAATTGTCAGTAGCAAATTCCCATCTCTTAGTGTTGTTTGAATAAAATGAATAGAGATAATAATTTTCCGACCATTCCCCCCCTTCAATTTGCCAATATTGTTTATGAGACGTTCCAATATAGAGATTTCCATCATCATCGACAGCAAAAGAAGAATAATAGAACATTTGATTCTCTTGGGTCTGAAAAAAATGGGGGTAAATAGTATTTCCATTATCCCAATCAATAAAAAGCAATACCCCAACCACACTCGCGATTACTATTATTGCGACAATAGTAACAACTAAAGCTTTTTTGTTCATATCTGAAAAAATAAAAGGTCTAATAAATAAAAAATCTTCCAAATATGTAAATCCATACCTATTTGTAATGAAAAGTAAATAGTATGACTCATAAAGTTTGTGAATGAATCAATCTTAAATATAAGAATTTTTCAAAGTTGCTATACTCTTTTCACGCACATTATCTTATTCGGATTTTATAAATTATAACAAAATATTTGAAATGTAAACATAAACTACTATGAACAATTATTTCGAATCAGAGTGAGATTACCTATGGAGGAAAAGGACCAAGAAATCAACCAAAGATCCAAACGTGTGATCAAACTTTTTAATGCTGCTAAGGGGAAAAATATCGGGAATTTCCCATCTATACCTCCTTTTTCTCAATGGTTAAATGGTCAAATCAGTCGCGCAGAACGCGGGTTAGTTGAGATTGAATTTAAAGTAAGACCCGAGATGGCAAACCCCACAGGACTCCTTCATGGAGGGATGCAGTGCGGGATGATGGACGATACCATTGGAATGACCACTGCCACCTTGGGTTATGAAGGTTTCCCAATTACCATAGATTTTCACGTTGATTATTTGGGAAAGGTTAAAGTGGGGGAGAAGGTAAAGGTCATAGCGAAGATTAAACGAGAAGGCAGAAATATCCTCCACGCCACAGCCGAGATTTATGACACGAATGGGAAAATCATCTCGTCGGGGAATTCAAATATGCTACGCACTTCATTTAAACCAGATTATGTTAAAGCAGTGGATAATGAAAATACCTCAGAAAAATAGATGAAAATATTTTTAGCTCACCCCCATCAAATAGTATTATATGTTGAAATATGTTCAGGAATCTGGAACTATCTCCTTACTTTTTTCAAAAAATCATACACAAAATGCTTTTTTTGTAATATCCTTTATGTAATTGATTATACATTTGTTTAATATTAATGAAAAAAATATACAAATTTTAAATTTTTCAAAATATTACAATATAGAACGAATTTAACAGAAGTAAAAATTTTTGTGATAACTATGTACGATAGAAATGAAATGAAAGAAATTTTAAAGGAAAATTGCGTTAATTTACGTTTTCATGCGAGAGGCGGTCAAGGCGGTGTTACAGCATCAAATTTATGCGTCGAAGCATTTTATGGATACGGTATCTGCCAACCAAGATTTGGCGCAGAACGGATGGGTAGCCCAACGGAAAGTTATGTCCGACTTAGCTTAAATGACGACCTTATCCGCTCTAATGAGCAAGTATATGCACCCCATTTCGTCTCAGTATTAGATCCTTCACTTCTCACCGAAGTGGATATAACAGCAGGAGTTCCTGAAGGCGGTTGGTTAATTGTGAATACAACTATGAACCAGAAAGAAATACAAGATATTGCGGGGCGAGAGGATATAAATGTGGCGACAATAGATGCAACACGAATCGCACTGGAAGTTTTAGGACGAAATATTACCAATACCATCATTTTAGGGGCATTAGTTCGTGTTTCCCATCTCTTTTCATTTGAAGAATTATCCGAAGCGGTTATGCGTCGGTTTAAAGATAGCATCGCGGCAAAAAATATTGAAGCCATTGAACAAGCCATTGAAGAGACATGTGTGTATGAAATTGGGAAAGATATCGACTTTACGTTGGATACAAAAATCGATTGGCAGCAAGTCGAGTTAGGATTACCAGGCTATACTGAAGTAGATAAAGCTGGAGTGTGGTATTGTGATGAAAGTGTTATAAAAGTCGGCAGCGATCAAGTCAATACTGGCTCATGGGGGGAATATGAGATTATTTGGGATGAAGAAACATGTACAGATTGTGCCCAATGCTGGTTTATTTGCCCTGATTTTGCGATTTTACGTGAGAAAGGTGATGACGGTAAATACCATATGGTAGGGATTGATAAACAACACTGTAAATCATGTCAAAATTGTTTAGAAGTCTGTCCCGTAAATGCAATTTCAAAAAGATTAAAACAAGGGCCAGCATCGTGTGCTGCGCCTGAAGAAGAAGCAAAGGAGGCAAGCTAAAAGATGAGTATCGAACCTATGAAGATATTTTTTAAGGAAATTAAAGAGCCGATTAAGACCACGATGATTGGGAACTACGCGGTAGCGGGAGCGGTCACCCAAACGGATCCCGATGTAGTCTGTGCATTTCCTATTACCCCCCAGACCCAATCTGTAGAAGGATTATCTGATGTTGTCCATCAAGGGCGATTAGAAGCAGCATTCATTAATGTTGAATCTGAATTGGCAGCGATGAGCTATTCTACCGCGGCATGCGCAGCAGGAGCACGGACTTTCACAGCAACAGCATCCCAAGGCTTTTTATTGATGACTGAAGCTCTTCCGATGGCAGTCGGTTGGAGAGTACCCTTGACGATGATGATAAGTGCGCGAGCATTTAACTCACCTAACTTATCGATTTGGAATACATGGGAATTTACAGAAACTAATTCGGAAATCGGATGGAATTGTATTGTATCTGAAAATGTACAAGAGACGTATGATGCGGCGATTTTATCCGTGATGATTTCTGAAGATTCATTGTTTCCAACCATGTTTGTTCATGATGGATTTATTATCTCTCATTCTGTCCAAAATGTTACCTTAATTCCGGATGAAACAGTGCGGAAATTAACTCCTAAAAAACCACGACATCGAATTACTCCCAAAAAACCCGGTACGTGGGGCGGGATAGTTACACCCAGTTATTTTATGGAATTCCGTAAAAGTCTTGACGTGGATAAAGAACCCGTATTGGGTATTATGGAGGATGCGTTTGATAGATTTGAAAAAGCCACTGGAAGGGAATATAATTTGATCGAAACCTATAATTTGGATAATTCCTCGAAGATGGCGTTTGTAACGATGGGCTCAATGTGCGGAAATATAATCAGTTGGATGACCAAAAATCCCGATGTAGGACTTATCAAGATTCGAGCATTCCGACCATTTCCGTATGAAAAATTGCGAAAAATCGTTGAGGACTACGGCTTAGAGAAATTAATCATCCTAGAAAAGTCCGATTCGCTAAATGGAATGTTGCCACCGTTTTCAATGTCAATCGCATCGGCGCTCTATTCGTTAGGAACCTTATTCAGAAGTTTTATCGTTGGGTTAGGCGGACGTGATGTGACTAGAGATGAATTAGATATCGCAAAGCGAAAGATGGAGAGCGTAAACGACATGAATGGCAAGCTTTATATGTATCTTGGTGTACGTGAAACCAAAGACAAAATATATGGAGTTAATATGTAATATACTCCAATCCTAAATTATTTATATTTTGATATTTTTTTTAGTTTTTTAGTGATAAGATTTCATATTATAAACAAAAAATGCAACCTCGGTTTTTGCAATTTTTTTATTTTTAAGTATTCAGATGCTACCCTATTAAAAAAAACCCTTAGAAGTATGTATTCGCAAGTTGTCGAAGCTCTTAACCAATTGAAAAAGCAAAATGAATTCGAACCATTGCATATTTTATATAAGATCTCTCAATTAAGAAAGAAGAAAAAAACGCTCGCGGATAAATTAAAGAAGCTGGAGAAACAAATCAACCATTCTTCGCCAAACGAGTTACGACTAAAATTTAAAGCCCTCAAAGAACTCTCTTCGGAAATCACACAAACCATAAAAGATCTCGAGCTGAAATTACCCTCCTCTTATGAGTTTTCCCATCTCATCAAAATCTTAGAC